>NZ_AP024650.1:312193-624386 GCF_019977275.1 Arthrobacter sp. StoSoilB19 | reverse complement strand
GCTGCTGGCCAACGCCTACCACCTTTACCTGCAGCCGGGGCCGGACATCCTGGACGAGGCCGGCGGCCTGGGTGCCTTCATGAACTGGCCGGGCCCCACCTTCACGGACTCCGGCGGATTCCAGGTGATGAGCCTGGGCTCCGGGTTCAAGAAGGTCATCGACATGAAGACTGTGGCCGCCGCGGGCGCGCCCGGACCGGACGATGCCGTGGCCCCCGGCAAGGAACGCCTGGCCCACATCGACGACGATGGCGTCTGGTTCAAGAGCCACCTCAACGGGGACCGCCACCGGTTCTCCCCCGAGATCTCCATGCAGGTCCAGCACCAGATCGGGGCGGACATCATGTTCGCGTTCGACGAGCTCACCACGCTGCAGAACTCACGCGGTTACCAGGAGGAGTCGCTGGAGCGCACGCGCCTATGGGCGGAGCGGTGCCTCGAGGAGCACTTCCGCCTCACGGAGGCACGGGCCGGCAAGCCCTACCAGGCCCTGTTCGGCGTGATCCAGGGCGCCCAGTACGAGGACCTTCGCCGGAAGGCCTGCCGGGACCTGGGTGCCATGCCGTTCGACGGGTTCGGGATCGGCGGGGCGTTGGAGAAGGAGAACCTGGGCACCATCGTGCGGTGGTGCAACGAGGAACTGCCGGAGGACAAGCCACGCCACCTGCTGGGGATCTCCGAGCCGGATGACATTTTCACGGCCATCGAAAACGGTGCCGACACCTTCGACTGCGTCTCCCCCACCCGGGTGGCCCGGAATTCCGCGTTCTACACCCCGGACGGCCGGTTCAATCTCTCGGGCGCCAAGTACAAGCGCGATTTCGGGCCGCTGCAGGAAGGCTGCGACTGCTACGCCTGCGCCAACTACTCGCGGGCGTACATCCACCACCTGTTCAAGGCCAAGGAGATGCTGTCCGCCACCCTGATCTCCATCCACAACGAGCGGTTCGTGGTGAAGATGGTGGATGACGCCCGGCTGGCCATCGAGTCCGGCACCTTCTTCGATTTCAAGGCGGAAACCCTGGGCCGGTATTACTCCTAGGCACGTCCGCTAGGCTGGCCGGATGCTCATTCATATCCCTGCCGCGGAAGGTACTGCAGAGGCCTTGGTGGCCCGCCCGTCCACCGGAACCGGTCCTTTTCCCGGCGTCATCCTTTACATGGACGCCTTCGGCCTGCGCCCCCGCATCCAGGAGATGGCCCAGCGCATCGCCGACTGGGGCTATGTGGTGCTGGCCCCCAACGTTTTCTACCGGGACGGAACGGCCGCCGAACTCGCCCCCGCCACGGACATGACCACCCAGCAAGGCCGGGAAGCGGCGGGCAGGGCCGCCTTCCCGCGGATTGGCCGCCTGACTCCTGACAAGGCGCTGCCGGACATCGACGCGTGGATTTCGGCGCTGGCGGCACTGGACGGCGTCGCCCCCGGCCCCATCGGCACCGTGGGCTACTGCATGGGCGCCCGGCTGGCTGTGCGCACCACCACCTCCCACCCTGAAGTGGTGGCTGCCTGCGGCGGCTTCCACGCCGGCGGACTGGCCACTGACGAGCCGGACAGCCCGCACCTTGGGCTCGGGAAGGCGCGGGCCCGGTTCGTGTTCGGCCACGCGGACCATGACCGGAGCATGGCTCCCGACGCCGTCGCCCGGCTGGGCAAGGCGCTCCAGGCTGCGGGGCTCGAGGCGTCCAACGTCATCTATGAAGGGGCGCCCCACGGGTACACGATGGCGGACACGTCGGCCTTCCACCCTGATGCCACCGAACGCCATTTCCGTGAGCTGCGTGCCCTCCTGGACGGGACACTGAAGGGCTGACCCGGCCGGCCGCCGTCGAACTCGCCGGAAAGCTGCCGGATCGCCGGAACGTTGCGGCGAGCCGGACGGGTTCCGGCGACCCCGGGAGGCAGGACGGTCCTGGCAGGTTTTCCACATGACGACGGCGGCGCCTTCCTGAACTGTCGCAGCGGCAGGATCCTGTCGGGATGACACCCCAGCCGCCAGTCCGCCTCCCCTCCCTTCCGAGCACCGGCAACCTGTGGCGGACGGGGCAGTTGCACGAGAGGGGCCTCAATTCCCGGGCCATCAAGGCATTGGTCCTCCACGGGAAGCTGGTACGTCTTCGCCACGGCTGCTACATCCGCGCTGAGCTGTGGGAGAAGCAGACGAGTCCCGTCCGCAGCAAGCAGTTGATTCGCGCCCACGCGCACGGGACGCTGACCAGGTCTGCGGGCGGCTATGTGTACAGCCATACCTCTGCCGCCCGGCTGCACGGTCTGCACTTGTGGGCAGTCGATGACACGATCCACCTTCTGCTGCCGGGGAACCCTTCCAGCGAGCGGCTCGGCAAGGATGTCCGGGGCCATACCCGGCCGTGGACAGCGTCGGAGGTGGTAACCCTCGGCGGCCTCAAAGCGACCTCGCTGGAGCGGACGGTAGTGGATTGCGCCATGATGCTGGGTTACCGGCAGGCCCTGGTGCTCACCGATCACGCCCTCCGGCTTGGGGCCGACAAAGCCCTCCTGAAAAGCATGGCCGAGGGCCTGGAGGGACGCCGCGGGGTCCGGACCCTCCGGCGCGCCCTTACCCACGCTGATCCACGTTCGGAGTCAGCTGGTGAAACACTAACCCGCGAACTCCTGACGCGGCTGAGACTTCCCCTGCCGGAGCCTCAAGTGTTGGTGGCAACACGTGCTGGCCGGTACCGGCTGGATTTCGCCTGGAAGGATAAGAAGGTGGCACTCGAATTCGACGGGAAAACGAAGTACTTCGACTATGGGCCAACGGCTGAGGTGCTGTTTCAGGAGCGGCAGCGGGAGAAGGCCCTCACCGAGAATGGCTGGACTTTCCTTCGCCTGACATGGGCCGACCTTTTCCGTGAACATGAGTTCAAAGCCCGTGTCCTTGCTGCGCTTGGGCGGTAGCCACGCCGCCGGCCGGAGCGCCAAATCGCCGGAACGGGACCAGGCCGCCGGTAATTTCCGGCGATCCGGCAGCTTTCCGGCGATCCCACGCGATCAGCAGTTGGAACGTACGACGCCGGGCGGCAGCTATGCGGCGTTTGTCACCGCTTCCGCGGCGTGGCCCGCGACGCCGTAACTGGGCTCGCGACGCTTGACCCAGTTGATGACCAGCGAGGTCACGGGGACGAAGAGGAACTCCACCACGGTCTTGTAGACGAAACCCACCAGCACGTAGTTCACGAAGCTGCCGGGGTCGGCGATGCCGATGACGGGTGCGGCGATGCTGCAGAAGATCAGCGTGTCCACAAACTCCCCGGCGCCCGAGGATCCCATGAGCCGCGCCCATAGGGACTTCTCCCCGGTGCGGGCCTTCATCCGGACCAGGATCCAGGAATTGATGGTCTGCCCCGCCAGGAATGCCAGCAGGGAGGCCAGGACGATTTGTGGCACGGGGCCAAGCGCCCCTTCCAGGGCGGACTGCTTGGCGGCACCGTACTCGTCGTCGAATCCGGGGAGCGCAATGACTACCCAGTAGCAGAGGGAAGCGAAGACGGACAGCGCAAATGTGGTGAAAATGGCTTTGCGGGCCACCTTGAAGCCGTAGACCTCACTGATCACGTCGCCGAGGATGTAAGCCAGCGGGAAGAGGAAGAAGCCGCCGTCGGTGACGATGGGGCCGAATGCCACCCCCTTGGACGCTCCGATGTTTGACAGGATCAGCACCACTGCCATGGCTGCCAGCATGATCCCGAAGTAGGGCGAACCGATTTCCGCGAATCTGGCGGCGGGACCTGCGGCAGTGGGTTGGACGGTTTGGGGCAGGGCACTGTGGCCGGGGGCGGAGGTCATCGAGGGATCCGTTCAGGAGTGGTGGGCCGGCCTGCCGTACTGGGCGGCCGGTTGTATTAGCACTCGTGCCATTCTCGCACCGGGCCGCGTGGCAAAGCTCCCCAAGGAGAAGGTTTGATTAGCACGGACAGTTTTTGAACCTGTTCAACTATTGTGGCACACTGCTTTTGAACATGTTCAAAGAATGGGGATGCCGATGGCAGCGAAGAGCGAACAGACCAGGCAGCTGGTGGCGGACACGGCGCTGCGCATGTTCCGAGATATCGGGTTCGAGAAGACCACCATGCGCGCCATCGCCGCCGGGGCAGGCGTCTCCGTCGGCAACGCCTATTACTACTTCGCGTCCAAGGATGACCTGGTCCACGAGCTGTACATCCAGGTGCAGGCAGAGCACGCGGCGCGGGCCTCGGAAGCGTTGGACGGGACCGCTTCCCTGACTGAGCGCCTGAAGGCCACGCTGCATGCCGGCCTTGACGTCATGGCCCCTTACCACCGGTTCGGTGCGGACTTCGTTGCCACCGCAATCCGGCCAACATCACCGGTGAACCCCTTCTCAGCACGGTCCACGCCTGCGCGCGAGGCCTCCCTGGACATCTTCAGGCGCACTGTGGATGGGGCCCGGCCCGGCGTACCGAAGAAACTGCGGACCGACCTGCCGGAGCTGCTGTGGCTCTGCTACATGGGCATCACCCTCTTCTGGGTCTATGACGCCTCGGAGAGCCAGAGGCGGACCAGGAGGCTGGTGGACGGCGCGGCCCCACTCATTGCCCGCGGTCTCGCTCTGGCCCGCATCCCGGGAGTCAGCAAGGTGTTGGACGACGTCCTGGACCTGGGCCGCAGCATCCGCGATTAGAGAAGAAACATTGGGGGAAAAGATGGGCTGCACAAAGACCGTTGTGGTGGCGGGGGCTTCCGGCTTCATCGGCACGTACCTTCGCCGGCGCTTCCAGGAAGACGGATGGACCGTGCGCACCATTGGACGCAAGGGAACGGGCAGCGCCGCAGCCGGATGGGATGACGACGCCGGCATGGTGCGGGTGCTCAACGGCGCCGGGCTGGTGGTGAACCTCGCCGGACGGTCCGTCTCCTGCCGCTACAACCGGCGGAACAAGGCGATCATCATGGACTCGCGCGTGGCCACCACCCAGGCGCTCGGGCGTGCCATCGCACAATGCCCGGAGCCGCCGTCGACCTGGTTGAATGCCAGCACCGGCACCATCTACCGCGATGCCAGAGACCACCCCCAGCCTGAAACCGACGGCGAGCTTGGCTCCGGGTTCTCCGTGGACGTGGCCAAAGCGTGGGAGGCCGCCCTCGCGGCGGCCACCACGCCGGCCACCCGGAAGATCCCGCTGCGGATCGCCACCGTGCTGGGCCGCGGCGGCGGCGCGCTGGCGCCGTTCGCCAACCTGGCGCGGCTGGGCCTGGGCGGCCACATGGGCGACGGCAGGCAGAAGTTCAGCTGGATCCACGTGGAGGACCTGTACCGCAGCATCCGCTTCCTGCATATGCGGACCGACGTCACCGGACCCGTTAATGTGGCGTCGCCGGACGTGGTGAGCAACCGGGAAATGATGCGCCTGGTGCGGCGCGCCTACGGCGCCCGCTTCGGGCTCCCCACCCCTGCGTGGCTCCTCCGTGCAGGGGCCGTCCTGATCCGCACCGAAACCGAGCTTGTGCTCAAAAGCAGGTGGGTCCAGCCGCAGAAACTCCTCGACGCGGGCTTCGTCTACAGCCAGCCGGAGCTGGGCCGGGCACTGCTCCAGATCGCCAAGGGCCGGGAATGAGCCGCCCGCTCCGCGTCACCTTCGGTCCTGGCGCGTTCCTTCCCGGCGCGGGCCTTACGGTCCTGGTCTTCGGGTTCCCACTGGGGGTCCCCGGCTATCTCTACGGAACGCTCGCCGCACTGCTTCTGGGAATGCCCCTGGCGCTGGCTGCCGGGATTTGCATGCGGACCGTCCGCAACCAGCTGCTGCACGTCCTGGCCGTCGGCGTGGCAGGGCTGGCAACCGGGATGCTTACGCTCATGTTCATCACAGGCAGCCACTGGTCCGCGATGTGGGGCATGGTCCTATGGACGGGGTGCTGCGCGGCGCTGGGGCGGGCAGCTGTGTCCGGCCTCGTCACAATCCATGACGCGCCCGCGCGGGAACCCGTGGCTGCGCAGAAGCCCGGCCCACCGCTGGAACCCTGACCATATGACGTCCCGGCGCCCTGTACGGCACCACATGGAAAGCGTCCGACGGCGGGTGGCAGGATGGGTGCATGACTTCCGCTACCCCTGACGCAACGCTGTCCGCCGCCGGCCCCGCCGTCGTCCTCACTATCGCCGGCTCCGAAGCCACCGGCGGCGCCGGCGCGCAGGCGGACCTGAAGACCTTCCAGGAACTGGGCGTCTTCGGCATCGCCAACCTGACCTGCATCGTGTCCTTCGACCCCAAGGACAGCTGGAACCACCGCTTCGTGCCGGTGGACCAACAGGTGATCGCCGACCAACTGGAGGCGACGACGGCGGCGTACGGTCCGGCGTCGGGCGCCCCTTCCGCCCTGGACACCGTGAAGATCGGCATGCTGGGCAGCCCCGCGACCATCAGCACGGTGGCGTCTGCCCTGCAGGAGAACAGCTTCGCCAACGTGGTCCTGGACCCGGTGCTGATCTGCAAGGGCCAGGAGCCCGGGCACGCGCTGGACACGGACCAGGCCCTGAAGGCGCAGATCCTGCCGCTGGCAACGTTCGTCACGCCCAACCACTTCGAGGCGGAGTCCCTGTCCGGCCTGGAAATCACCGACATCGAGTCGTTGAAGGCCGCCGCCGTCCGCATCCACGAACTCAGCGGCGCGGCAGTTCTTGCCAAGGGCGGGGTTCGGCTGGACGGCCCGGACGCCGTCGACGTCTTCTACGACGGCGAAACCCTGGAAGTCCTCACCGCCCCGAAGGTGGGCGAAGTTGCCGTCTCCGGTGCCGGCTGCTCACTCGCCGCGGCCGTGACCGCGGAGCTGGCCAAGGGCGCCAGCCCGCTGGAGGCTGCACGGACCGCAAAGGACTTCGTCACCGCCGGCATCCGCAACCGTGTTGCCTCCGGCGCCCCGTTCGACGCCCTCTGGCAGGGCGGCGCCCGGTAGAACCGATCTCCCCGCGCCGGGTTCGCCGGAAACCCTCGAGATCGCCGGGATTTTGCGGCGAACCCGGCAGTTCCCGGCGAGCTCGACGTGTGGCTAGCGCCGGGGGATGTTGCGCAGGTTGCTGCGGGCCATGCTCACGGCCTCGCCCGCCCCTCGGTTCAGGACCACCTTGGACATGGCCGTAGCGAACCCGATCACCTGGGAACCGGAAATCTTCGGCGGGATGGACAGCGCCTTGGGATCGGTGATCAGCTCCACCAGTGACGGGCCCGGGTGGGCGAAGGCCTCCCGGTACGCCGACTCGATCTGCGCAGGATCGGTCACCCGCACGGCATGGAAGCCCAGGGCTTTGGCCACGGCCGCATAGTTGGCGTCCGGCACGTCCACGCCGAAGTCGGGCAGCCCGTCCACCAGCATCTCCAGCTTGACCATGCCCAGGGTGGAGTTATTGAACAGCACCACGTTGACTGGCAGCTTGTACGCGGCCGCGGTGATCAGCTCGCCCAGCAGCATGGACAGCCCGCCGTCACCCGAAACCGAGATGACCTGGCGGCCCGGGTTGGCCAGCTGGGCCCCGATGGCATGCGGGAGGGCGTTGGCCATGGAGCCATGCAAGAAGGACCCGATCAGCCGGCGGGTGCCCAGCGGGTTGATGTAGCGCGCGGTCCAGACGTTGCACATGCCGGTATCGGCCGTGAAAATGGCGTCCTCCGCCGCCACCTGGTCCAGCAGCGAGGCCGCGTACTCCGGGTGGATGGGCTGCTTCTTCTCCACTTTGCGGGTGTAGGCGCCCACCGCCTTGTTCATCAGCCGGTCGTGCTTCTTGAGCATCTGGTCCAGGAACCGGCGGCTCTTCTTCGCCTTCACCAGCGGCAGCAGTGCGCGCAGGGTGGGGAGCACGTCGCCGTGGACGGCGATGTCCACGTCCGTCCGGCGGCCCAGCCGGTGCGCCGCCCGGTCCACCTGCGCGGTCCTGGTGTCGGGCAGGAACTGGTCATACGGGAAATCCGTGCCGAGGAGGATCAGCAGGTCCGCGTCCTCGATCCCCTCCGCCGCGGCACCGTAGCCCAGCAAACCGGTCATGCCGATATCGAACGGGTTGTTGTACTGGACAAAGTCCTTGCCGCGGAGCGAGTGCCCCACCGGCGCCTTGGCCAGTTCGGCGAGCGCCATCAGCTCGCTGTGCGCCCCCTCCACGCCGGCGCCGGCGAAAATGGCCACCTTGCCGGCGTCGTTGATGGCGTCCGCGAGGGCCTGGACGCTGGCCGGGTCCGGGACCAGGCTGGCCGGCCGGAAGGTGGCCGGGAGCGGCGTGGGGCCTGTGGCTTCCAGGCCGGCGATGTCACCTGGAAGGGTCACGACGGCGACTCCGCCGAGTCCCAGCGCGTGCTGGATGGCGCTGTGCATCACGCGGGGCGCCTGCTCCGCGGTGCTGACCAGCTCCGAATACACCGAGCACTCGTTGAACAGCCGGTCCGGGTGGGTCTCCTGGAAGAAGCTGCTGCCTATCTGCTTGCTGGGAATGTGCGAGGCGATGGCCAGCACCGGCGCGCCGGACCGGTTGGCGTCGTAGAGGCCGTTGATCAGGTGCAGGTTCCCGGGGCCGCAGGAGCCGGCGCAGACTGCGAGCTTGCCAGTGAGTTGCGCCTCTGCAGCCGCGGCAAAGGCGGCCGCTTCCTCATGGCGGACGTGGATCCAGTCAATGCCGCCCTTCGCGGCGCCACCCGTCTGGCGGACGGCGTCCACGATCGGGTTGAGGCTGTCACCCACAATCCCGTAGATCCGCTGCACGCCGGCAGCCTGGAGTTGTTCGATGAGCTGGGTGGCAAGTTCCTTGGCCATGGGTGCAGACTCCCGCGTTTGTGGTGGTGGCTGACATGGCCCAATATAGTCCGCCCACCTGGGCTGGCACCTGACGGGCATGCAGAGGAGACGTACGACGGCGGCCGGGCAGCCGCCGTCGTACGCCTCCTTGGGGAGCTGGCCCCTGGGTGCCGCTAAAGGCTACCGTCCGGCACCCACGCGCTCTTCGCCGTCGGTCGCGTTGGATGCCCATGCGTGGCCCTGTTCGGCGTCGAGGTGCGTGGCCTTCTTGTTTTTCAGGGCGAAGATGTAGACCACCAGCGAGATGGCCACCGCCACTGTGACGTAGGTGAAGAACAGGTCCTCCCGTCCGGACTTCTGGAAGGCGGCACCGATCAGCGGCACGGTTCCGCCGAAGAGGGAGTTGGCGATCGCGTAGCCCAGGCCCACGCCCAGGGCACGGATGGAGGCCGGGAAGAGCTCGGCCTTCACCAGGGCATTGATGGAGGTGTAGCCGCCCACGATCAGCAGGCCGCCCATCATCAGCAGGAACGCGGTGAACGGATCCTTGGTGCCGGCGAGCGTGGACAGCAGCGGCCAGGTGAACAGCACACCGGTGATGCCGAACCAGAGCAGCAGGGGCTTGCGGCCCACCTTGTCCGAGATGATGCCGTAGACGGGCTGCAGCAGCATGAAGATGAACAGGGCCCAGAAGTTGATCACGGAGGTGTCGGTCTTGGCGATGCCGGACGTATCGTTCATGAACTTCAGGATGAAGTTGGTGTAGGTGTAGAAGGCCACGGTGCCGCCAAGGGTGATGCCAATGCAGACCAGCAGCGGCTTCCAGTAGCCGGTGAACAGCAGCTTCATGGTGCCCGGCTGGGCCTGGCCGGCCACGGCGGGAGTCTTTGCGGCGTTGATCTGTTCGGCGGAGACGGTCTCCTCCATGGAGCGGCGCAGCCACAGGACGATAAGGGCCGCCACGCCGCCGATGGCAAAGGGGATCCGCCAGCCCCACTCGTTCAGGTCGCCCTTGGGCATGGCGTTCTGCAGGATCACCAGGACCAGCAGGGCCAGCATCTGGCCACCGATCAGGGTGACGTACTGGAAGCTGGAGAAGAATCCGCGCCGCTTAGTGGTGGCCGCCTCTGACATGTAGGTGGCGCTGGTGCCGTATTCACCGCCCACCGAGAAGCCCTGGATCACCCTGATGAGCACCAGCAGGATCATGGCCCACAGGCCGATCACGTCCTGCGTCGGCAGCACCGCGATCGCGAATGAACCGGCGGACATCATGGTGACGCTGAGCGTGAGCGCCGCCTTGCGGCCCTTGCGGTCCGCGTACCGGCCGAAGAACCAGGCGCCGATGGGGCGCATGAGGAACGACGTCGAGAACACGGCCATCGCTTCGAGGCCGGCCTGGAGCTCGTCCTTGGAGTTGAAGAAGTGGGCCTGGAAGTAGGCGGCGAAGACGGTGTAGACGTAGAGGTCGTACCATTCCACAAGGTTGCCGGCGGAGCCCTTCAGGATATTGCCCACGGCCCGTCGGGTCTGGGCTGCCTCCGATGGGGGTGCGGTCTGTTGGGTGCTCATCGGCGAGTTCCTCCTTGTAGTGACGGCGGCCTCCGGCAGCGGAGGGCCTCATCCACGGTATGGGTGATCCACCGCACAACCAACGTCGTGGGGCATTTCCTAACACTTCCTTAGGATTCGGCGCCCGGCTCCGCTGTTCTCCCCGCTGCAGCCGGGCAAATCGGGCCGGCACGCGGTAATCTCACCAAGCGGGGGTGAACCGGACCCCGCACTACAGCAAGGAAGATGGCCATGGACGTGCTGATCGTCGAGGACGACGACGCCATGGCCGGTGCCCTGACCGCCGCCGTCGAAAGCGCCGGCCATCACCCGCAGCGGCTGTCCCGGGGTGCGGACGCGCTGCTCTCGCACCGGAACTTCCAGGTGATCCTCCTGGACCTGGGGCTTCCGGACATGGACGGGCTGGAGGTGCTGCGCAAGCTGCGGCAGGTCACCGACGTGCCCATCCTGATCCTGACCGCCCGCGACGACGAACGCAGCGTGGTGCTCGGGCTCCGCTCCGGCGCCGACGACTACCTGGTCAAGCCCGTGAAGCTGGTGGAGCTGCTGGCCCGGATTGAAGCCGTGACGCGGCGGGCGGGACGGAGCCGCGGGACACCACAGGAGGACGTTATTGTCCTGGACGACCTTGCCATCGACCTCAACAGGCGCACCGCATCCAAGGGCGGTGACCCGCTCCCCCTCACGGCCACCGAATTCGAACTCCTCGCACTGCTGGCACGGCATGCCGGCTCTGTGGTCACGCGTGAGCAGATCCTGGACGCCCTGTGGGGCGATGCGTTCCTGGCCTCTTCCCGGTCCCTGGACGTGCACCTCACCGGGCTGCGGGCAAAACTGCAGAAACCCGGTTTCATCATCAATGTCCGCGGGGTGGGCTACCGGGTGGAGGCGGCCGGCGCATGAGGCTCCGGGTGCTGGGCGTCCTCAGCGTGCTCTGCCTGGTGGTGGTCTTCCTGATTTCGGGGACCATCCTGGGGTCTGCCTCCCGCGAGCTGACGCAGGAACTCCAGATCAACCGGGCGGCGTCCCTGAACCGGCTGGCGCAGGTCGCTTTTGATGCCGCAGGCGACGGCGACACCGTGCGGCTGCAGCGGGAGATGGACACCTATTCCGGGCTTTACGGGGAAGGAATCGTAGTACGGGTCCAGCAGGACATCCTGGCGTCCGGCGGCCTGGATGCAGGGCGGTCCGACGTGCAGGATGCCCTGTCCCTTGCCCGGCTGAACGTGAGCAACACATCCCTGGAACCGCTGGAGCCCTTCGGTTCCAGTTCCCGCGTCATCTTCAGGCCCTTCGGCAGTGCCAGCCAGGTCCTGGGCGCCGTGGTCCTTGACGTCCGCGCCGGCACGGCGCAGCAAAAGCTCCGGGAGCGGTGGCTCGCGGTGGGTATCGCTGCGCTTGCCTTGGCCGCCGTGCTGTTGGTGGGCGCCGCGCGGGTCACCGGCTGGGTGCTGCGGCCCGTCCTGCGGCTGGACTCAGCGGTACACGAGCTGGAGCGGACCGGGCGGGCCGGGCGCCTACCGGACGACGGACCGCCCGAACTGCGGGAACTGAGCCGGTCCTTCACGGCGATGGCACGGACCGTGAGCGCCAGCATGGCGGCCCAGCGGCAGCTGATTGCGGACGCGTCGCACCAGCTGCGGAACCCAGTGGGGGCACTCCGGCTGCGGCTGGACCTGCTCCAGCTCGAGCTGAAGACCGCCCGCGAGCACGACGCCGCCGAGCGCGCCCTGACGGAGCTTGAGCGGGTGGAGGAGATCCTGGACGGGGTCCTGAAGCTCGCCGCCGCGGAGCACAGGGCATCCGAAGGGTACCTGCGGGCGTCCGGCACTCCCGCAGACCATGCGGCCGCCCAGCCCGTGGACCCGTTTCCCATCCTCCAGGGGGAGCTGGAGCGGGCAGCACCGCTGGCGGAGCAGGCCGGTTGCCGGCTGGTCCTTGCCGCGGCGCCGCAGCCGGCGGCACTGGTTGCCTGCCACCCGGCAGAACTGGCGCAGATGGCTGGCGAACTGCTCAACAACGCCATCAAGTACGCCCCGGGTGCCACCGTCACCGCTGCCGTGCGGACGGAAAAGGACGCGGTGGTGGTGGAGATTTCCGACGACGGGCCGGGGCTTTCGGAGTCCGAGCGCGCCTCGGCTGCCACCAGGTTTTGGCGGTCTCCGAGGCACTCTTCGGTTCCGGGGACCGGACTGGGCATGACCATTGTGGGCGAGCTTGCCGCCGCGAACGGGGCCCGGCTGGTGCTGGCCGAAGCGGCCCCCCACGGTCTCGCGGCCCGGATCCGGTTCCCCACCCCATCGGCGGCCCAGCTGGCAGTTGGGTCCGGCAGGGATGGTGCCCGTGCGTGAACCTGGCGCCCCGGGCGGTGCTGCCGCCCACCCGCGGCGGCGTTCCGTGCTCAAGTCAGCCCTCGCCGTCGGACTCTCCGCATGCCTGCCGCCTGCGCTCAGTGCCTGCACCGGCGGGGACCGGCCGGAGAGCCTCATTGTGGCGGGCGGCGAACCGGGCGGTTTCTACCTTGAGTTCGCAACCCTGCTGGCCGCTGCCCTGGAACGCCACGGATTGGCGCAGCACGCCAGGGCCGTGACCACCGGGGGAAGCCTGGACAACATCGCGGAACTGCGGGCGGGACGGGCAGCGTTTGCTGTGGCCCTGGCGGATGCTGCGAACCAGGAGCCGGGCGCTGACGCCGCCGGGATCGCCGCGGTCGGCAAAGTGTATGAAAACTATGTCCACTGCGTGGTGCGGAAGGACAGCGGCATCCGGGAAATTTCCGGGTTGGCAGGACGCCGGGTCGCCGTGGGCCAGCCCGGCTCCGGCACGTCGCTGACCACGCCCCGGTTGTTCGAAGCGGCGGGGCTGGGTACCTCGGCAGGTGCCGCTGCGCCGCCAGCCGGAAGCGCCGCCGTCGAAAACCTTGGCCTGAATGACGGCATCGCCGCCCTCAAGGCAGGGGCCGTCGACGCCCTGTTCTGGTCCGGTGGCGTTCCCACTGCCGCCATCGCCGCGGCACAGCAGGAGGTGGCCCTGGGCCTTCTGGACCTGTCCGGCCTGCTGCCGGAACTGCGGCGGCGGTACGGCGGCATCTACGACCGCGTGCTCATCCCGGAGGGCAGCTATCCCGGAGTGCCGGCGGTGTGGACGGTGGGCGCTCCCAACCTGCTCCTGTGCCGCCGGGACCTGGACAATGCCACCGTGGAGCGGACGGTGCAGCTGCTGGTGCATTCGGCCGCCGAGCTGATCCCCCAGTCCAGCCTGGGCGTGCAGTTCCTCAGCGCCGAGAGCCTCATCAACACCGCCGGGGTCCCCCTGCACCCGGCCGCGGCGGACGCGTACCGGGCGCTGCACGGCTAACCAAAACGCCCGCTCACATTTGGCAGCACTTACGGCGACGCCCGCTCACTTTGGCCAAGAAAGTGAGCGGGCGTTCAGCGACAAGCTGCCAGAAGTGAGCGGGCGTTGTTCAGCTCCCCGAGTGGGCCTGCAGGAAGCTGTACACCTCGGTTTCGTCCACGCCCGGGAAGGCTCCCGGAGGCATGGCGGCGAGCAGGTGCGAGTGCGCCCGCGCTGAGGGCCACGCGTTGCCGGCCCACTGCGTGGCCAGTTCGGCTGGTGGCCGCTTGCAGCAGGTGGGATCCGGGCAGTTGGATGTGGCCCGCGCGGTGGTCTCCCGGCCGCGGAACCACTTCACGTGCTGGTACGGGACCCCGATGCTCAGGGAGAACTCCCCGGCGGCCGAGCGCTCGGTACGGGCGGTGCACCAGTAGGTCCCGGACGGCGTATCCGTGTATTGGCTGTACGCGCTGAACTTGTCCGGCACGTCGAACACCGCACGTGACGTCCAGGCCTTGCACGACGGCTGGCCCTCAATGGCGCCGGTATGGTCCTGGGGGAAGTTCACGCCGTCGTTCTCATACGCCTTGTAAATGATGCCGCTCTGGTGTGTCTTCTGGAAATGCGTGGTGATGCCCAGGTGCTTGGTGGCCAGGTTGGTGAACCGGTGCGCGGCGGTCTCGTAGGACACAGCGAACGCGTCCCGGATGTCCTCGACGGCGATTTCCTTGGCCGCCTTGGCTTTTTGCAGAAATTCCACGGTGGCCTGCTCGGGCAGGAGCAGGGCCGCGGCGAAATAGTTGGTGGCCACCCGCTGGGCCAGGAAGTCGCCGTAGTTCCGGGGCGTTTCGTGGCCCAGGACGTAGTGGCCAAGAGCCTGGAGCAGCACGGAGCGGGGGTCGTGGTCCTGCCGCTGGCTCTGGGTCAGGTAAATTCTGCGGTTCTTCAAATCCGTCACCGAGCGGGTGGAATGCGGCAAATCACCCACGTGGTGCAGGGTGAAACCGAGGTGCGCGGCGATGTCTGCGATGACGTGCTGGCTCAGCGGACCGGTGGTGTAGCCCACCTCCTTGAGGACCTTCTGGGCCTCGGCTTCGTACTCCGGAAAGTAGTTCCCACGTTCCCGCATCATGGCCCGCAGTTCCCCGTTGGCGCGGCGGGCTTCCTCGGGGGTGGCCACCTGCTCGTTCATCTTCCGTTCGAGCTCATGCAGCAGCCCCACCTGGGCCTCCAGCACATCCAGCGGCAGCCGCGAACTGATGCGGATTTTCGGCAGGTCCAGGGATTCATAAAGCGGACCGCGCTGGTACCGTTCCAGCTCGATTTCCAGGGCGGCGCGGCGGCTGGGCGGCTCGGCCCCCAGCAGCTGGTCGATGGTGACATTGAGCGCCCCCGCGAGGTGCTGGAGCAGGGTCAGCTTGGGTTCACGCTTGCCGTTTTCGATCAGGCTGAGCTGGCTGGGAGCGGTGCCGACGGCGGCGCTCAGGTCATCGAGCGTGAGCCTGGCTTGTTTGCGCAGATGGCGGACGCGGCGACCCAGGGCAATGACGTCCAGTTCCGGGGCGGCGGTGGACGACGGCTGGGAAACGTCCCTGTTCCAGCTTGAAGGTGACATTTCTGAAGAATACGTGAAGAAGTGCATTTCTTTCCACCCTTCTTCTCTAGAAAGGGGGTTGGAAGTGCTGAAAAGTAGTTACTACGGAAAGAAACACCGCACCGGAAAAGCCGGTGGGAACCGCAACGGCGCGGTTCCCACCTACCCCATCCGGAGCTCAATCAAGGAGATCAACGATGACTGCAGCATTTGAGCCCACCCAGCAGACGCCCGAACAGCAGGCCGCCGCCCTGGAGCTCGAGTGGGCCGCCAACCCCCGCTGGGAAGGTGTGACCCGGGACTACTCAGCCTCCGACGTCGTCCGTCTCCGGGGACGTGTCTCCGAAGAGCACACCCTGGCCCGCCGTGGTTCGGAGAAGCTGTGGAAGCAGCTCACCGAGGAGCACAAGACCGGCGGATACACCAACGCCCTCGGTGCCCTGACGGGCAACCAGGCCGTGCAGCAGGTCAAGGCAGGCCTGCGCGCCATCTACCTCTCCGGCTGGCAGGTGGCGGCCGACGCCAACAACTCCGGCCACACCTACCCGGACCAGTCGCTCTACCCGGCCAACTCCGTTCCCACGGTGGTCCGCCGCATCAACAACGCCCTGCTCCGGGCGGACCAGATCGAGTTCTCCGAGGGCATCCAGACCGTCGAGGACTGGATGGTGCCGATCGTCGCCGACGCCGAGGCCGGCTTCGGCGGCCCGCTGAACGCCTACGAACTCATGAAATCCATGATCCAGGCCGGCGCGGCCGGCGTTCACTGGGAGGACCAGCTCGCCTCGGAGAAGAAGTGCGGCCACCTCGGCGGCAAGGTGCTGATCCCAACCCAGCAGCACGTCCGCACCCTGAACGCCGCCCGCCTGGCAGCCGACGTCGCCGGCACCCCCACGGTCGTCATTGCCCGCACCGACGCCGAGGCAGCCACCCTGATCACCTCCGACGTCGACGAACGCGACCAGGAATTCATCACCGGCGAGCGCACCGCCGAGGGCTTCTACAAGGTCCGCAACGGGATCGAACCCTGCATTGCCCGCGCCAAGGCCTACGCCCCGTACTCCGACCTCATCTGGATGGAGACGGGCACCCCGGACCTGGAACTGGCCCGCAAGTTCGCCGAATCCGTCAAGGCCGAGTTCCCGGACCAGATGCTCTCCTACAACTGCTCGCCGTCCTTCAACTGGCGCAAGCACCTGGACGATGCCACCATCGCCAAGTTCCAGCGCGAACTCGGCGCCATGGGCTTCACCTTCCAGTTCATCACCCTGGCCGGCTTCCACGCCCTGAACTACTCGATGTTCGACCTCGCCCACGGCTACGCCCGTGAAGGCATGAGCGCCTACGTCGAGCTCCAGGAAAAGGAATTCGCCTCCGAATCCCGCGGCTACACCGCCACCAAGCACCAGCGCGAAGTCGGCACCGGCTACTTCGACACCATCTCCACGGCGCTCAACCCCAACGCCTCCACCCTCGCCCTGGTCGGATCGACCGAAGAGGGCCAGTTCCACTAACGCTTACGACGGCGGCGCTTCCGTCCGGCCTTCGGACCGGCATCGCTCTGCCTGCTATTCCCCACGTCCGGCCTTGGGCTCGTAGAACTCGCCGAGGCCGGACGCAGGGCCCCTTTTACGCAGGCTGCCGCGACACCGGCTCCTCGGCCTCGTGCCTCAGTCGCCACCCTGCTGCTACCCGCCGTCGAACTTCCCTTTCGTCTTTAAGGAGACTGAGATGAACAGCTTTACTGACAGCTTCACGATCAATGGCGTTACCTTGACCGCCCAGCCCATTTGCCGGCAGGACGAGGTGCTGACTCCGGACGCCCTCTCGTTCGTTGCCAAGCTGCACCGGGCCACCGCTGAGCGGCGGCAGGAGCTGCTGCAGGCACGGCGGGCACGGCGGGCCGACATTGCCGCCGGGGCGGACCCCCGCTTCCTGCGGGAGACCGAGGAGATCCGGAATGATCCGTCCTGGCGGGTGGCTCCCCCGGCACCCGGGCTGGAGGACCGCCGTGTGGAGATCACCGGCCCGGTGGACAAGAAGATGACCATCAACGCCCTGAACTCGGGCGCGAAGGTGTGGCTCGCGGACATGGAGGACGCCTCCACCCCCACCTGGCGGAACGTCATCAAGGGCCAGCTGAACCTCACCGACGCCCTGGAACGCCGGATCGACTTCACCAGCGAAGAAGGCAAGGAATACAAGCTCCGCCCCGCCGGTGACCTGCCCACCATCGTGGTCCGCCCCCGCGGCTGGCACCTGCCGGAAAAGCACATGCTCATCGACGGCCAGCCCATCGCCGGCGGCATCGTGGACTTCGGCCTGTTCTTCTTCCACAACGCCCGCCGTCTCCTGGCCCAGGGCAAGGGCCCGTACTTCTACCTGCCCAAGATCGAGAACCACCTCGAAGCCCGGCTCTGGAACGACATCTTCATCCTGGCCCAGGACCTGCTCGGCATCCCGCAGGGCACCATCCGCGCCACGGTGCTCATCGAAACCATCACCGCGGCCTTCGAAATGGAGGAAATCCTCTACGAACTGCGCGACCACGCCTCGGGCCTGAACGCCGGCCGCTGGGACTACATCTTCTCCCTGATCAAGAACTTCCGCACCCGCGGCCCCCGTTTCGTCCTCCCGGACCGCGGCCAGGTCACCATGACGCAGCCGTTCATGCGCGCCTACACCGAACAGCTGGTCAGGGCCTGCCACAAGCGCGGCGCCATGGCCATTGGCGGCATGGCCGCGGCCGTTCCCAACCGCAAGGACCCGGAAGCCAACGCCAACGCCCTCGAAAAGGTCCGTGCGGACAAGACCCGCGAGGCCAACGACGGCTTCGACGGTTCCTGGGTAGCCCACCCGGACCTGGTGCCCGTCTGCCGCGAAGTGTTCGACGGCGTCCTGGGCAACAAGCCCAACCAGCTGGACCGGCTCCGCGAGGACGTCACCCCCGATGACCGCGCCCTGATTAATGTGGCCGCCACCACCGGCACCATCACCGAACAGGGCATCCGGAACAACATCGAAGTGGGCATCCGCTACATCGAGTCCTGGCTGCGCGGCAACGGCGCGGTGGCCATCCACAACCTGATGGAGGACGCCGCCACCGCCGAGATCTCCCGGTCCCAGCTCTGGCAGTGGATCTACGCCCGGGCCATCACGGACCACGGCGAGATCATCAGCCACGAATGGGTGGAGGAACTCCTGGACGAGGAATTCGCCCGGCTGGAGCGCTTCGACGGCGACCGCTTCGAGGACGCCCGGGACATCTTCGAAGAAGTAACGCTGGCCCGTGAGTTCCCGTCCTTCCTCACCCTCCCCGCCTACGCCCGCTACCTCACCGAGGCCCGCGAAAAGGCCACCGTCGAGGAGCTGGCCGCAGCCTAGCCAGGGACCAGCACCACACACTTCCGTCCGCCGGGCCGGCACGCCCTCCGCAACAGGCCCCCCGAAATCCGGGGCGCCGGCCCGGCGACGGAGCAACCGCCACACCCCGCTCACTTGTGTGGGAAAACCAAGACGCCCGCCCGCTTTCCCAAAGAAAGTGGGCGGGCGTTTGAGTGGCGGAACGTTCGACGGCGGACGCCCGCCTCAGCGCCCTTTCGGCACCTTCCGCACAGACAGGGTAGTGCTGACGAAGAAGGCCAGTACCGACACCAGGATGACCAGCAGTGCGGGAGTCCATGATCCCGAGCTGTCGTGGACGAAGCCCACCAGCGGCGGGGCCACTGCGGCGAGGCAGTAGCCCAGGCCCTGGACGGTGGCGGACATCCGGCCGGCGGAAGCCTGGTCGCGTGCCAGCTTGATGATGGCGATGAAGATCAGGGTAATGCCGCCGCCCTGCGCAATGCCGCCGGACGTGGACCACAGCCACCAGAGCTCAGGCAGCAAAAGCAGCCCGAGGGGAACCGCCAGCCACAACGTACCCAGGGTGACCGCCACCGCCGTCGTACTCATGTATTTGGCCGCGAAGGGCACGCCGAGGCCGCCCACGATGGCCAGGATCTGGAAGATCGAGGACGCGGCGCCCGCCTCGGACGTCGACATGGCGAGCTCGTCGTGGAGGTAGCTGGGCAACCATGCCGTGACGCCGTAGTAGGAGAACGCCTGGCCGCCGAAGCCGGCCGTGAGGCCGAAGGTGGTCCAGCCCGAACCGGCCGCCCGGGGCAGCGGCGCGTCCCCGCCGTCGTCCCCCGATACCAGGAACGCCGTCCGCGGTCCCACGGCCAGGACCCACACCACCACCGCGGCGACTGCCAGGACGGCGACGGCGGCCAGGGCCAGCCTCCACCCCGTCACGGCCGCCAGCGGGGCCATGGCCACCGAGGTCAGGAAGGACCCGATATTCAGGGCGGCGGTGTAGATTCCCATCGCTGTCCCCTGCCGGCGCGGCGCAAAATCACGGCGGATGATCAGCGGCACCGCGATGTTCCCCACGGTGATGGCCAACCCGATGACCACGGTGCCGGCCACCACCAGCACCGGGCCCCCGGCGGAGCGCACCAGCACGCCGGCCAGTACGCCCAGGATGGTCAGCGTGACCGCGAACTCGGCCCCGAATTTCCGGGCGGCCAGCGACGCCAGCGGAGCCGCGAGCGAGAAGCAGAGCACCGGAATGCTGGTGAGCAGTCCCAGCAGTACCGGCGAAAAGTGCAGTTCCGCCTGCATGGGGTCCACCAGGGGCGCGACGGCGACGAAGGGGCCGCGGAGGTTCAGCGCCAGCAGGCCGATGCAGGCCAGCAGGACCCAGCTCTTCGGGACGCGGGAGAGGACGTGGCCGCTCACAGGGGCAAAATCGGGAATGGGCGTGGATTCATCACTCCCATTGCTATCATGCCCGGCGTGACGGGAGTTTTAGGCACCCTGCCATACGATGAACGTGACCCAAGGACGTAGGACACCGCGAAGGACAGCCATGACGCACCGCCTTGCCATCCTCGACGACTACCAGGACGTGGCCCACGGCTTCGCCGACTTCGCGGCCCTGGAGGCGAAGGGTGTCACCGTGACGTCCTACCGGGAGCCCTTCACATCCCCGGATGCGCTGGTGTCGGCGCTGGCAGACACCACCATGGTCATCGCGATGCGCGAACGGACGGCCTTCCCCCGTGAGGTGTTCGAAAAACTGCCGGCGCTTGAGCTGCTGGTCACCACCGGGATGGCGAACGCCTCCATCGACCTGGCGGCAGCTGCTGACCACGGGGTGACGGTGTGCGGTACGCCGGGTTCGCCCTCCGCTGCGCCGGAACTGACCTGGGCCCTGCTGCTGGCTATCGCCCGGCACCTGCCGGCGGAGGAAAACTCGCTCCGGGCGGGTACCTGGCAGTCGACGGTGGGGGTGGAGCTCGCCGGCAAAACCCTGGGCATCGTGGGTCTGGGGAAGATCGGCCGGCGGGTGGCCGCCTACGGGCAGGCGTTCGGCATGGACGTGGTGGCCTGGAGCCAGAACCTCACGGCTGAGGACGCCGCACAGGCCGGCGCCCGGCTGGTGTCCAAGGAGGAGCTCTTCACGGCAGCCGACGTCGCCACCCTCCACCTGCGGCTCTCCCCGCGGTCCGAGAACACCGTGGGCGAGGCCGAGCTGCGGCTGCTGGGCCCGGACGGCATCCTGGTGAACACCGCCCGCGGCCCGCTGGTTGACCAGGACGCGCTGGTCACGGCGCTGAACCAGGGGTGGATCCGCGGCGCCGCCCTGGACGTCTTCGACCAGGAGCCCCTTCAGGCCGGCCATCCGCTCCTGGCCGCGCCGAACACCGTGCTCTCCCCCCACCTGGGCTACGTCACCCAGGAAAGCTACCGGCTGTTCTACGGCGGCGCCCTTGAGGACATCACCGCCTGGCTCGCCGGCGCCCCCATCCGGACCCTCACCGCCTGACCTGGAAGAAACGCATGACCCACACCATCCGCAGGGCAACAACGGACGACGCCGGCCCGCTCGCCGCCCTGGCTTCCGTCACCTTTCCGCTGGCCTGCCCGCCGTCGTCGTCACCTGCCGACATCGCCGCGCACCTGGCCAACACGCTCAGCGAGGAACACTTCAAGGGATACCTCGCGGACCCGGACACCACCATCCTGGTCATCGACGCGGACGGCCGGCTCAACGGCTACTGCCTGCTGGTGGACCGGCCAGCCGCGGATCCGGATGTGGCGTCCGTCCTGACCCTGCTGCCGTCCGTGGAAATCAGCAAATGCTACGTCCACCCGGACTACCACGGACTGGGCGCCGCCGCCGAACTCATGCATGCCAGCCTGGCGGCTGCTGCAGGGACCGGCGGCGCCGGGGCATGGCTGGGTGTCAACAGCCAGAATGCCCGCGCCATCCGCTTCTATGAAAAGTCCGGCTTCCGGAGGGTGGGTACCAAATCCTTCCGGCTGGGCAGCACAGTGGAGCATGATTTCGTGCTGGAGCGCGCACTGCCGTAGCGGTCCAGGTCCTTGATTGGCAGCGCCGCTGTCAGTGCAGCCTGCTGGCGTTCGCGCCGGCGCCCACCCTTTCCACCGGGTAGGCCAGCGGCGGACGCGGTTCGTCCAGGAGTTTCAGCCCCGGCGGGAGACCGTCGATGGTTCCGGTGGATCCGGCGGCGCTGATGGTCACCCGGCTGCTGTCCAGCAGGACGTTTTCCGCCCGGAACGAACCCACGGACTCCGGCAGGATCGGTGCCAGGTGCACCACCCCGCGGGTGAAGACGGGGTCGAACCGGAGCAGGATCCGGGCGAGCTGCACCGGCGCGGCCGCAGCCCAGGCTTGCGGTGAGCAAGCGGTGGGATACGGAACGGGGCCGGGAAATTCGCCGCGGTCAAAGCCGCAGAACAGTTCCGGCAGCCGGCCGTCAAAGTGCTCGGCAGCGTCGAGGATGCCCAAGGCCACCCGCCTGGCTTCGTCCACGAATCCGTAGCGCATCAGCCCGGTGGCCACCAGCGCGGTATCGTGTGGCCACACCGAGCCGTTGTGGTAGCTGACGGGGTTGTAGGCGCCCATGTCCGACGCCAGCGTGCGGATGCCCCAGCCCGTGAACATCTGCGGGGACATCAGGTTCTCCATGACGGACGTGGCTTTGTCCTCGTCCACCACCCCCGTCCATAGGCAATGGCCAATGTTGGAGGTCAGCGCATCAACATGCCGCTTGTCCTTGTCCAGTGCCACCGCGAAGTACCCCTTGTCCGGCAGCCAGAACTTCTTGTTGAACTCCTCCTTGAAAGCTGCCGCCTTTCCGGCCCAATGCTGTTCCAGCCCCGAATCGCCGCTCCAGTGGGCCAGCAAGGACCTGCCCAGGTAGGCGGAGTACACATAAGCCTGGACCTCGCAGAGGGCGATCGGCGCCTCCGCGATGGTCCCATCCGCGAAGTTGATCCCGTCCCAGGAGTCCTTCCAGCCCTGGTTCACCAGGCCATGGTCGTTGGGACGAAGGTATTCCACAAAGCCGTCGCCGTCGCGGTCGCCGTACTTTTCGATCCATTCCAGGGCCCGGTCCGCGTGCGCCAGCAAGGGCTGGATCGCATCCCGGGAGAGCCCCCACCGGCTCAACTCGCCCAGGGTGGAGACGAACAGGGGGGTTGCGTCGACGGTGCCGTAATACGCGGTGCCGCCCAACGACAGGCCGGCGGTGACACCAAGCCTGACCTCGTGCGGTATGCGGCCGGGTTCCTCCTCTGAATCCGGGTCAACCTTCTTCCCCTGGATCCCGGCCAGGGTCTGCAGCGTGCCCAGCGCAAGGTTCGGGTTGACCATCAGGCTCATGTAGGAAGTCAGCAGCGAATCCCGTCCGAACAACGCCATGAACCAGGGCGCACCTGCGGCTACGGCGGCGCGGTCGGGGTGATGGGCGTCGAAGATCCGCAGGGCACCAAGATCGCTCTGGCTCCGGTTGAGCACGTTCTGGAAGCTTGCGTCCTCGACGCTGATCCGCGGGACGTTCTCTTCCCAGGCCAGATGCCGCCGCACACCTTCCCGGTGGTGCGGAAGCTGCCCTTCCTTGAAGGGCTTTTCCGGCGCCTCCCCGTTCACCAGCGGCACCACAATCACGCTGGTGGCCCATTTGCCCCGGGCAGGGACGGTGATGTGAAAACGCAACCCGTCTGTGTCCACGTCTGCACCCCGTGCCCCGATGGCGGAGCCCCGCTGCTGGCCATGCCGTGATGCCTCGATGATGAGCTTTCCATCCACCACGGTGCGCGTTGTATCGTCCGGGCCGGTGGTCCGCCCGCCCTTAACGTCGAAGAGATCGGCCTGATCCGCATCCACGAGGAGTTCGATGTCGCACTCAACAGGCTCCGCCGCGTAATTCTCCAGGCTGATGTCATCCTGCAGGCCGGGCCCGATGTGGCGGACCTGACGGACCACCAACGGGCTGTCGAACCTGCCCCCGGGCCACGCGGCACGGCCAACGAACGTGGCCTCGAACGGATGCGGCCGCTGGGCAGACAGCGGCTCCCGCATCGAGCCGTTGATACGCAGCACCCAGCGGGAGATGATCCGGGTGTCCTGGAAGAACGCGCCGTTCGTGCCGGCGTCTGGGCTGATGTCACCGGTTCCGGCCGATATGCAAAACGAAGAACCCTCCAGGACGGTGACGGCGCCGACGTCCGACCCGGAGGCCTCGTTGTCTTCGTTCCAGGCGGTCATGAAGGACTCCCTTCTCAGGCGATTTGCTGCCGGGGAGCCGGAAGGCCGCCCGCCCCCTTAACGATTTTGGTGCACGGGCGCGGCATCCGGAACCCCTCCGGGCAATCTGCCCGCCAGCAGTTCATCAAAGAGCCTCAGGTGCTGCGCCACCATCCGTTGGGCATTGAACCTCTCCTCCACTGATGCCCGGCACCGTTCCCTGCTCAAGCCGGCTGCTGCCTCAACGAATCCGGGCAAATCCTCTGTCTGCCCCAGGAAGCCCGTCCGGCCATGCTCCACGATCTCGGGCGCTGAACCGACGCGCGTCCCGACGACGGGAGTGCCCGTGGCCAGCGCCTCGATCATCACCAGGCCGAACGGTTCGGACCACTGGATGGGGTTGAGGAAGGCCGTGGCCTCGCCCATCAGGCGGTACTTGGCGGCATCGTCCACTTCCCCCACGAAATCCTCGTTTGGGCCCAGCATGGGCTCGATGACCTCCCGGAAGTAGCGGACCTCGTCCTTCTCCCGCATCTTGACCGCTATCTTCAGGTGCATGCCCACCCTGCGGGCGATCGTGATGGCCTCAAGCAGCCCCTTGTCATGGCATGCGCGCCCCACGAAGCACAGGTAACCGCCGCGGCCGCTTCCCACCGGGACAGTGGAAACGTCCATGCCGTGATGGATCACCTGGGTGACGGGAACCTCGGGAGCGTGTGAAGCCTGGTCGCGGGAGATCGCCACGATTGCCACATCCGGCGCCATGGCCCGGTACAGGTCCTCTGCCTGCTTGTGGAGCGGGCCGTGGATGGTGGTGACCACCGGAACCTTGGCCGGACGGTGGGCGTAGAGCGGGCCGGCGAGCGTATGGTCGTGGATGATATCCACGTCCTGCAGCCCCTTGTAGGCCCGGATCACGTGGCTGAGTTCGGACATGGTTGAGCCAAGCTCGTCCCGGGACGCCGGCCGCATGCCCGGCACCAGCGGCACGGGGCATGTGCTTTCGGAAGGGGCGGCGAGCAGGACCTGGTGTCCGGCGGCCGCGAAGCCACGCGCCAGGGTGTCCACCACCCTTTCGATGCCGCCGTAAGTCAACGGAGGGATGGGAATCCAGGGTCCCGCAATCAGTCCAATTCGCATGTCTGGCCTCCAAGGAAGGGGCCCGAGCTCCCCAGCCGCCAGGCGCATCAACCCGCGGGACCGTTAGGGTCCCGTGGTGTTCTCATTTTGTTTGGCGTCTGCTTCACCTAACTCCGACTATTGCCCAGGATTGCCCCGGCCACAAGAGCGGATGTGTGCCATCTCATAAGGCGCCGGCGGAATGGCCGCAGGCGCGGCCCGGTTGTGCAAGGCATGAAGATTGAGATCTGGTCTGACGTTGCCTGCCCGTGGTGTTTCATCGGGAAGCGCCGGTTCGAGGCGGCCCTGGCAGCATTCCCCCACCGTGACGCCGTTGAGGTGGTGTGGCGGAGCTACCAGCTGGATCCCACCCTGCCGGAACACTACGACGGGACCGAGCTGGAGTACCTGAGCAGCCGCAAGGGCATGCCGTCACGGCAGGTCGCGCAGATGTTTGAGCACGTGGCGGAGCAGGCAAAAGGCGAAGGCCTGGACTACCGCTTCGACAAAGTGGTGGTGGCCAACAGCTTCACCGCGCACCGCCTGATCCACCTTGCAGCGGCGCACGGCCGGCAGGATGCGGCCAAGGAGCGCCTCCTGAGCGACCACTTCGAGCACGGCAAGGACATCGGCAGCCGGGACTACCTGTCCTCCCTCGGCAACGATCTTGGCCTGCCGTCCGATGAGGTGGAGGAGCTCTTCACCACGGACAAGTACACGGACAAGGTCCGGTTCGACGTCCAGGAGGCACAGGGCCTGGGCATCAGCGGCGTGCCGTTCTTCGTGATCGACCGCAAGTTCGGGCTGTCCGGAGCCCAGCCGGCGGAGACGTTCACCGCCGCCCTCACCCAGGCCTGGCAGGCTGCCAACCCGCTGGTCCTGGTCAACTCCTCCGACGGCGGCGCCTGCGGCCCCGACGGCTGCGCGGTGTAGCGCCTTTTACTGACACATCGCGGTAAAGTGTCTACATGCCCAGGATTTCAGCGGCCAGCAATGCCGAACAACGCGCGGACACCCAGCGGCGCATCCTCACCGCTTTTGGCGAACTCCTCTTCACCCATGGCCTCCCGGGGTTGACCATGACAGACGTGGCCAGGCATGCCGGGGTGGGCCGCACGGCCGTCTACAACTACTACGCAGACATCGAAGAACTCCTGATCTCCTACGCCCTGGATGAGACCGAGAAGTTCCTTTCCGACCTGCGTGAATCGCTGGCCCGGCTGGAGAACCCCGTGGAACGGCTGGCCCTGTACGTCCGCGCCCAGGTGGTTGACCTCAGCCGCCGCCACCTCCCGCCCGGACCTGCCATGGGGGCGGTGCTGTCGCCGTCGTCCTTTGCCAAGCTCTCGGACCATGTAGGCGAGCTAAGCGTCCTGTTGCAGGACATCCTGCGTGACGGCATGGAGCAGGGGTACCTGCCGGTGGCGGACGTGGGCCAGCAGTCCCAGCTGATCCTGGGCACCCTGTCCTCCAGTGCGGCCAGGGGCAGCGACGAGCCGGCCGAGCTGGAAGCCCGCGTGGCCAGGACGGTGCGCTTCATCCAGTTGGGTGCGGGTGCGCGGTTCGACGACGACGGGCGGCCCATCCGGGTGGCGCAGCTTCCGCCAGCGGCGCAGCTTCCGCCAGCGGCGCAGCTTCCGCCAGCGGCGCAGCTTTCCGCAGTGGCCGGCTAAGGACCGGCTGGCTGGAGGTCAGGCCGCGGGGGTAACAGGCAGTCTGTTGGTGTCCGCTATGCGCCGGCTTTCCCGGGGGCAGCTGAGCTTTCCCGGCGTCTGGTCCACCAGATCCGGCGGGACCAGTGCCTTGTAGTCCTGCGCCAGGATCACGTCCACGCTGGCGTCGGTCCTGCCGTCCTGGAAGTAGTCCGACCCCGGCACGTTGCGCTGCACGGTGAATGCCGCCGACTGTCCGCCCGCACCTGACACCACGGCCGCCACACCCCGGTAGCCGGCGTTGGTATTCGAGACGTTCCCCACCACGAACTTCCGCGCCAGGAACTCGTCCGCCACCGAGCGCGCCAGCCCGGCCCTGGTGGTGGAGTTGTAGACGTTGAGGTTGATCTTGTCGTTGGGTACGTAGTCGAACATGGAGGCCGGGCAGGAGGAAACCGGTGCCGGGGCGGGCTCGGCGGCGGGGATCTTCAACCGGCCGTTGATGATGGCCATGGCAACGATGATGCCTGCGGCGATCAGGCCTGCCAGGAGGACCAGCACCACCCCGTGCAGCACGCGGCGGCGGACCCGGGCGGTCTCATCGGCATCCGCGGCCGCTTCCATGGCGGCGCGCAGCTCAGGGCCGGAAACAACATGGTGGCCATGAAGGACACTCGGATCCTTCGGCCGCCCCCTAGCCATCGAGCACCAGGACCCGGGCGTGGATCGCGGTGCGCTGGTGCAGGGCGGTCCGGACCGCGCGGTGCAGGCCGTCCTCGAGGTAGAGGGTCCCCTTGTACTGCACTACGTGCGGGAACAGGTCGCCGAAAAATGTGGAATCCTCCGCCAGCAGCGCTTCCAGGTCAAGGGTGCGCTTGGTGGTGACCAGTTCGTCCAGCCGGACCGGTCGCGGCGGCAGCGACGCCCACTGCTTGGGGGTGCTGTAACCATGGTCGGGGTAAGGGCGGCCCTCGCCCACAGCTTTGAATATCACCATGCCACAGTAGGCACCGCGCTGCCCCAGCGAAAGTGGCAGGGCGGACCGGCGCCAGGTTGTAGCCAAACAGTGACCATATGCCATGCGTCCCGGCCGTAGGGCGGACACACAGCGGCAGCGCCTGCCGTGCTGACAGAATGGAACCATGACAGTATCCGAGTCCCCTGCCGCGCCCGTGCCCGGAATCCGCCAGCCGTCCGCGCCGCCGCTGGCGCTCCTGCTTGACGTGGACGGCCCCGTGGCCAGCCCGCTGACGCGGGACGTCAAACCGGACATCATCCTGGACCTGGTGGCGCTG
The DNA here is from genome assembly GCF_019977275.1 of Arthrobacter sp. StoSoilB19. Classification (NCBI taxonomy): domain Bacteria; kingdom Bacillati; phylum Actinomycetota; class Actinomycetes; order Micrococcales; family Micrococcaceae; genus Arthrobacter; species Arthrobacter sp. StoSoilB19. Next base: position 596,464 of record NZ_AP024650.1, on the reverse strand, counting down.
GCCGCAGCCGGCATCCCCGTCATTTTCAACACCGGCCGTTCCGACGCCTTCATCCGCGAGCAGGTCATGGAACCGATGATCGCCGCCGGCATTCCAGCCGGAACTGTCATCCATGCCGTCTGCGAAAAGGGTGCGGTCTGGTTCAGCTACACCTCTGCCGGCCCCGGCCCCATCCACGTGGACCGGGAGCTTGCCGTTCCGGCGGCGTACGGCGACGACATCCGCCGGCTGGTGGCGGAGGACTATGCAGCCCACATGTTCTTCGACGAAACCAAGCGCGCCATGGTGTCCGTGGAGCAGCACATCGATGTGCCCAGCGCGGACTACCTGGCCGAGCAGAAGCTCTTCGACGCCGAGGCCATGGCGCTCATGGGGCGCCACGGGCTGGGCGTTGTCCGCCTGGACCACCACGCACCGAACTCCGACGACGAGGTGGACTACCGCGTGGACCCCACCATCATTTCCACGGACATCGAGTCGGTGCGGCTGGGGAAGGATCTTGGCGCCAGCCGGGCGGTGGAGCTGCTGGCGGCCCAGGGCATCACGCCGCAGGCGTGGCGGACGGTGGGCGATTCCCGCACCGACTACGCCATGGCGGACTGGCTGCACCATAACGACCACCCGGTGAAGCACGTGGATGTGCGGCCGGCGGACGGTGTGCCGGCCAAGCCCTATCCGGTGCTGACCGCAGCGGACCTCGGGCTGGAGGAAACAGTGATCCACGACGACGCCGGCGGGGCCTTCCTGCGCAGCTGGCGTGAGGCGCTGGACGCCTGAGCCCCCTGCCGGGCCGCCGTCGAAACGTCGCCAAGGGGCTTCAACCGGGCCCCGAAACCTTCCGTTACTCCAGCAGGACTATCATGCAGTTAAGAATGCCCACTTCCACCAGCTCGGAGACAACCATTACAGAAGCACCGGTCCAGGACGAGGTCTACTACGGCGGCCAGGCGTCCGTGGAGGAACAATTTCACGCCGAGATCACGTCTCCGGCGGCAGAGCAGCGGCTCAGGCACCGCCCCGATGTCATCCGGCACAAGGGCCGTTTTGCCCTGATCAATGACACCAGGACTCCGTACCAGGCCATGGTGGAGGACCTGCTGTTCCTCCGCAATGTCCTGGCGAACGCGGGCCTCAACTATCTGCTGGTCCGTGGCAACAACGACCGCCCTGTCCTGGCCCTGGACTGGAAGGACCGGAAGAAGCTCCGGGCCGCCCTGGTGGAGGCGTGCCGGGACGAGCCCTTCTATTCCATGACCGTGGACGCCAAGAAGAAGACGTCTGTCCTGGTGGCCGACGGGGAGCTCTCGCCCAACCGGCAGGGCCGCATCTTCCGCCTGTACCGGCCCCGGGTGGAGCCGGTGGGCGGCTTCGAGTTCGGCGCCTCTGCCGGGGTGCAGATCGAACTCTGGTCCTTCGAGGGCGAGGAACTCATCCTTCCCATCGAAAACTCGCTGACCCGCAGGACCCTGCTGCGCCAGGACGCCGTCCGCGGCACCGTGGAACGCTACGGCCATACCTGGCCCACCATCGAGAACATGTTCGCCGACCACGCAAGCGACATCAGCTTCGACATCGACCTCGTCTTCTCCTGGGTGGACGGAAGCTCCCCGGAATACATTGCTGCCCGCCGCGCGCAGCAGCAGGGCGTCGTCCTGGGCGAAGGTGACGACCACGAGGCCCGGTTCCGGCAGATCAATGAACTCAAGTACGCGCTGCGGTCCGTGTACATGTTCGCGCCGTGGATCCGCCGCATCTTCATCGCCACCGACTCCCCCGCGCCTGCCTGGCTGGCAGAGCACCCGTCGGTCACCATAGTCCGCAGCGAGGAGTTCTTCGCTGACCCCTCCGTGCTGCCCACCCACAACTCCCAGGCCGTGGAGTGCCAGCTGCACCACATCGAGGGGTTGTCCGAGCACTTCCTCTACTCCAATGACGACATGTTCTTTGGCCGCCCCGTGGGCCCTGACATGTTCTTCACGCCCGGCGGCATCACCAAGTTCATCGAGGCGGAAACCAGGATCGGCCTGGGTGAGAACGCCGCTGAGCGCAGCGGGTTTGAGAATGCCGCCAGGGTGAACCGCAAGCTCCTGTGGAACCGGTTCGGCCGGATCACCACCCGCCACCTGGAGCACACCGCCGCGCCGCTGCGGCGCAGCGTGGTGGCCCAGATGGAGGAGGAGTTCCCCGCGGAGTTCAGCAAGACGGCAGCCAGCCGCTTCCGCGCTGCGGACAACATCTCCGTGACCAACTCGTTCTACCACTACTACGCACTGCTCACCGGCCGGGCCGTTACACAGACAGCCGCCAAGGTCCGCTACGTTGACACCACCATGCGCTCAGGGCTGAAATACCTGCCCAAGCTGCTGGCCAAGCGGAACATGGACTTCTTCTGCCTGAACGACGGGAGCTTCCCGGAGATCAGCGCGGACGAGCGCGCCGAAGTGGTCACGGACTTCCTGGAAAGGTACTTCCCCATCAAGGCGCCCTGGGAGAAGTAGCCCGGTCCAGGCTGTAGTCACCGCCTGGTGGACGCTCCGAGCTTGGCGTTGCCGCGCTGCTTGGTGGTCTCCGGGATCCGGATCCCCGCAGCCTCCAGCCGCCGGGCCGTTTCCTCGGGTGACACGTACTCGCCCACCGTTGGTGAAGCGCCCAGCGGGACCACGGAGTGCACGATGGTGTGCTCGTAGACGTGCACCAGGTTGAAGGCCTGGCCGCCGTCCTGCCCGCGCGTGCCTCCTACCGGGACGTTCAGGTCCTGGGTGTAGCAGGAGGCGGAAGCGACCGAGACGGGGACGCCGGCGAAGCTGGCCGTAGTGGAGTAGTGCAGGTGGCCGGCCAGGATGGTGCGGACGTCCGAGTTGCGGACCACTGCCTCCAGCGAGGCCTGGTCGCGCAGTTCCACAAGCACGGAAAGGTCAAGCACGGACGGGACCGGAGGGTGGTGGAGGGCCAGGATGGTGCCGTCCGGGGCAGGGGTTTCCAGCTGCCGGGCCAGCCAGTCCAGCTGGGCGCCGCTCAGTTCGCCGTGGTGGAAGCCCGGCACAGTGGTGTCCAGCGTGATGACGCGCAGCCCATTGATGAAGTAGCTGTGGTCCACCGGCTCGTCGCTGCCGGGCTGGTCGAGCAGGCCCTTGCGGAAGTTGGCCCGGTCATCGTGGTTTCCCATGGCCCAGATGACCTGGGCGCCGAGCTCCTTGCAGGCAGGGTCCACAATGGCCCGCAGTTTCACGTAGGCCCGGGGATCGCCTTTGTCAGCGAGGTCGCCGGTGAAGATGACGGCTTCCGGCCTTGCGCCGGATGCTTTGACTTCGTCGAAGAGCTGGATGAGCCTGGCTTCGCTGTCGACAGTTCCGTAGAGGGGGTCTGGACCTCCCAACAGGTGGGGATCGCTCAGGTGGAGTAGGAAGTGGCGTGGCCGGGGGTGTTCGGCCTCGATGTGCTCCATTGCTACCTCTATGGTCGGTGGGAAGCCGTTCTTCCCTTGTACCCTTCAGTAATATTTATCCAATCAGACATTTGGCAAACTTGGGGTAAATCGCCGGAGCTGATGTGGAAAAAGTTGGAAGAACTGCGCTTTTGCAGACCCGGTTCGGCCAGACCGCGTTTATCCGAGCTCCTGCTCGACCGCGTCGATGACCTCGGCCGAGTCCGGTTCAACGGTGGGGGCAAAGCGGGCCACCACCTCGCCGTCGCGGTTAACCAGGAACTTCTCGAAATTCCACTTCACCAGCCCCGGCAGCAGCCCCGTTTTGAACTTGGTGAGCTCGGTGTAGAGCGGGTGCTGATTCCTGCCCCGGACATCGGCCTTGGCGGTGAGCGGGAACGTGACCCCGAAATTGCGTTCGCAGAACTCCGCGATGTCGCGGTCGGTTCCGGGCTCCTGCCCTGCGAACTGGTTGCACGGAACGCCCAGGACCTCGAATCCGCGGTCCCGGAACTTCTCGTAAAGGGCCTCCAATCCGGCGTACTGGGGGGTGAAGCCGCAGTTGGAGGCCACGTTGACCACCAACACCACTTTTCCCTTGAACTGGCTGAAGTCCGTCCGGGTGCCGTCGTTGAGGACCAGCGGGATGGGATACAGCGGCGCATGCCGTCGGGTCTGCGGAAGGTTGCTCATATGGTCAGTTCGTTGCCGAGGTCCCACCGTACGGGTCCAAAGTGAAGATTTCCTAGGCCGCCGGGGTGGTGGCCGTCGCGCTTGGCGTCATGGTTGACGAGGTGGTTGCCGTGGGCTCGGGTTCTGCCGGCGGAGGCGCCGGGGTTGGGGTTGGCGTGGGGCTCGGGGTTGGGGTCGGGGTTGGTGTCGGTTCGAGGGTTGTCTGCGCCGGGGTTGGGGTTGGCGTGGGGCTCGGGGTTGGGGTCGGGGTTGGTGTCGGTTCGAGGGTTGTCTGCGCCGGGCTCGGGGTTGGGGTCGGTTCGAGGGTTGTCTGCGCCGGGCTCGGGGTTGGGGTCGGTTCGAGGGTTGTCTGCGCCGGGGTTGGGGTAGCGGCCGCTGGAGCGGTGGGCGATGGTTCAGTCGGCGTCGGAGTTGGACCAGGGTCACTGGGCGACGGCGACGGCGACGGCGTCGGGCTGGGTGAGGCCGTCGGAGTTGACGTTGAAGTTGCCGGGTCAGTCGGCGACGGCGTCGGGCTGGGCGAGGCAGTTGGATCACTCGGCGAGGCCGTCGGAGTTGCCGGGTCGGTCGGCGACGGCGACGGGCCGGGCGCGGGGTCCGTGGGCGACGGCGACGCAGCACTCCCCGAAGGTTCAGCGGGTGGCGGGGCCGTCGTCGTCAATTGCGCGTCAGGGGGCGCAAGCACTACACCCGTCGCCTCCGAGGGCGCAGGTGCCGGTGCAAGCGGCAGGAGTGGCGGGAAGGGTGAAACCTGCAGCCCGGCAGCGGGGATTTCTCCGCCCGGATCCACCCGGAGGGGGATGGTCCAGCTGATCCTGCCGGCAGACAGCCCCTGGCCGGGCGCATAGGAGACCATGTCGGCAGGAAGGGCCCAGTTCAAAGTGCGGAGCTGCAGGAAGCTCCATCTGAGGGGGTTTGTATACCGCCCGTTCAGGATGGCCTCGAAATGCAGGTGGCAGCCCGTGGACCATCCGGTGGTACCAACGCGCGCGATGACTTGGCCTGCCTGCACTGTATCGCCCGTATGGACGCCGATGGACTCAAGGTGGTTGTAGGTGGTGATGAGGCCGTCGCCATGATCGATCTCCACACGGTTGCCGCCGCCCCAGGGATGCCATCCGGCCGCCCGTACAACACCGGCGTCGGCTGCGTGGACGGGCATGCCGCAGGCCGCTGCATAATCCTGCCCCAGATGGAAATCACCAGCAGTCCCGCTGATCGGGCTGACCCGGAAGCCGAACGGCGAACTCGGCTCGAGGAGCTGAAGCGGGGCCATCAAAAAGCCGGCTCCGGGCCTGCCCGTGCCCGCCGGCCCTACTGTCAGGGCCGCCGGGGCATCTGCGCCCGTACTTCCTATCGCCGTATGTGGGAAGGCCAGGGTGACCATAGGACTGGACAGGATGGCCGGCGGAAGGGCGCCGGCGCCGACCTGGTCCGACGCCGGCGGACCGGGTTCCCTTTGCGCTTCCTCGATGCTGTTCCCGCCGGATGTTCCGCCGGGGACTGCAGCACCCTCGGTCCCGGTGCCCGCAACTGATCCCGTCCACTGCACGGGCCCTGCCGGGCCGGCAGAAAGGTTGACGGCATAAACGGACGCCGCCAGCACCCCCGCCGCGGCGACGGCGCGTGCAACGGGGGGAAAGCTACGCTGGGCCGGCTTTCTGGTGCCGGGCGCTGGATTCTTGCCCAAGTGACTGACTCCACGTCGTGGCCTGCCGCCCGTTGTCTCGACGGTATGTCCCATGGGACCACAGCACCGCAGGGGTGGAAACCCCATGGGTGCACATTGCGGGTTTTTTGCGGGCGTTAGGGGGTTGGGAGTTTCCGCTGCTCAGGAGGTTGGTCGCGGTGCCCCTGCAGAAATGGGCAACAATATCTCATGCGCAATGTCCTTCGTACATGGCAGGACGAAATCAAGAAGACCTTTTCAGGGAAGGCTGATGCACCACCGGACTGGTCGCTGCGGCTGGCGGAAGGCGACGACGCCGGCTACCACCTGCCCGGCTCGGCCGTCTGGGCAGTCCATGGCTCCATGACGCCGATCGTTGGCGGGATCCGGACACTGCTCATGCAGTCGCTGCACCCCGGTGCCCTGGCGGGAGTGCACGAACACTCCAACTTCCGGGAAGACCCCTTGCGCCGGCTGGCCAACACCATCCGGTGGATCTTCACGGTGACATACGGCTCAACGGCGGCCGCGGAGGAGGCAACACGGCGTGTCCGCCGGCTCCATGAGCCGGTCCAGGGCACCTACAAAGACAACGACGGCGGCACACGCACCTACAGTGCCAACGACTCCGGGCTGGCCGGCTGGATCCATATCGCCTTCACGGATGGCTTCCTGGCAGCCCATAAGATCTGGGGCGGACCCATTCCTGGCGGCCCGGACGCCTACGTCCGGGAGTGGGCCCAGGCCGGGCGGCTGGTGGGAGTGGACAACCCGCCGCTGACCGAGGCGGAGATGCGCGGCCAGCTGGACCAGTGGTACACGCAGGGCGTCCTGCGCGCGGACGACAGGGTGAAGGAAACGGTTCAGTTCATCCGCAACGCTCCGCTGCATCCCCTGCTGAAGCCCGGTTACCGGATCCTGTTTGCGGCCGCCGTCTACAGCTTGGAACCCCGGTACCGCCAGATGCTCGGGCTTTCCGTTCCACGGCTGGGCCCCTTCCCCCTGCCCGTGAGGCTGGGCACAAAGGTGGTGCTCGGCGTCGTCCATCTTGCCCTGGGCGGGCTTCGCCGGCGGATGGGTCCCAGCGAACTGGCTGCGAGGCAGCGCCTGAGGCGGCTGGGCGAGCCTTTGGCGGACATGGCCTAGGGGGGGGTCCACGACCACGAGCCCATGACGGAGGAAACGCAAGAACCCGGCCCCGGAATCACCGGGGCCGGGTTCTTAACCGGCGGAGAATGGGGGATTTGAACCCCCGAGGGCGTTAACCCAACACGCGTTCCAGGCGTGCGCCATAGGCCGCTAGGCGAATTCTCCAACTGCTTCTGAATCAAAAGCAGGTATTAGATTACCTGAACTTTTCCGCATCGCCCAATTGGGCTGTTCGGAGCAGGATTTCCGCGCTCCCCTGCCCGTGCCCGGAGACGCCTGCGCATCGCCCTTAAGCTGGAAATGGACGCCCCCAACGCGCCCATTCCCCGATGCACCGTTGAGCTGCCGGGTCCGTCCCGTTCAGCCAGGCCACGCAGCTCACAACCTTGAGATTGCCCCAATCGGTGTACATACCAATGATCGCGGCTGCCGGTGGGATAAGCAATGAAGACCGCCGTCTGAATAGCTTCCGGCACTGTGTTGTTCCCCAGAAGCGGGCTCCGGGAAGCAGGCGACGGCCGATTCGAGTCGAGCCGGATGTTCGGGTAAAGTAGCTCGCGGCCCCTCATGTGGCGTCATCCTGTTGAACTCCCCCAGGACCGGAAGGTAGCAAGGGTAGACGGGCTCTGGCGGGTGCATGGGGGGTCTTTACTATTCCCCCACAGGGCGGCATGATGTCGGCCCGGATTGGTAGGGTTTTCTCTGTGACAGTTACTACCGCCCTGTACCGCAGATACCGTCCCGACTCGTTCGCTGACGTTATCGGGCAGGAGCATGTCACCGAGCCGTTGATGACGGCTTTGCGGAAAAACCGGGTCAACCACGCCTACCTCTTTTCCGGCCCCAGGGGCTGCGGCAAGACCACGTCCGCCCGCATCCTGGCACGCTGCCTCAACTGCGCCCAGGGCCCTACGGACACCCCCTGCGGAACCTGCCCCAGCTGCGTTGAGCTGGCCCGCGGCGGTTCCGGTTCCCTTGACGTCATCGAGATTGACGCGGCGAGCCACGGCGGTGTTGACGACGCGCGGGACCTCCGCGAGCGCGCCACCTACGCCCCGGTGCGGGACCGCTACAAGATCTTCATCATCGACGAAGCCCACATGGTCACCTCCGCCGGGTTCAACGCCCTGCTGAAGATCGTCGAAGAGCCGCCGGAACACATCAAGTTCATCTTTGCCACCACAGAGCCGGACAAGGTCATCGGAACCATCCGCTCCCGGACCCACCACTACCCCTTCCGGTTGGTGCCGCCCGAGCCGCTGATGGCTTACCTTGAGCTCCTGTGCCGCCAGGAAAACGTTCCCGTCGCCCCCGGCGTCCTGTCACTGGTCATCCGGGCCGGCGGCGGCTCTGTCCGTGATTCGCTCTCCGTCCTGGACCAGCTCATGGCAGGCGCCGGACCCCATGGACTGGACTATGAGCTCGCCGTTGCACTGCTGGGCTACACCCATGCCTCGCTGCTGGACGACGTCGTGGAGGCCGTGGCCGCCTCCGACGCCGCCACAGTCTTCCGCGCCGTGGACCGGGTCATCCAGACCGGGCACGATCCCCGCCGGTTCGTGGAGGACCTGCTGGAGCGCTTCCGGGACCTGATCATTGTCCAGGCCATGCCCGAAAGTGCGCACGCCATCCTTCGGGGAATGCCCGCGGACCAGATCGCCCGCCTGCAGAACCAGGCCCACAACCTTGGCGCCGCCGAACTCTCGCGGGCCGCGGATGTCACCAACACGGCCCTGACCGAAATGACCGGAGCCACGTCCCCGCGGCTGCACCTGGAACTGCTGTGTGCCCGGATCCTGCTGCCCAGCTCGGAACAGAATGAGCGCGGCATGGCGGCCCGCATTGACCGGGTGGAGCGGCGGCTCAACTACACAGGGAACGACGTCACCGCTCCGGCGGCCCAGGCTGCTCCCGCAACGGCAGTGCCGGCAGCCGCAACTTCCGCCGCCACCCCGGGCACCTCCTCGCCCGAGCCCCTGCACCCAGCGGTGGCGGCCGGCCCTTCCGTTCAGGCGGCACCACAGTCACAGGCCCAAGCCGTCCCCACGCCATCCGAACCCACCCGGCCCGGCGCTGCCGAGTCCATTCCGGCCCAGGCCGCGCCCGCCCGGCCTGGCACTGACGCGCCCCGGAGCCCGCTGACACCGCCGCGGGTAAGCACCAATGACTGGCCTGTCGAGGACCCGGCGCGCCTCGGGACACCGGAGCGCCCCGCCGCCGCACGCACCGGCCAGGCAGCGCCCCAAAGTAACGCAGCGCCCCAAAGCAATGCCGTGCCGTCCAGCAGCGCAGCACCGCAAGCCAATGCCGCGCCGCCAAGCAACGCAGCAACGCCAGCCATTGCCGCATCCCGGTCTCCGGAGGACCGGCAGGCTTCCGCCCAGGCAGCGGTGCCGTCGCCGCACCAGGAGGCGCCCGCCAGGCCCGCCCCTGCGGCTCCCGCGGCCATGGGTGACGTGGAGGTCCTCCGCAGGGCGTGGCCGGATGTCCTGCAGGCACTGTCCAAAATCAAGCGCAGCACCTGGGCCCTCGTTGAGCCCAACGCGCAGGTCAGCGCCTTCGACGGCAGTGTTGTGACCTTGTCCTTCACCACGCCGGGACTCGCGGGCGCCTTTGGGAGGGCGGACCACTCGGACAACCTGCGCCAGGCCATCCACAAGACCGTCGGCATCGACTGCCAGATCAACGCGGTTTCCGGCGGCACCAGCCAAACGAGCTCTGTGCCAAACCCAAAAGCGCCGTCCAGCCCGGTGGTTCCGGCCACTTCAGCTGACGTTGCCTGGGGGCTTGCTCCTGCCCCCGCGCAGCCTGTCCCGCCGGCGCAGGCTCCCACAGCCGCCCCACCCGCGGCTCCGGCGGGCGGAAGCCCTGAGAGCCCCGCCGCTGCCCGGAACCCGGTGCCTGCCCAGGGTTCCGCTGTTGGCAGAAGCTCCGGGAGCACAGCTGTTGCCGCAAGCCCGGAAGCCGTACCGGAGGGTACTCCCGCTGTGGCCGGCTCTCCAGGCGCAGGTCCGGTGACCGACGCCGGCGTGCGCGGCCACGGGGACGCACAGCCCTCCCGTCCCGGCGCCCAGGGCCCGGGATCAGCCGCCGGCGCCTCTGGCCCGGACGCCGGCCAATCCCCCTACCCGTCGGCGGGTGGCGACTACTCCTACTCCGACGACGACTGGGGCCCGCCGCGGGATGAGGACGCTCCCCCGCTGGATGAGGAACCCCCGATGGACTGGGTGCCCGCCACGCCGTCCGGCAACCGGGCAACGCCACCACCCCCCGAAGTGGGCGGCAGCCAGGAACCGTCAGGCTCCCGCGGTGATGCCGCTGCGCGCCCCCGGGGGGCAGCAACCAATGGTTCCACCCCGGACACCGTTGCCCAGCCCGGCAGCACAGATGCGGGTCCGGCCCACGATCCCTGGACACGGGCTGTGGAACAGGCCCCCGGCGTCTGGGTTGTCGGAGACAAGAGCAACGTGGGTGCCAACCCCGCACCCGGCTCTGTACCCGATAACATCGGAACACAGGCCGACGTTCCGCATTACGCCCCTGCAACAGCCCAGGTACCGCCCTCCATCCCCGTTTCACCCGCGGCCGCGGCCCCTGCCCCTGCCCCTGTCGCAGCAGCGGGATGGGGTTCGGGCTCGAGTACGGGTTCCATCGCAGGTTCCGCCCCGGGTGCAGTCTCCGGCCCCGGTCGCGGCGCGCCCGCCGCGGGATCCTACCCGGCGCAGTCCCCCGCCTCCGCTCCCGCGCCGGAATTCGCCATGGCCTCGGCGGCAGCCGCCCGGGTGGCCAAGGCAGCGGTTGCGCCCTCCCGTCCCCAGCCGGCGGCGGCTGCACCCGTGGCCGGACGGACTGAAACGCGGCAAAGCCTCTACCAGCGGCTGTCCAACAGCCCAGAGGCTGAGGCAGGACGGGCGAAGGCACCGGCCAGGGCCGCGTCCGCACCCAGCGCCTATGTCCAGGACGTGCCCAGCGCCGACGATGAAACCATCGAGGAGTCCGGCGTCTTCGGCCGGGCTGCCGTGGAACGCATCCTGGGCGGAAAATTGATCGAGGAGCGGTCGCTGGACGGAAGCCCGGTCACGCCACGCTATTGACGGCCGGCAAGGTCGACCGCCGGCGGGCAGCCCCGCAGCCATGACCAACTGAGTGTTCCACCCGCCATCCACACCAAACTAAAGAGGGAAACGTGTACGAAGGTGCTGTCCAGGAGCTGATCGACGAGCTCGGACGCCTTCCGGGGGTGGGCCCCAAGTCCGCACAGCGGCTGGCGTTCCACATCCTTGAAGCCGACCCCCAGGATATGAAGCGGCTGGTGGAAGCAATCACCACGGTCAAGGAGCGGGTCAAGTTTTGTACGGTCTGTGGCAATGTCACGGAGCAGGAACTGTGCAACATCTGCCGCGACCCGCGCCGTGATCCCGCGATCATCTGCGTGGTGGAGGAATCCAAGGATGTCCTGGCCGTGGAGCGCACCCGTTCGTTCCGCGGCAGGTACCACGTGCTGGGCGGTGCCATCAATCCCATCGCCGGCGTGGGACCGGAACAGCTGCGGATCCGCGAGCTGCTCACACGGTTGAACGACGGCGAAATCCAGGAAGTGATTATCGCCACCGATCCCAACCTTGAGGGCGAGGCAACGGCTACTTACCTGGCCCGCATGCTCAAGACGATCGGCATAGCCGTCACCCGTCTTGCCTCCGGCCTGCCCGTGGGCGGTGACTTGGAGTATGCGGACGAAGTCACCCTGGGCCGGGCCTTCGAGGGCCGGCGCAACGCCCTGGGCTGAGCGCAGGCGCCCGGTTTTTCCGAAGCACGCCCTTCAGGCCGGATCACCCCGTGCCCCGTCGCGGCGCCGCGCTGCGCGGTAACCTCCCGCCACGACGGCGCCGGCAATCGCCGCCTGGCCAAGGAGCCCCATCCCGGGCATGGGCGCCCGGGGCTCGTCCCGGCTGCGCGGTTGCCCCTGCACGCATGGCACTTGCATCCCGTCCGCAGCTTCCTGAATCGCTGCGGGCACCCATCCCAGGACCCGGCCGGCGCGGTCTGCCTCCGCCCCAGCCATCAGGAACAGGACGGGCGGGCTCAGCGCCGGGAGCCACATCAGACGCTCGGTGTGGTAAACCTCGCTGATGCCGGCCTCGATCTCGGAGCATCGGAAGGCCACGTGGGTTCCGTCGCGCGCCCGTTCGACATTCAGCGCCACCGTGACACGTTCCTCCGCCCGGACCAGGGGCAACAATCCGATGGCTGCGGCCGGGGCCCCTGCCACAAAGGCCAAGGCCAGCAACCCGCCGGCGGCATTCGCCAGGCGCCGACGTCCAGCCCATGCGGAGAGCCCAGCGCCCATGGCACCGAACACCACGCACTCCACCAGGACGACGCCCGCAGAAACGGCCGCCACTGCCCCCGAAGCGCCCGCGATCCAGGCCTGCACCAGCAGTACACCGAGAACAACAGCTGCCAACACCAGTCCCCGCAAAGCCGTGGCCAGCAGTACCGCCAACAGGGCAAAACCTCCGGTACGCCCCCTCACGCCGCGGAACCTGACCTCCGCTCGCACGCCCCAGGCAACAGCGGGCAAAGTGGCGGTCGCCGGCATCAGGGCTGACGCCAGCGAGTAGACCAGCATGGGAAAGACCTCCCGACCGGCCCCACCGCCCAGGGGCGCCAGCAGGACCACGGAGCCGGCAGCAGCCCACGTGCACAGGACCGCGGCCGCCACCGTAAACCAGAACCGGATGGTTGTCAGGCTGACCAGCCAGTCGGCCAGTCCCTTGACCAGGCTTGTCCTTGCGAAGCCCGGGCGTGGAGACCCGGAACGGCCGGTATCCAGGCCCTCGTTGGCGCTTTCCCCGCCGCGCTTATCCGCGTCCGGGCCGATCGGCTCAAAAACCGGCTCCTGGGGCATTCCTGCAGTTGGCTGCGGGTCGTCGGCCACTACGGAATCCTCCATATCTCCAAAGGACCCCCGGCCCTGTGCCTGCCAAGGTCCGGGCTACGGCCCGTGAAGCCGGGTAACTGGTCCCATCGTGGTCCACCACCCCGGGCCTGTCCATAGGAACCGTCGTGGCCGGTATGTGGTCACAATTCAACGCCGCTCCGGGCGCGGCGATAAACTGTCGGAGGAAAGTCGCGCCGTCCCGGCGTCAGGCTGCCTGGTTTCCCAGAACTCCAATTGATCCAATGAAGGTACGCGCATGAGTACGCCCACTGCCGAAGTGCACAACGCAACCCAGCCCCAGGTGGCCCCCGCCGCCGGCGCGGTGACGAAACAGCTCATCGTGCAGAAATTCGGCGGGTCCTCCGTTGCGGACGCCGACGGGATCAAGCGCGTGGCAAAGCGCGTCGTGGATGCCCAGGAAGCCGGCAACGAGGTAGTCGTAGTCGTCTCAGCCATGGGTGACACCACTGATGAACTCCTGGACCTCGCTGCCCAGGTGACCGACTCCGCCCCCGCCCGCGAAATGGACATGCTCCTCTCGGCCGGTGAACGCATCTCCATGGCCCTGCTGGCCATGGCCATCAACAAGCTCGGCGCCTCCGCCCAGTCCTTTACCGGGTCCCAGGCAGGCATGATCACCGACGGAATCCACGGCAAGGCCCGGATTATCGACGTCGACCCGCACCGCATCCGCACCGCCCTGGACAAGGGCCACATCGCCATCGTGGCAGGCTTCCAGGGCATGAGCCGGGCCACGAACGAAATCACCACGTTGGGCCGCGGCGGCTCCGACACGACGGCGGTGGCTCTGGCGGCTGCCCTCGAAGCGGATGTCTGCGAGATCTACACCGACGTGGACGGAATCTTCACCGCCGATCCGCGCGTGGTCCCGTCGGCACAGAAGATCGACACCATTTCCAGCGAGGAGATGCTGGAGCTCGCCGCCTCGGGTGCCAAGATCCTCCACCTGCGCTGCGTGGAATACGCCCGCCGGTTCGGCGTCCCCCTGCACGTCCGTTCCTCATTCAGCCAGCATGAAGGCACCTGGGTCATCCCCAGCGCCGACGACAAGATCACCACTCAAGAGGGAGTTGCCTTGGAGCAGCCAATCATCTCCGGCGTTGCGCATGACCGTTCCGAAGCGAAGGTCACCGTGGTCGGCGTCCCCGACATCCCCGGCAAGGCCGCCGCAATCTTCCAGGTCATCGCCGATGCACACTCCAACATCGACATGATCGTCCAGAACGTGTCCACCCATGGCACGGGCAAGACCGACATCTCCTTCACCCTGCCCATCGTTGAAGGCGCGGACGCCCTGGCCGCACTTCACGCTGCCCAGGACCAGATCGGTTTTGAGGCCATTGAATACAACGAGCAGATCGGCAAGCTCTCCTTGATCGGTGCCGGCATGCGCTCCCACCCGGGCGTCTCCGCCACCTTCTTCAAGGCGCTGTCCGACGCCGGCATCAACATCAACATGATCTCCACCTCGGAAATCCGCATTTCCGTGGTGACCCACGCCGACCTGCTGGATGAGGCTGTCCGCGTGATCCACAAGGCGTTTGGGCTGGACACTGAAAGCGAAGCGACGGTTTACGGGGGCACCGGCCGCTAAGGACTCAACGAAAAAGCCGGGCTGCCTCTCCTCCCACGGGAAAGGCAGCCCGGCTTTTTGGTCTTACCGTGCGCCTGGACAGGTTTAGCTTTCGCGTTCCAGGTCTTCGCGGCGCACCGCGTAGTGGTGGCCGGTTGAATCGGTCTCGACCACGAAGTGCGAGAGTTCCTCTTCGGAGGCCTGTTCGAACTCATCATGCTTGTGCACTACAGGCGCATCGGCATCCAGCCGGGTGGCGGGACCAAAGACAAAGCGCAGCCTGTCAGTCAGGCTCATGAAACCGCTGAGGACATGTGCCACTGTTTTCCACCCCCTTCCCGGACCTCGGGCGAAAGTGCAGCAGGCTCCGGCAGGAGCCAGTGCCCTTATTTTAGACCCGGGGCAGGAAAAAGGCGCCTGTTCGCGGCGGAACGGGCTGCTAGCGCAGGGACCGGTCTTCGGGGTTCCGTGGCACCACGTAAGTGCTGCCGTCCGGCCTGGTGATGGTTTCCCACTGCTGGGTTTCCGCCTGGCGCTGGACCAGCAGCCGGCGGTTTTCTTCGGTCATGTCGTGCGCCAGCGCGGTGCGGCTGGCGGGGCCGAAAACCGCCCGCAGCTTGCCTGTGGCGCGCATGAAGCGCTGGGAAGCATTGCCCTTGCCTGCGGACTTATCCCTGCCCATGAAGAGGCTTCCTTCCACTCACTGTTCACCTCCAACAAATGTACACTAATGATTAGTGCACTAACAATGGAGGACGTATGACCGCCGCAGCAGAAGCGCAAACGGAAGAACACTCTGCAGAAGGGCCATCCGGGGTGCAGGAGGACGACCTGCTGCTGGAGCACCAGCTCTGCTTCGCCCTCACGGTGGCTGCCCGCAGTGTGGTGGGGGCCTATAAACCCGTGCTCGAGAAGCTCAACCTCACCCATCCGCAATACCTGGTGATGCTCTGCCTGTGGGAAGACAGCCCGCGGACAGTAAGGAACATCAGCGAGGCCCTTGCCCAGGAGCCGGCCACCATTTCCCCGCTCCTCCGGCGGCTGGAGGCAGCGGACCTGCTCACGCGGCACCGGGCGGACGGAAACGAGCGCGCCCTCGCCGTCGAACTCACGGCCAAGGGTGCCGCCCTGCGGCAGCAGGCGCTCAAGGTACCGGGGACCATGATGGAGCGGCTCGGGCTGACCCGGGAGCAGGTGACGGAACTGCACGCGTCCATGATGGGCCTGATCGCTGCGACGTCCCGTTAAGTGCCGGCAGGACCCGTCCCGGGCACGTCGGCAGGGCGTCAAGCGACTAGAATAACCAGACCAAGGAGAGGAAGCCTGATGCGTAGTTTCCGCATACTCGCCACGGTCCTGGCAGTTGGCGCCGGGCTAATCACCGGTTGCAGCGGCACTCCTGACAATGGCACGTCCGCCTCACCTGCGCCCTCCACCTCCGCAGCCGGAAGCTCATCCGCAGGCTCCCCTACTCCTTCCCCGGACACCGAAACGTCGGTACCGGCTCCCGCCCCCACCACGTCGCGGCCAAGTGCCGGCCCGGGGCAGGGAAACGCTGAACTCGCCATCACGGTGGTGCCGTCCCAGGGCGCGGATGAACTCGACTACACCCTGGTTTGTTCCGCCGGCACCCCTGCCGCGGAAAGCAGCCACCCCAACGCTGCCGCGGCCTGCGCAGCGCTGAAAGCCAACCCGGCCATCCTGTCCCCGGCGGCCCCGGGAACTTCCCAACCCTGTACCCAGCAGTACGGCGGCCCCCAGAAGGCAACCGTGACGGGCATGGTTGACGGTGTTGCCGTGGACTCCTCCTTTGCCCGGACCAACGGATGCGAAATCAGTGCGTGGGACGCTGCCAAGGACGTGCTGGGTGCCGCCGGTGGAGCCTCTTAAGCTCCTGGCGGCAGACAACGCCCAGGCGAGGGAAGAAGCCCACCTGCAGCGCGTGAGCCGCTACGCCGATCCCTACCTGGCCCGACGGTCCGCTGGCCAAAAACACCCGGTGGAGGACTTTCTCTTCACCTATTACACGCAGAAGCCGGGCCAGCTGAAGCGCTGGCACCCCGGCGCCGGAGCGGTCCTTACGGGCGCACAGGCAGCCACGCGGCTGGGGTGGAAGCATTACAGGATGCTCGACGACGGCGAGCTCGCCTCCCTTGGGCTGGCCGCGGGAAGCACCGCGGCCACCTTCGATCGGCGCGCCTTCCTGGCCGACCGCAAGGATGCCGTGGCCTTTGCCGGCATCATCCTCCGGGGGACGGCGGCCAGGCCGGCACAGTTCGGCTGTTTCGGCCTCCACGAGTGGGCCATGGTGTACCGCCAGGACAAATTCGACCTCCGGCATGAGTATCTGCAGCTGCGGCTGGGAGCGGCCGGCACCGACCGGGTGGTGGAGGAGAACAGGATCCGCTGCACCCATTTCGATGCGTTCCGCTTCTATACCCCCGACGCCATCCCGCTCAACGAACACTCCCCCAGCCGGGACACGCAGCGCCACATGGAACAGCCGGGCTGCCTGCACGCCAACATGGACCTTTACAAGTGGGCGTACAAGCTGCTGCCTGCGCTGTCCAGTGAACTGGTCATGGACTGCTTTGAACTGTCCTGGCGGATCCGGGCCATGGATATGCAGGCTTCCCCGTACGATCTGGCTGGCTGGGGCTATCCGGCCATCCCCATCGAAACGCCGCAGGGCAAGGCCGCCTATGTCGAGCACCAGCGTGCCTTCGCCACGGAAGCGGGGGCCCTGCGGGAACGGCTCGCCGCGGAAATCGGGGCCGTGTCGGACGGAGCGCCGCATTGATCGACCTGACCATCCGAATCCGCGAGGCCCCCGATGCGCCGGAGCATGTGTTCCGGCTGGTAGCCACGGATGGCGCCCCCGCAGCCGGGACCACGCTGCCCCGACCTGGAGCAGCCCTCGCCGCCGTGGAGCGGTTCGGTGAAGGCATCTTCTTCCCCAAACCTGGTCCTCCCAAGCTGTGCACCCAGCAGTACGGCGGCCCGCAGGTTGCCACGGTCACCGGAACTTTCCATGGGCGCCACGTCAACTCGACCTTTACCCGCACCGACGGCTGCGAGCTCGCCCGCTGGAAGGCCATGGCACCTTTACTGGGCGGCACAGCCACTTAGCCTTCCGCTGCCTGGCCTTCCCGCCGGCAGGAACGAAAAAAGGTCCCGGGCGGCCTGATAGCCGCCCGGGACCTCCCCCCATGCCTTCCGGATCAGGTTGCGGGTACCGCCTGGGCCAGGTCAAGCCGGGGAGCGCCGGCCGGGGCGGGGGCAGCGCCCTGTCCCACCTGCACGTTCACCCAGGTTTTGATGCCGTTGCTGCCAAGGCTCAGCCGGGAGAGGTAGGAGCCCTCCTGGAGTCCGGTCCAGCTCAGGGTCGCCGAGGTGGCGGTTCCGTTCGGCGCCACGATGGGGTTTGGGTTCACCGTGAGGTTGCCCGCGTCACCGGCGAAGGTCACAGCCTGGACGGACGCGGTGGCCGGCCCATTGTCCGGCGTGGCGTAAAGGTTGGCCACCACATAGTAGGTGCCCGCCCGCGGCGACTCCAGGTCCAGGAATTCACTGGCCGAGGCAGTGGCCACCTGGGTGGCCGTCAACCCGCCAGACGCGCTCGGTGCGTAGACCACCATGTCCCAGTCGACGTCGTTCGACTGTGCCTGGATGCCCAGCCGCGCAAACGAGGCACCGGCCGGCACCTTCACCTGGAGCAGGGCGTTGTGCGCGTCATTCGTGGCCGCGTACTCGCCCGGGGTCTTGGTGATGGCGGTCTGGCTCAGTGGTGCCAGGCCCTCCACGCCGACGGCGATGGGGTTGTCGGAGCCGGATACGAGCTCCATCGTGCCGCTGCCGGTGCCCGTGGCCGAGCTGAAGGAGAACGACGGGGCAATCTGGGCATCAACAGGACGGATGGCAATAGGGGACGTAACCGTCCGCGGGCCCTTCCAGGTGAGGCTTCCAGTGCTGAACTTGCCAACCGGTCCGCTGACGTTCCGGATGGTGACGGTGACTTCACGGGTCTGGCCGGCCCTGGCGAAGTTCAGCGCCTTGGGTTCGACGTTGACGTTGAAGCCCGGCATGTTCACCTCGGGGTGGTACATGCCCGGGACCAGGGCGGTCAGCTTGCGCTTCACCTGGACTTCGCCCACCAGGCTGCCCAGCGCGATGGAGGGCAGGTTGAGGTCGCGGGCGGCAATGCTGCCGGCCTGCGGCGCTCCGGTGTCAACGCCCTGCCCGTTCAGGAAGCCGAGCCAGTCCTGGGTCCCGGAGTCGTAGACCAGCCCGGGATCAAGGACGCGGGTGGAATCGATGTGGCCGGCGCCGCCCTGGAAGGGGTCGGTGTTGGGCGAACCGTCGGCATTGACCAGAGGGTAGGCGGTGGTCATCATGGCGGACTTAACCATTGCCGGGGTCCACTTCGGCTGCTTGCCCAGGACCAGGGCACCGAAACCGGCGATGTGCGGTGCGGCCATGGAGGTGCCGGACATGAACCCGAACTGGTCGCCGTCGTTACCGATCGTGGAGACACCGGCCAGGACGTTGACGCCCGGGGCGGAGATGTCCGGCTTGAGCAGGTCGCCGCCGGATGCCAGGGTGGGCCCGCGGGACGAGAAGCCCGCGATTTGGGGTGCCGCGGCTGGTGGCAGGCCGGTCAGGTCGCCCTTGACCAGGCTGACGGTCAGCACCGGATTGGCTTCCAGCTTGGACTTCAGCTCCAGGCTCTTGGGGGCATTGACGTGGACAGTTGGAACAACGTGGTTGTCTGCGTCCTCCGAGCTGCTGGTGAGGTTCACCAGGATCATGCCCACGCCGCCCTTGTCCAGGACCTCCTGGCTCTTGGCGGTGCGGTCCACCACGCCGCGGTCGCAGACCACAACCTTGCCGGCCACCTTGGAGCCGTCAAGGGTCCCCGGGCCGCAGAGGTTCGGGTTTGCCGCACCCGCGGCCGCGGCGGCCGCGGCAAGGACAACGGGCTTGTCCGCCACTTCCGACTTCATAATGGACGCTCCGCGGTACAGGGAGCCGTCGGACACCTTGACCGTTCCCAGCAGGTCGCTGGGGAAGGTGGAAGCAGCCACGGTGGTCAGCCACGGTGAGGCATGGTTCACGGTGGAGGCCGCAGGGCCGGAGTTGCCGGCCGAAGCCGAAACGAAGACACCTGCGGAAGCCGCGTTCAGGAACGCCAGCGCCACGGGATCGGTGGTGCTGTTGTTATTGCCCGATATGGAGTAGTTCAGGACATCGACGCCGTCCTTGATGGCTGCGTCCACGGCCTCGACCGACGCCGAGGAGTAGCAGCCGCCCGTGTCCGGGTTGGTGTCCTCCCAGCAGACCTTGTACACCGAGACTTTGGCTGCGGGGGCCACTCCCGAGCTCTTGCCGAAGCTGGTTCCATCAATCACCTGCTCGACATTGGCATTGCCCGCCGCCGTGGTGGCGGTGTGGGTGCCGTGGCTGCCAACGTCCACCGGGGAAATCTGCTCTTCCGGGGCACGGTTTCCCGGCGCCACGTACTGCAGGAAGGAATCGGCGAAGTATCGGGCGCCGATGACCTTGGTATTGCAGAGCGAGCCGTCAAACCCGGCCCCGGTGCCCTCGCCTTTTTGGCATTCCCCTTCGAAGGTGGTGCCGTCCGCTTTGAGCATGGCAATCCTGCCATCGCCGGTGCGGTACGGGACGCCCACCTGCGGGTCACCCTGCAGTGGCTTCACGGGTTCGCCCTGCAGGAAGGGGTTGTCCGGTGCGTACCCCGAGTCGATGACACCCACCACAACGCCCTTGCCGGCGTTTGCCTGGCCGCCGAACTGTTGGGCCCATGCGCCGTCCGGGCCGGTGAGCTTGAGGAAGTCGGTGGTGGTGTAGACAGGCTTGTTTTCGACGTCGGGTGAAACCACCAGGACGCGGTTGTCCTTGGACAAGGCTGCCGCCTGCGTTGCGGTCAGCTCGGCAGTGAACCCGTTCAGTGCTGCGGTGTACTGCTTTGCGGGGCTGACACCCTGCGCCGCTGCGACTTCACGCTGCTGGTTGCGAAGGTGGGCGTCGTAGGCCTTGTAGTTGGGGCTGCCGGCGTCGAGCTTCCTGCCCTGCTGGGGCTTGGTGGCTCCCAGTCCGGCAACTCCCCCTTCGTACGCCGCGGCAGCCGGGCCGGCCAGCACCACGATGTACCGGCCGTCCTTGAATTGGCTGTCCTTCGCAGTGGAGGAGGCATTTTCCGTACCTTGGCCGCCGGGTGCCGCCGACGCGGGACCCACGGCCATGGAGCTAAGGAGAAGGGGCAACCCGACGGCCAGTGCGGCCGCTTTCCGGAGGCCCCCAGCCCGCGAGGGGCTCTTTCCAGTTGATTTCACGTGCAACCCTTTCACGATGTACCGCCCAGCCTTGGTGGGCAGCCCGAACGACTGGAACTGCAGAGGGAATTACAGGTTTTGTAATTTGCTGAGACCAGACTGTTCACAGAGTACAGACTGAGAGCACGATATGACATAGGGCACATTTGAGAATTTTCCGCTTGTCATACGGGGGTGGGGCGTTGGCCCGCAGGACCCGGAAACAGGCATGGAAAAGGGCGCCCCGAAGGACGCCCTGGCAGACGAGAGACCGCAGGCGAAACTACTGGCGGGGAGTGCGCACCACGTCACTGATCCATTGCCTGGTTTTTTCATCCACAGGACCGGCTACCCGCGTCTCCCGGGCCAGGCGGTCCGCCTTCACTTTTTGAAACACCATCCTGCCCAGGCCGGCGAACACGGCCGCGGCAACCATCGGCAACAGCACGGACTTCGAATTTTCTCCCATTCAGCAACTCTAGTGAACGCCCTCCGGCAACTCCATAACCCCGCCCAGGGGCGCCCCCGTCCCCGGTTCATTCCCGGCCGCCCGGCTGCCCAGGAGGCCGGATGCAAAGGGGTGCGCCCGGCCCGGTAGAATGGTAAGGCAAGCTCGCGGAGCGCCCGACCTCATGGTGAACCAACGCAGGTGACCAACAGTCCCCCCAACCCCGGTACGGCGTGAGACGGCACCACTCCGCTGCGCCCTTACCCAAGCTCACGCACAGGAGTTGCCGGATGCCCCGGATCGTTGTTGACGTCATGCCCAAGCCCGAGATTCTGGACCCGCAGGGGAAGGCGATCGTCGGCGCTCTCCCCCGGCTGGGCTTCACCAGCTTCAGCTCTGTCCGCCAGGGCAAGCGTTTCGAACTGACGGTCGACGGCGAGGTGACCGAGGAAATCCTGGCCCAGGCCCGCGACGCCGCCGAGACCCTCCTGTCCAACCCCGTGATCGAAGATGTCGTCAACGTCGAGGTCGTCGAGGCCTGACATGACTGAACTCCCCCTGATCGGCGAAGCCGTCGCAGTCGCGGCGGAGCCGCGCCTCGCCGGCGCCCGCATCGGCGTCGTTACCTTCCCCGGCACCCTTGATGACCGCGACGCCGCCCGCGCCGTGCGCCTTGCGGGCGGCACCGCCGTCGAACTTTGGCATGGCGACAGCCAGCTCGGCGACGTGGATGCCGTGGTCATCCCCGGCGGCTTCTCTTACGGCGACTACCTCCGCGCCGGCGCCATTGCCCGCTTCGCGCCGTTGATGTCCAAAATCATCGACGCCGCCAACTCCGATGCCAAGCTGCCGGTCCTCGGCATCTGCAACGGCTTCCAGATCCTCACCGAGTCGCACCTGCTGCCCGGATCGATGATCAAGAACGACCACCTGAAGTTCCTCTGCCGCGACCAGGTGCTGCGTGTCGAGAACAGCAACACTGCGTGGACCCTGGACTACCAGGCGGGCCAGGAGATCACCATCCCGCTCAAGAACCAGGATGGCCAGTACATCGCGGACGAGAAGACCCTGGACGCCCTTGAGGCTGAGGGCCGCGTTGTCTTCCGCTATGTGGGCTTCAACCCGAACGGCTCCCGCCGCGACATCGCCGGCATCTCCAATGCCGCCGGCAACGTGGTGGGCCTCATGCCGCACCCCGAACACGCCGTGGAGCCGGGCTTCGGGCCCGAATCGCTGGACGGCATCGGCGGTTCCGACACCGACGGCCTGGGCTTCTTCACCTCCGTCCTGAACAAGATTGTGGGAGGCGACAAGTGACCACGGAAACCACCAAGAAGTTCAACATCGACACGGTCGAGAACGCGGCCAAGACCCCGGACACCGAACTTCCCTGGGCCGAACTCGGCCTGAAGCGGAACGAGTTCGACGAGATCGTCAAGGTCCTGGGCCGCCGCCCCACGGGCGCCGAACTGGCCATGTACTCCGTCATGTGGAGCGAGCACTGCTCCTACAAGTCCTCCAAGAACCATCTGCGCCAGTTCGGCCAGAAGGTCACCGAGGAAATGAAGAAGGACATGCTGGTGGGCATCGGCGAAAACGCCGGCGTGACCAACCTGGGGGACGGCTGGGCCGTGACCTTCAAGATCGAATCGCACAACTCGCCGTCGTTCGTTGAGCCCTACCAGGGCGCGGCCACCGGCATCGGCGGCATTGTCCGCGACATCATCTCCATGGGCGCCCGCCCCGTGGCCGTCATGGACCCGCTGCGCTTCGGCGCAATCGACCACCCGGACACCGCCCGCGTCATGCATGGTGCCGTTGCGGGCATCGGTGGTTACGGCAACTCCCTGGGCCTGCCAAACATCGGCGGCGAGATGGTGTTCGACTCCGTGTACCAGGGCAACCCGCTGGTCAACGCCCTGGCAGTCGGCGTCATGCGGCACGAGGACATCCGCCTGGCCAACGCCTCCGGCAAGGGCAACAAGGTGGTCCTGTTCGGTGCGCGCACCGGCGGCGACGGCATCGGCGGCGCCTCCGTGCTGGCCTCCGAGTCGTTCGACGACACCAAGCCCTCCAAGCGCCCCGCCGTCCAGGTGGGCGACCCCTTCGCCGAGAAGGTCCTCATCGAGTGCTGCCTGGAGCTCTTCAAGGGCTCCCTGGTGGAAGGCATCCAGGACCTTGGCGCCGCCGGCATCTCCTGCGCCACGTCGGAACTTGCTTCCAACGGCGACGGCGGCATGCAGGTTGAGCTGACTTCCGTCCTGCTGCGCGACCCCACGCTGACCCCGGGCGAGATCCTGATGTCCGAGTCCCAGGAACGCATGATGGCCGTTGTCACCCCGGAGAACGTGGAAGCGTTCGAGGCCGTGATGGACAAATGGGCCGTGGAGTACTCCTGGCTGGGCGAGGTGACCGATACCGGCCGCCTGATCGTCACCTGGGAAGGCGAGGTGATTGTCGACGTCGATCCCCGCACCGTGGCGCACGACGGCCCGGTCTACGACCGCCCGTTCGCCCGCCCCGAGTGGCAGGATGCCGTGCAGGCGGACACCTTCACCGGTTCCGTGCAGGACGCCGGCCGCCCGGCCGCCCCCGCTGAGCTGGCCAAGGCCGTCACCGAACTGGTGGCGTCGCCGAACATGTGCTCCAAGTCCTGGATCACCAACCAGTACGACCGCTACGTGGGCGGCAACACCTCCATGGCGTTCCCCGACGACGCCGGCGTGGTGCGCGTGGACGAGGAAACCGGCCTGGGCGTTGCCCTGGCCACCGACGCCAACGGCCGCTACACCTACCTGGACCCGTACCACGGCGCGCAGCTGGCACTGGCCGAGGCCTACCGCAACGTAGCCACCGCAGGCGCCATCCCCATGGCCGTCAGCGACTGCCTGAACTTCGGCTCCCCCGAGGACCCGGACGTCATGTGGCAGCTTGCCGAAGCCATCCGCGGCCTGTCCGACGCCTGCATGGTGCTGGGCATCCCTGTCACCGGCGGCAACGTCTCGCTCTACAACCAGACCGGCACCACGCCCATCCACCCCTCCCCGGTGGTGGCAGTCCTGGGCAAGCTCGACGACGTTGCGCGCCGCACGCCGTCGGGCTGGCGTGAGGATGGCCAGGCGATCTACCTGCTGGGCACCACGGGCGCCGAGCTGGACGGTTCCGAATGGGCCAACATGCGCGGACACCTGGGCGGACAGCCGCCGAAGGTGGACCTCGAGGCCGAGCGCGCGCTGGGCGAGATCCTGATCAACGCGTCCCGCGACGGCATGATCGACTCCGCCCACGACCTCTCCGAAGGCGGCCTCGCGGCTGCCCTGGTGGAGTCCTCGCTGCGCTACGGCGTGGGTGCCCGGATCGCGCTGCAGGACGTCATGGACCGGGACGGCGTGGACCTGTTCACGGCCCTGTTCTCCGAGTCCCAGGGCCGTGCCGTTGTGGGCGTCCCCCGCTCCGAGGAAGTCCGCTTCACGGACATGTGCACCGCCCGCGGCTTCACCCACACCCGCATCGGCGTGGTGGACGCGGCCAGCGGCAAGCTGGAGATCAACGGCGTGGAGGGCCTGTCCCTGGACGCGCTCCGCGAAGCCCACGAAGGGACCCTGCCGAAGTACTTCGGCTAGGCCCCACAGAACGCGGACGGACACTCAAGCCCATAGAGAGGGCTTTGGGTGTCCGTCCGCATTTAAGGACCGGTTCAGTCCTCGCTGTGCAGCTCCCGCTGCCGTGCACTGAGCAGCTCGAACTCCGGCCGGGCTGCCACAAAACGTTCGACGGCGGCCAGCACCTCCACGAGATGGGCCCGGTCAGCTGCCACCAGGCCAACGCCGACCTGCGAGCGCCGGTACTGGGCATGGTCCCCGACTTCGGCGACTGACACCTCGAAGCGGCGTTTGAGCTCGGCAAGGAGCGGCCTGACGACGGAGCGCTTTTCCTTCAGGCTCTGCACGTCCCCAAGGAGGATGTCGAACTCGATCCAGCCGATCCACATGGCCGCCCCTGTCTTTACTCGATGGTGAGCTCACCCATCAGGTCCCAGCCTTCGCCGTCCAGCTGGCGGCTGATGATCCTGGGTGTTTCGGCGAGTGCCTGGGGCATGTCGGCCATGGCCTTCTTGAAGTGGCCGCTGTTGACATGGTCTCCCGCGGCGTCGTCCTTGAACGCTTCCACCAGGACGAACTCGTTGGGATCGTCCACACTTCGGGACCAGTCGAACCACAGGTTGCCCGGCTCCTCCCGGGTAGCCCGGGTGAAGTCTGCCACCAGATCGAGCCAGCGCCCGGACCAATCGGGCTTGACCTTGAACTTGACGACGATAAAGATCACTGGGATGTTCCTTCCGCGGCGAGGGTGCGTGCCCCTTCAATGTACCGGGAAGTAACGTAGCGCTGTGCCGCGCGGGTGACCAGGCCACCGGCGGCGTAGAACCAGTTGGCAGGCCTGCTGAAAGCACGGATCCGCAGCCACACCTCTCCGTGGCTGTTGATCTCCACCTCGAAGGATTCCTCGCCACGGGCGGGGTGGCCGGGCAGCGTCCCGTAACCAAACCCGGCGGATTGGGGAACACCGTCCGGTGCCGGCTCCCGCGCCCACACCACCTGGCAGGGCGCGGGCAGGCGGAAGGGCCCGACGCCGAAACCGCTCACCACGTGTGCCCCGGGCACAGCCCTTGGCGCGTCTGCCCGCACCGTGAGGCCAGCCCTCCGCTGCAGTTCCCAGCCCAGGATGCCGTCCGCCACGCGCCGGTAGACGCCAAGGCCGGTACCCAGGCGGGCTTCCTCAAGGACGCGGTCGTACCCCACTGGCGCGACGCCGTGCTCCGTGCCGCCAATTCCCGGATAGCCGAGTCTTCCCGCGTCAATCATCGCCGCCTGCCCTTTCGAGGCGTGCCCACCCCAGTTGATCCTGCTGCTTCCGGCTCAAGCCTGACACCACAAGGTCGTAGGAGTCCTCCACCATGTCCCGGATCATCCCGTCCGGCAGCGACCCGTCGATGCGCACACCATTCCAGTGGGTCTTGTTCATGTGCCACGCCCCGGTGATTGCCGGGTGTACCGCGCGCAGCTGCACGGCCAGGGCCGGCTCGCACTTCAAGTTCACGTAGAAATCGCGTTCGTCCATGGACGACAGGGCAAACAGTTTAGCCTCGTGCCGCGCTCCCCCGGCAGTCCCGGCACGGACCTTGAAGACCGAAGTCTCCGGTCCGAACGGAAAATCCTCATAGGCTCCGGGAAACGAAAGGCAGATCTTCCGCAGCGCACTTGGGTCCATAACGGAAGCCTATAAAGCAGACCTGCGCGGTGCTAGTCTGCGAACATGTCACGCGACCAGGGAGCCATACCTGTTCTGGACCTGCGTGCCGCCCGGCGGGCCGACGGCACATTCAGCCCGGAGTTCATCGACCAGCTGCGGCACGCCACCCACGACATCGGGTTCTTCCAGGTCACCGGTTATGGTGGCCGCCCGGGACAGGCCGAAGAGCTCCTGGACACTATTCAGCGCTTCTTCGACCTGCCCCTTGAGGAGCGGATGAAGCTGGACAACCGCCTCTCCCCCCACTTCCGTGGCTACACGCGCATGGGCACCGAGGTGACCCAGGGCCGGGCCGACGCTCGGGAGCAGATCGACTATTCACCGGAGCGCGAGCCGGTGCGGGACTACCCGGACAGCCAGCCTTACTGGCTGCTGCAGGGTCCCAATCTCTGGCCCGATGAAACATTCCCCGAGCTGAAGCCTGCTGCCATGGAGTGGGCGGAGCTGATGTCCGGCGTGGGCATGGAACTGTTGAGGGCAATCGCCGTTTCGCTCCAGCTGCCGGAGGACTACTTCGACGGGCCCTTCCGGGATTCACCGGCATGGATGGGCAAGCTGGTCCACTACGTGGGCGGCGTGGTGGAAGCGGCCGGGGACCAGGGCGTTGGCTCGCACGCGGACTACGGCTTCGTAACCCTCCTGCTGCAGGACAACGTGGGCGGCCTGGAAGTGCTGCCGCCCGGAACCACCCAGTGGCTGCCTGTGGAGCCCCTGCCGGGGGCACTGGTGGTGAACCTTGGCGAGATGCTCGAAGTAGCCACGGCGGGATACCTGGCGGCGACCATCCACCGCGTCCAGGCACCGCCACCGGGCGTCGACCGGTACTCGGTGCCGTTCTTCTGGTCGCCGCGGCTCGACGCGGTCATCGAGCCCGTCCCCCTGGCACCCGAGCTAAAGGCGGCTGCCCGGGGTATCACGGACGATCCGGACAACCCGCTCCTGGCATCGTTCGGCCTCAACATGCTCAAGGGCCGGATGCGGGCACACCCGGACGTGACCGAACGGCACTATCCGGAGTTGATGAAGCGCTAAAGGTTGTACTTCCAGGCAAGCTGCGCCGGGCACAGATTCATCACCACGTCCAGCCCCGCCGCCTTGGCACGTTCCGCCGCTGCCTCGTCGATGACCCCCAGCTGCAGCCACACGGCTTTCGCCCCGGCGGCAATGGCCTGGTCCACCACGCTGCCCACCTTCTGCGAGTTCACAAAGCAGTCCACGACGTCGATGGGCTGCTTGTCCGCCGGGATGTCGCCGAGGGTGCGATAGCCGGGTTCGCCGTGGACTGTGTCGCCGTTCAGGTTGACGGGGATGATCTCCATGCCGAGCCGGTCGCGGATCATCAGCGAGACGTCGTAGGCGGAGCGCCACTCATTGGTGGTGAGTCCGACGATGGCCCACCGGCCCTTGGTTCGCAGAAGGCGTTCGATGACTGCGGGATCGTTCGTGTGGCCCATGGGATCAGCCTACGCTGCCCGTCCTGTCATGCTTCAGCTACTTCAGCGGGGTGGCGGCCTTGGGGCCTGTGCCCTGCGACTCTGAACCCCCTGCGCCCTGTGTCCCTGGTTCCAGCGTCCCTGGGTTTTGTGGCTGGCCTTGGCCCGGCACCCGGCCGGTGGTGGCAGCGGAACCGGCCGCCTTCTGCGCCGTCCCGGCCGGGTCCACGCCGCCTGCCACAGTAGCCGGTGCCGGCGCCCCGGCCTTGCCCGGTCCGGCCGCAGCTGGATCCGCCGGGGTTCCCGCCGGCACAGCCCGTCCGCTGCCATCCATGCCGCCGACGGCTCCACCCACTGCAGCAGCCCCGGGTTCGGCCGCGCAGTTCCCTGGACCTGTGCCGGCGTCGTGCTTGGCGGGGCCGGCACACGCCGGCGTGCGGGTGCCGCCGAACAGGCCGGCAGGATCGCGCAGGAAACGGGACGCACGGTGTGACGCGTCCGCAGCCCCAGCCGGTGCGGCAGTTGCGCCGGACTGGGTGACTTCCCCTTCCGCGCCCACGTCTGGCCCGCCGTCGGTGGAGGAGGCGGCCGACGCGGCGTCGGTCGTATGGTTCCACGGCATCCATTCCGTCAGCACGTGCTCAATGGGGCTGCCTCCGGGAGCGGTGGAGCTGGCGGCTACTCCGCCAACGCCCAGCCCCATTCCCGCCACGAGGACCAGGCCCAGCGCGGTGGGGCGGTGCCGACGGCGGCGGCGCGCCAGTTCATCGCCCGGCCGCGCACCCCGGTGGGTACCCGGCTGCTCAACCCGCTGCTCACCCTCGAGATTCCCGGAAGCGGCGTCTTCTGTCGGACCTCCTGCTGCCAGCATCGCGGCAAGCTCGCCGGTGGGCGCGGGTACGGGCAGTGAGGCCAGGGCGCCCAGTGCGACCAGGGTGTCACGGAGTTCCGCATCCTGGGCTGCACCGGCGTCCTGGAGCATGTCGTCGACAAGGGCGATGAGATTATCCGAAGCGGACGTCATGGCGTGAGATACTCCTTCACTGCCGCAAGTTCCCGAAGTTTCAGCAGCGCGCGCCGCTGGAGCTGTTTCACGGCACCGGCGCTCTTATCGATGGTTTCCGCGGTCTGTTCCACTGTCAGGCCACCCACCAGGCGAAGCGACAACACGTCCCGCTGGTCCTGCGGCAGCCCGTCCAGCAGCCCGAGGACTTCCCGGGGTGAGATGCGCTCCAGCGCCAGCTTTTCCGCTGAGCTGTCCTGGCGCTGGTCAAGCTCTGGCTCGAACGGCAGTTTGAGCGGGCTTCGGCTTTGGCGGCGGTGGTCGTCCACCATCCGCGCATGGGCAACGGAGAAAATGAAGGTACGCAGCCCCGCATCCCCTCCGCGGACACTGTCGAGCCTGGGCAGGACGGAAAGAAACACTTCCTGCATGGCGGCCTCCGGATCCTCGACTCCCCGGGCGGTGAGATAGCCCAGCACCTGCGACGCGTACGTCTTGTAGACGAGGCTGAAGGCAGCGGTCCCGGGAGTTGGCTGGTCCGGAGCCTCGTCTGTCTGTGCATCGGTCACTGACGTAGTGCTTTCCGTCAAAGAGGGAGTTGGCAAGGTGAACGCTCAGTACATCCGGAACGCTGCCCCTACTTTACCCTTCAGTAACAACCGCTGCCGGAAGCGCCACGGCGCCGGGTAAGCGGGCCATTGCGGGCTCCCGGCACCTGAAGCCGGCTGGGCGGAAAACAAAAGAGCCGGTCTGGAACGTGATGGGGGACAGGTTCCAGACCGGCACTTCATAGGGGTAATCGCTACGCACCCCCAAAGGGTTACGCGATTTCAAAAACTTTTTTGGCAGCCGTTCCGCGGCTGTCAGCGGGCAGCTGCCCTGGTCCACCGGGGCGGCGTCGCCTGCCTGCGCGATGCCTTGGCCAGCGCGAAAAAGTGCAGCCTGGCGGGCAGGCGCTCGTCGCTACAGACAGGTACGACGGCGGAGGGCAGCTCCGCGGGAACGGCGGCGGCTGCCGCTACGGGCACGGTTGCGGGACGGGATACGGCCCCGGCGGGACAGAGGTCGGTGACCAGGCCGGTGCCGGCGCACTCACGCACGGCAGCGATCCCTGCCGCCAGGGCCTGCTTGTCCTGGTACGGCCCGGAGACAGCCACCACTGCGCCATCCGGGGCCAGGAGCCGGAACCGGAACAACGAATCAGCGTCAATGAATGCTTCAAATTTTCCGGCCATGACGATCCTTCCTTGGGCACCAGGGGGTACTACCGAGTCTTGCCGGTACGCGTGCAGCCTCACAAGACCGTGCGCGTTAAGCCTGTGTAAATTGCTTTTCCACCCGGGGCCGAACGTCCCGGGACGCACAAGCGGCAGGCCACCCGCAAAGGTGGCCTGCCGCCGTCGTCATGCTGCCCTGGGGAGTGTCAGTCGTTGATGAGGTCGTTCACCACGATGGTCTGGTCCCGGTCCGGGCCCACGCCGATGGCGGAGAACCGGGTTCCGGAGAGCTTCTCAAGGGCCAGCACGTAATTCCGGGCGTTCTCCGGCAGGTCCGCCAGGGTGCGTGCCCCGGTGATGTCCTCGGTCCAGCCGTCGAAGTACTCGAAGATGGGCTTGGCGTGGTGGAACTCGGTCTGCGTCATGGGCATTTCATCGTGCCGGACGCCGTCCACGTCGTAGGCCACGCACACGGGAATCTGTTCGATGCCGGTGAGCACGTCCAGCTTGGTGACGAAGTAGTCCGTGAAGCCGTTGACGCGGGAGGCATGCCGGGCCAGGACGGCGTCGTACCAGCCGCAGCGGCGCGGGCGTCCAGTGTTGACGCCGAATTCGCCGCCGGTCTTCTGCAGGTACATGCCCATCTCGTCGAAGAGTTCCGTGGGGAACGGGCCGGCGCCAACGCGGGTGGTGTAGGCCTTGATGATGCCGATGGAGCGCGAGATGCGGGTGGGCCCGATGCCGGAGCCAACCGACGCGCCGCCGGCGGTGGGGTTGGAGGAGGTCACGAACGGGTAGGTGCCGTGGTCCACGTCCAGGAACGTAGCCTGGCCGCCTTCCATCAGGACCACCTTGCCCTCGTCCAGCGCGGTGTTCAGGACCAGGGTGCTGTCGATGACCAGCGGACGGAGCCGCTCGGCGAAGGACAGGAAGTAGTCCACGATCTCGTCCACCACAACGCTGCGGCGGTTGTAGACCTTGACCAGGAGTTCGTTCTTCTGGCGCAGCGAGCCTTCCACCTTCTGGCGGAGGATGGATTCGTCAAAGACGTCCTGGACGCGGATGCCCAGCCGGGCCACCTTGTCCATGTAGGCGGGGCCGATGCCGCGGCCGGTGGTGCCGATGGCGCGGCTGCCCAAGAAGCGTTCGGTCACTTTGTCCAGGACCTGGTGGTACGGGGCCACCAGGTGGGCGTTGGCGGAAACCCGCAGCTTCGAAGTGTCCGCACCGCGGGCCTGGAGCCCGTCGATTTCCTGGAAGAGGGCTTCGAGGTTCACCACGCAGCCGTTGCCGATGATGGGAACAGCGTTGGGGCTGAGAATGCCTGCCGGCAGCAGCTTGAGTTCGTACTTTTCACCGCCTACGACGACGGTGTGCCCGGCATTGTTGCCGCCATTGGGCTTGACGACGTAGTCAACACGGCCGCCCAAAAGGTCGGTGGCCTTGCCTTTTCCTTCGTCGCCCCACTGGGCTCCTACGATCACAATTGCTGGCATGGGATCCTCCCCCATTCGTTCGGGCTGCCCGGGTCCAGCCACCTGGTGGCGGGCCCATGCAGCGCCGTTC
This sequence comes from Arthrobacter sp. StoSoilB19, assembly GCF_019977275.1. NCBI lineage: Bacteria > Bacillati > Actinomycetota > Actinomycetes > Micrococcales > Micrococcaceae > Arthrobacter > Arthrobacter sp. StoSoilB19. The sequence continues at coordinate 564,682 of NZ_AP024650.1, read as the reverse complement.
ATGAGAATGCCCCGAACATACCGGCCTTCGCACAGCCGCAGCACGGCACGGCGAAGCAAGAGTTCCGGGGCTCTTACCACCCAAGTTTAGCCGATGGGGCACTTTGTCCACTGTTGTGGCCCGCCGCGGCCCTTTCGCAAATATGGGCCGCGGCGGGCGCCGGGCCTCCTACTCGTCCTCGGCCTCCCCCGCGGGCCGGGACGTCTGCTCGGCGAGCGTGTCCCAGAAGGAGGTGTCGGCGTCGGCAATGGATCCATCCGCGATGGCCGCGGCGGTGGACGCCAGCGTGGTGACCGTCTGCTTGATCAGGTAACCATTGCTCCGCTGCCCCAGCGCGTAACCATCCAGGTAGTGGTCGGACATGCCGCGCATCTCGAAAAGCAGGGTGGCAATGCCGTATTCCACGGAGATGCCGTTGCGGCTGATGGTCTCGGCGCTGCCGCCCTGGTACCTGCCCAGGTGGCCCCAGCCGGTGGAGTCAACGTTGTTGAAGACAACGGCGCCGAGCCGCTTTGATTTCTCGACGACGGCGGGGTCGGCGTTCGGGGTGGTGGGGTACAGGATGGAGCCGGAAACCAGCTTGCCGTCGCGCTCGGCGCGGGTGCCCTGGTGGTGCAGGTCGATCATGTAGTCAATGCGGTACTTGCGCATCACGTTGTTGTGCAGCGCCTGGGTCTCCGGCTGGACCTTGGCCACATGGTCCCGGTTCAGGTCCACGCCTTCCGCGTTGTAGCGGGTGAGGTGGCGGTCCCCTCTGGCAAGGTAGTCGTCCAGGGAGAAGTTGACATCCCCCATGGCACCGTCCCCGTTGAGCATGGGCACGATGAGGATGTTCACGCCGTCCAGGATGCCTGCCGACTTGCCCGTGCCCAGGTGCTTGACGAACTCGAGGGCACCCTCGGTGGTGAGCTGTTCATTGCCGTGCTGCTGGGTCAAATACAGGATGGTGGGCTTGGCCGGGTCCGATATGTACTTGACCAGGTGGATGTCGCGGCCTTTGACGGTCTGGCCGATGACCTCCAGCTCCATGGCGGGCTGGCGCGCATCCTGGTCCTTCAGGAACGAGACCATCTGGTCGTAGGTGGCCAGCTTCGACGTGGTGATCTGGCCGTTGCCGTCGTAGGAAGGCCCTTCGCCTACGGCGCCGGCCAGGGGCGCCGGACCTGCTGCGACGGCGAGCGCGAGGGCTCCGCTAACGGCAAGGGTCCTGAGGGATTTCGTCACAGTTACCTCTTTCGAGTGCTCGGGTGGCATCCGCCGCTCCGTCGCAGCGGAGGCATGTGACATTCACACAACCAAGCTTAACGAAACCTGTCAATATGCTGGACAAACGCTGTAAGTACGTTCCGGTCCTGCCGCCGGCGGCCGGCCGGACATGCCCACGACATAAAGCGGTGCGGATTTGCGCGGCTCCACGCGCGTCGATTTATCTGAGAGTGGACCATCCGGAGCGGCCGAGAGACCTGGCTCAATGACGCCGCAGCAACCACGTCCCGGCAGACTCCTGCCGGCCGAAGGTGCTACTGCCAGGACCGATGGAAAGGAAGATTCCAGCATGTCCCAGAACACCGACCATATCCGCGTGACCCACGCCGGTTCATTGCCCCGCACCCCTGAACTCATTGCGGCCAACGCCGCCAAGGAAGCCGACGGCATCACGCCGGAATTCCTGGAACTCCTCGAAGCCTCCGTAGTGGACGTGGTGCAGCGCCAGAAGGACCTTGGCATCGACATCCCCAACGACGGCGAGTACGGGCACACCATGTCCAGCTCGGTGGATTACGGGGCGTGGTGGAATTACTCCTTCGCCCGGCTCGGGGGCCTTGAGCCAACCACCGTGGACCGCTGGGCCGAGTCCGGCGTCCGCCGCTCGTCCCCCGGCAACGTTGTCCTGACCTCGTTCCCGGACCGGCGCGACCGGCAGGCCTTCAACGAGGCCTACAGCGATCCCGCATCCGGCATCCTCACCCACCGCAAGAGCGTTGCCCAGCCCAAGATCGCCGGACCGCTGACCTACACGGGCCAGGACCTGGTGGCCTCGGACATCCGGAACCTGAAGACCGGGCTCGCCGCCGCAGGCCTCACGGATGGCTTCGTGGCCTCCCTCTCCCCCGGCTCATGCGCGCGGGTAGCCAACGACTACTACAAGAACGACGAGGAACTCGTCTACGCCTGCGCTGATGCCATGCGGGAGGAATACAAGGCCATCATCGAGGCCGGCCTTACGGTGCAGCTCGATGATCCGTCCCTGGCCGAAAGCTGGGACCAGATCAATCCCGAGCCATCCCTGGACGATTACCTGAAGTTCATCCAACTGCGCGTCGAAGCGACCAACTGGGCGCTGCGCGGCCTGCCGCAGGAACAGATCCGGCTGCACGTGTGCTGGGGATCCTGGCACGGCCCACACACCACGGACATCCCGTTCGCCGACATCATCGGCTCTGTGCTTCAGGTCAACGCCGGCGCCTATTCCTTTGAAGCGGCAAACGTCCGCCACGAACACGAATGGCGGGTGTGGGAGGACACAAAGCTCCCCGAGGGCAAGGTGATCATCCCGGGCGTTGTTTCGCATGCCACCAATGTGGTGGAGCACCCGGACCTGGTGGCGGACCGGATCGTCCGCTTTGCGGACCTCGTGGGCCGCGGGAACGTCATTGCCTCCACCGACTGTGGCCTGGGCGGCAGGGTGCACCCGCAGATCGCCTTCGCCAAGCTGGAGGCACTGGGTGAGGGTGCCCGCCGCGCCTCGAAGCGCCTCTTCTAGCCGCTCCCGCACCGACGCGCCGGCTGTGCCTTCCATCACCGGAAGGGGCGGCCGGCGTTTCGCTTGCCTGGGCTTGCTAAACTGGAGTAGGCCGACCAGGAGTTGGTCCACCCCAATCAACCGCCACTGATGTGCCGTGCCGCCGTGCGCCCATGTCCGTGGCGGCAGCAACGCCAATCCCCGCAGGAGATCCAGCACTTCATGACAGCCCTGGCACCCGAAACATTCCACGAACAGCTCATGAGCCGCCGCTACGAACCCAGCGTTGCCGCCGTCAACGAACTGTGTGATTCCCTGCAGGAGGCCAAGCCCGGAACCGTGGTGCCCTACGTGGACCCCATGCACGACGTGGAGGAATGCCGCATCATCAGCCTGTTCTCCAACATCGGCGAGGTGGATCCGTCCGGGTTCATCACCCCCGGCGACCAGGACGCTGTTACCCGCATGCTGGGGATCCAGTGGAAGCTTGGCCTGCGCCCGGAGTTCGTCATGCCGTGGAACGTCCACCCTTGGCACGTCCCGGGCGAAGCCAACGGCAAGTTCACTCCGGACCAGATCCAGTCAGGCCTGAAGCCCCTGCTGAAGTTCCTGGCCCTGGTCCCCCGCGCCTCGGTGATCGTGGCGCATGGCACCGAAGCCAACCGCCTGGCCAACCTGCTGTTGAAGACCGAGGTGCCCCTCCTCTGGCGCCGCGGCCTGAAGACCTACAAGGTCCGCTCGCTGAGCGGCCGCGCCTTCGCCGGTTCCCCGGCCCGCCAGGAGGAGTACCTGGAGGACATGCGCACTGCCTATGCAGACGCCATGGCCCGCACGGGTATTGCCAAACCTTAAGACCTGCGCCGCTCAGCCTGTGGCATCGGACTCGGTAAACGAAATTCCCGGTGCCGATTCGTCTTCGGCTTCAACCCAGGTGGTGAAGTCGGCGTACGACATCCACGAGTAGTAGTCACAGAACCTGAGACGCGATTTCTCCTGCTTTCCCACGCTTCGCGCAGCTCCTCCTTTCCTCCCCTGGCCCTTCGATTCTTTTAACCGAAATGAGGGACGGCGCATTCCAGGCCGGATACGACGGCGGGCGGTCACCTTCTCATTGAAAGGTGACCGCCCGCCGTCGTTCCCAGCCCGAACCCCTCCCTGGCAATCTGCACCAGGAAAAAGTGCGGGCGTGGGCCCAGGGAGTTATTCGCCCTCGATGGCTGCCTTTGCCGTGGGATCGGAATCGTTCAGGAACTTCTCGATCCGCTCCGGCTCTTCAGCCTCGCCGATGGCCGACGAGGCCCGGCCCAGGGAGTAGAGGGCCCGCAGGAACCCGCGGTTTGGCTCATGCTCCCAGGGGATGGGCCCCACGCCGCGCCAGCCGTTGCGGCGCAGCGCATCCAGTCCGCGGTGGTAACCCACCCGGGCATAGGCGTAGGAGTCGATGGTGCGGCCTTCCGTCCACGCCTCCTCAGCCAGGACGGCCCACAGGAGCGAGGACGTTGGGTGCTTCGCCACCAGGTCCAGGGCCTCCTGGCCGGCCTCAAGCTGCGCGTTCACCTCGGTTTCGGCAGGCAGGAGAGTGGGCTCCGGCCCCATCAGGTTCCGGCGGAACTCGTCCGACATCTAGAAGGTCTTTCCGGCCGAACCGAGCTGCTTGGTGGCTTCCACCACGCGGGCCGCCAGGCCGGCTTCGGCGGAGGCGCCCCAGACGCGGGGGTCGTAGGTCTTCTTGTTGCCCACTTCGCCGTCCACCTTCAGGACGCCGTCGTAGTTCTTGAACATGTGGTCAGCAACCGGACGCGTGTAGGCGTACTGGGTGTCGGTGTCGATGTTCATCTTGATCACGCCGTAGGAGACGGCGTCGGCGATTTCCTGGTCGGAGGAGCCGGAGCCGCCGTGGAACACGAGGTCGAACGGGTTGTCCTTGCCGATCTTCGCGCCCACCTGGGCCTGGATGTCCTTGAGGATCTCCGGGCGGAGCTTGACGCCGCCGGGCTTGTAGACGCCGTGGACGTTGCCGAAGGTCAGGGCCGTGATGTAGCGGCCGTTTTCACCGGAGCCCAGGGCATCGATGGTGGCCAGGGCGTCCTCAACGGTGGTGTACAGCTTGTCGTTGATGGCGTTTTCCACGCCGTCCTCCTCGCCGCCAACGGTGCCGATCTCCACTTCGAGGATCATCTTGGCGGCAGCAGTGCGGCCGAGCAGTTCGCGGGCGATGCGCAGGTTTTCCTGGAGGGTCTCGGCGGAGCCGTCCCACATGTGGGAGTTGAACAGCGGGTTCCGGCCGGCCTTGACCTCAGCCTCGGAAGCAGCCAGCAGGGGCAGGACGAAACCGTCCAGCTTGTCCTTGGGGCAGTGGTCCGTGTGCAGGGCGACGTTGACGCCGTAGTTCTTGGCTACTTCGCGGGCGAAGGCTGCGAAGCCCAGGGAACCGGCAACCATGTCCTTGGTGGATGCGCCGGACCAGTAGGCCGCACCGCCGGTGGAAACCTGGACGATGCCGTCGGACTCCGCCTCGGCGAAGCCGCGGAGCGCTGCGTTGAGCGTCTGCGAGGACGTGACGTTCACGGCCGGGTATGCGAAGCCGCCCGCCTTCGCGCGGTCGATCATTTCGGAGTAGATCTCTGGGGTTGCAATGGGCATGCTGGCTCCTCTGCTGAGTTTCGTCTGTGGGTGGAAGACCCTCAAGTAGACCGCTTACGGCTAGGCACCATCCTAGCCATTCCCGGACCACGAGGGTGTTTCGGGTCACCGCTCAGTAACACTCAGACGTGCTGGTTGAACACGTGCCGCCGGATCCAGGCGTGCATGGCGATGGCGGCTGCCGAGGCGGCGTTGATGGACCGGGTGGAGCCGAACTGCTCGATGGACAGGGTGGCGGCGGCGGCCTGGTGGACTTCGGGGGTCAGGCCCGGGCCCTCCTGTCCGAAGACCAGCACGCAGTCGCGCGGCAGCTCGTAAGTCTCCAGGGGAACCGAGTCCGGGAAGATATCGATGCCGATGATCGCCAGCCCCTCCCCCTGCGCCCACTGGACGAAGTCCTCGACCGTGGGGTGGTGGCGGACGTGCTGGTAGCGGTCGGTGACCATGGCGCCGCGGCGGTTCCATCGCCGCCGGCCGATGATGTGCACCTCTTTGGCGAGGAAGGCGTTGGCGGTGCGCACCACCGTGCCGATGTTCAGGTCGTGCTGCCAGTTCTCGATGGCCACGTGGAAGTTGTGCCGCCGGGAATCGAGCTCCGCCACGATCGCTTCGTGCTTCCAGTAGCGGTACTTGTCCAGGACGTTGCGGCGGTCCCCGTCGGCAAGGAGGTCAGGGTCCCAGTGGTCGCCTTCGGGCAGTTCGCCTTCCCAGGGCCCGACGCCGACCTCCGCCTTTGCGGGCTCGGCCTCCCCGGGCTCGTGGCGGGGTTCGTCTGGCAGGCCGGGCGTTTGGTTCACCCCTCAACACTAGACTGGAGCACTGGAGCATTCATCACCGGTGGAGGTAAACGTGGCAGAAGAAGACCAGGTAGCAGCAAACCCCGCGGTTTACCGCAGCGGCCAGGAGATCGAGTGCTGGCTGACGGACATGGACGGCGTCCTGGTCCACGAGAACCAGCCGATCCCCGGCGCCGCGGAACTGATCCAGCGGTGGGTGGATACGTCCAAGCGCTTCCTGGTGCTGACCAACAACTCCATCTTCACCCCGCGCGACCTTGCCGCCCGCCTGCGTTCCTCCGGCCTGGAAATTCCGGAGGAAAACATCTGGACTTCGGCGCTGGCCACGGCGCAGTTCCTCAAGGACCAGGTGCGGGGCTCAGAGTCCGGCAACCGCGCCTACACGATCGGTGAGGCGGGGCTCACGACGGCGCTGCATGAGGCCGGCTTCATCCTCACCGACCAGAACCCGGACTTTGTGGTGCTTGGCGAGACGCGCACGTACTCTTTCGAAGCCATCACCATGGCCATCCGGCTGATCCTTGCAGGTGCCCGGTTCATCGCCACCAACCCGGATGCCACCGGCCCCTCCAAGGACGGCCCCATGCCCGCCACCGGTGCCATCGCGGCCCTGATCACCAAGGCCACCGGCCGCGAGCCGTACATTGTGGGCAAGCCGAATCCCATGATGTTCCGCTCCGCGATGAACCAGATCGATGCACACTCCGAGACCACCGCCATGATCGGTGACCGGATGGATACGGACATCATCGCCGGCATGGAAGCGGGCCTGCACACCGTCCTGGTCCTCAGCGGCATCACGCACAAGGATGACATTGCCGCGTATCCGTTCCGCCCCAACCAGGTGCTGAACTCCGTGGCGGACCTGAAGAACCAGATCTAGGACTAGAAGATGCTCACCCGGGAGCCGCCCCGGGGCAGCGGGAAGAACCCGTCCAGCAGTTCCGTCACCAGGGGCCGGTAGACCTGCGGATTCCAGCCGGGGCTGGCGTGGGCGGGTGCCGCGCCGGTGGTCTGCAGGTTGCTTGAGACCATGTTGTCCTTGAAGACCACGGCCCAGGTTTCCGCCGCGGTTTCGTAGTCGACCGTCCTGTCCTTGGGGTTCCCGATATAGGCCATCTTGGCCGTGCCCAGCTTCCCGGCGAACTGGCTTCCCTCGAAGTGGTAGATATACGCGGACTCGGTCTGGATCAGGACGCTGGAAGGTGCGATCGGGGACAGCTGCTCCAGGGTCTGGTCCAGGACCTGCCGCCAGCTCCGTTCGTCCTTGTGGATGATCCGTTCACCCAGCTCATACCCACCGCGCAGCGTGGACGGGAACCTGACGCCGCGCTCGTAAAGGAACACCACGCCGTCGAACCAGCTTTGGTCCAGCACGTCGTGCGCACTGTAGGGACTGGAGTCCAGGAGGATGAACTGCACCTGGACTCCCTGCAGGGCAAGGAGTCGGGCAGCCACCTGGGTGGCCAGCATCCCGCCGAAGCTGTGCCCGTAGAAGAAGAGCTTGGTGATCTTCTCTTCGGCAATGTAGTCGGTGATCGCGTTGACCACCTCCGTGATGTTCAGCCCCAGGTTGGAATACCCGACGGCGGCGAGCCGGGCGCGCTTGTTCAGCGCCCCGCGCAGGGTGTTGAGGATCCATTGTGCCTCTTCCCAGCTGGTCTTGTACCCCGGGAACAGGAACCAGCTGGCATCCGGGTAATAGGCGTCCGCGAAGTCGTCCGCAACGCTGAGGATCCTGGTGGTCCGGCGCTGCGACTGGACCTCGCGGGTAACCAGCATGTCGGCAGCCAGCAGCCCGGACGCCCCTGCACCCGCCAGGAACGTGCGCCGCGAAAAGCGTTTCAGCGCAGCCGCCTCCGCCAGCAGCCGGGCGTGGGAAACCCCGCGCCCGCCCTGCGGACTTACCTCCCCCTCATACGGCACACTCCTACCGTAAGCCCACCCAAACGTACCGCCGCAACGGGCGGGGGTAACCGTTCGGTGACGCTGGGGTCAGCAGGCGGCCTGGCCCTCCGCGGCGGGGATTGGGGACGTGGGTTCCTGCCGGCGGCGATGGATCTCCAGGCCGATGTCGTTGTAGCGGCCCAGCAGGTCGGCACTGTCCTGGGTGTTTGGATTGTCGAGCAGCGCGAAGAGTGCGTCACTGGCCGCAAGGAGCTCCTCGTTGGAGTATTCCGTAAGGGGCGGCCCGTACAACTCCTCGATCCACATGACAGGAAGGTGTGGATACTCCCCGGCGAAGCGGCCTCCGGGGAACAGCTCACGGACGTCGCCGTCCAGGGGAAGTGGCTGCTCGCCGGATGGCCGGTTCAAGGAAGCATTGTGGGCAGCGGGTACCAGCTGCAGGGAAACGCCTGCACCACAGGCTCCCGGCAGCGCGTTGGCATCCAGCGCATTCAGGTCGCTGCGCAGGCCGGCCAGCGCGGTTGACTCCACCAGGTCCGCCATTGAGAGGTCAACGCAAATATGGCAGCGGATGCCCATTCGCCGGACACGGCGGATGATGTGGACCAGGTGGGGGCGGGAACCGCTGTCAAGGCTCCCCCGGACTTCAATCCGGACGATGTCTGCAGGGACATCAAAATTAACAACTGCGTCTAATGCTCGGTCCATAGGTACTCCAAAAGAGGTCTATGGCCGACGGCTCAACCTCCGCAAGCCTAACCTCCGCGGGAGCCCCTGCACAACCCAACCCTTAGGAACGGGCCGCGCGGATTACCTTTTCCGGCTCCTCATAGTGCGTCCGGGCACCGGCTCCGCCCACTGAGTCCACCAGGGACTTGGCGATGTCCCGCAGCTTGGTGTTGCTGTTGCTGGATGCCTCGGTGAGGATTTCGACGGCAGCCGCCTGGCTGCAGCGGTTCTGGGCCATGACAATGCCCACGGCGATGTCGATGATGGTGCGGGACTCCAGCGTGGCCCGGAGGTTCGACGCGCTGTCCGCATGCAGGGAGAACCGGACGGCAAGGCGCAGGGCCTGCGAAATTTCACGGGTGAAGTCCCGGGCCCTTGCCGTGGCCCGTCCTTCGAACTTCCGGGGAACATCGGAATAGAGGTTCAGGGCCGCCTTGGCCTCGCCCTGCAGGGTGAACGGGAGGGAAAGCACCGAACGCAGGCCATGGGCGGCAACGGCCGTTGCGTAATCGGGACCCCACCGGTTCTCCTCCAGCAGATCGGGAACGTGGACTTCGCGTTCCTCCTCCGCAGCAGTCAGGCAGGGGCCCTGAGACAAGGAGTACTGGATTTCGTCCACTTCCCGCGCCGAATCGCTGCTCCACCCGATGGTGGCCGCCTTGCGGTCACGGAGCAGGGTGATGCCACACAGGGCGTCGTCACCGTCGCCTGCCATCTGGTGGGCGGAGAAACGGGCCAGTTCGTTGAGGAAGTCCTCAAAATCAGCGCTTTCCAGGATGAGGTTCTGGACCTGGTCGGTTGCGCTCAAAGGCTGTTCTGGGGGGAGCAAATGCATGATCTCCAAGCAACTGAAAAGTGTTAAAGGACATCATAAAGCAGCGCCAACAGCCCGGCCAACGGCCAGCATACTTGTTCCCAGGCGATTTCCCGGGTCCTCAGCAGGACCTAGGACAGCCCCAGCTCGTCCTTGCTGAACGCAAACAGGTATGGAACGCCGGTCTCGGCTTCGATTTTTTCCTTGGCACCGGTGTCACGGTCCACGATCACTGCCACCGCAACCACGTTGCCGCCGGCCTTCCGGACGCCTTCCACTGCCGTCAGCGCGGAACCGCCCGTGGTGGAGGTGTCCTCCAGGACCAGCACCTTGCGGCCTTCAACGGAGGGGCCCTCCACCTGGCGGCCCATGCCGTAGGACTTCTGGGCCTTGCGGACCACGAAAGCATCCACGGCACGGCCGGCATCAGCGGCAGCGTGCATCACTGCAGTGCCCACCGGGTCAGCACCCATGGTGAGGCCGCCGGCGCACTCAAAGTCGATCCCGGCGTCGTCCGCCAGGGCGAGCATGACCTGGCCCACCAGCTTGGAGGCCTCGTGGTGAAGGGTGATGCGGCGGAGGTCGATGTAGTAGTCAGCCTCGGCCCCACTCGAGAGGATCACCTTGCCGCGGACCACGGCGAGTTCCTTGATGAGTTCGAGCAGGCGGGCGCGGGCAGCTGCGGTGTCTACCGCAGTGTCAGAGGGCGAAGTCATGGGCTCAAGTTTAGTGGGTGGGCGGACGGTGAGTGGGCGGGCAAAGCCTGGCGCGTGCTCGGGGCGGGGCCCGAAGGCGATGACGCGCGGCAGGACACGCCTGACCACGGGGTTGTGGCGCAGGATGAAGAAGACCATCCGCGTGATGGAGAGCGTAGTCCGGGCACCATCGCCGGCCAGGGTCGCCCCGGACAATCTCCCGGCGAAGAGCGGAACAAAAACCACCCTGTGCAGGATGCGCTGCACGGTTTGGACCACCACTGTAGGCATGCGCCGGCGGCGCTGGATTGCCGCGAGGGTCCTGGCCCGCACGTGGCCCCGCCACAGGTCCGGGGCCAACCGTTCGGCGGCCGCCACTGCATCCTGGATGGCCAGGTTGATGCCTACGCCGCCGGCCGGTGACATCGCGTGGGCTGCATCCCCGATGCACAGGAATCCGTCGGTGTACCAGCGCTGCAGGCGGTTCAGCTTAACGTCCAGCCAGTGAAGGTCGTCCAGGCTGCGAATGGAGTCGACGCGGTCGGCGAGATCCGGACGAAGTGCCGCCACGCGCTGCCGGAACCGTTCCACGCCGCCGGCCCTGATCCCGGCATCCGAGCCCTTGGGGGCGAGGTACCCCAGCTGGTAGTAGTCGGTGCGGTTCAGGGCAATCATGGCGTCCCCGTCACCCAGCGACGGCACCACACCCGCCACTTCGCCCTGCTCGGAAGCGTGGCGCGGGAGCCTGAACCACCAGGTGTCGAACGGCACCGGGTACTCCCTGGTGCGCATTCCCGCCGCCTCCCGCAGCACTGAATGGCGCCCGTCCGCGGCCACCACCACATCTGCATGCAGCACGTGTTCCGCCCCCGGCCCGGCCCCGCCCGTGGCCCTGTAGCGCACTCCGGTGACGCGGCCGCCGTTGAACTCCAGGCCGGTGGCCTCGCTCTCCATAAGCAGGCTGAACGTCGGTTCCGCAGCGGCCGCCGAGGCGAGGAAATCCAGGAAGTCCCACTGCGGCATCATGGCCACGTAGTTGTACGGGGGCTTCAAAGAGTCGAAGGCCGCCAGGGTGACCAGGCCGGCGCCGGGGACCGGAACAGCCACGTTGTTCAGCCTGCTTTGGGGCAGGCTGCGGAATCCCGCGCCCAGGCCAAGTTCGTCGATCAGGCGGATGGTGGAGGCATGCACCGTGTCGCCGCGGAAGTCGCGCAGGAAGTCGCGGTGCTTCTCCAGGACGGTCACCTGCACTCCGGCCCGGGCCAGCAGCAGTCCCAGCATCATTCCCGCGGGGCCTCCGCCCACCACGGCACACCCTGTCCGCTCCATGCAGTTACGCTACGCCGCGCAGGGGCCGCCCGGAACAGTTGAGGGTTGTTGACAGTGCTGGCTAGGCTGGACAACATGCGCGAACTCCAGGCCAAAATCATTGAAGAAATGGGCGTTCAGCCCCGGATCGATCCCGCGGGGGAGGTACGCAAACGCGTCACGTTCCTCAAGGAATACCTGAAGGCAACCCACACCAAGGGCTTTGTCCTGGGCATTTCCGGTGGCCTGGATTCATCCCTGGCGGGCAAGCTTGCGCAACTGGCGGTGGATGAGCTTGAGGCCGAAGGCGTGGAAGCCAATTTCGTGGCCGTCCGCCTTCCCTACGGAGTGCAGCACGACGAGGAAGATGCCCAGGCAGCCCTGGACTTCATCAAGGCCAAGACGGAATGGACGTTCAACATCTCCGCCGCCGTGGACGGTTTTGAAGACGAGTTCGAAAAGACCGTGGGCTCGGAGATCTCCGATTTCCACAAGGGCAACACCAAGGCCCGCACCCGGATGATCGCCCAGTATGCGCTGGCGGGCGAGCACAACTACCTGGTGGTTGGCACCGACCACGGCGCCGAGTCCGTCACCGGCTTCTTCACCAAGTACGGCGACGGCGGCGCGGACATCCTGCCCCTGTTCGGCCTCAACAAGCGGCAGAACCGCGCCCTGCTGGCTGAACTTGGAGCGCCGGCGCGCGTCTGGGAGAAGGTACCCACCGCCGACCTGCTCGATGACCGGCCAGGCCGAACCGATGAGGACGAACTGGGCCTCAGCTACGACCAGATCGACGACTACCTCGAAGGCCGCGAGGTTCCGGACGCCGTTGCCGATTCCATCGAACAGAAGTACCTCCGGACCCGCCACAAGCGCACCGTGCCGGTCACCATCTTTGACACGTGGTGGAAGGACCAGGGCCCCGAGGAGCCCCGCGTGGGCCTCTAGGCAGCCTCGCCGGACTTCCCCACCTTTGGGGAGCACGTCTTCGGGGAGAACGACGGCGGGCGGCACCGGAAGGTGCCGCCCGCCGTCGTCGTTCGCGGCCAGAGCCGGGGAGGCTCAGCGGGGCCGCCGCCCGGCGTCGCCGCCCACGCCAAGCTGCTGCGTAATCCGGTGCGCCTCCGCCATCAGGAGGCCGCCGAGTTCCTCCTGCCGTTCCGGCTTGAAGCGTGGTTCGATGCCCGTCAACGACAATGCCCAAGCCGGTTTCCCGGAGCGGTCAAACACCGCCGCACCCATCCCCCAGCTTCCCTCCAGGACCAGGCCGGGGTTCACCGAATAGCCGGCCAGCCGGGTGCGGGCCAGGTTCTTCCGCACCAGTTCGGGAGTATGGTTCCCGGCGAACTCGCCCGCGTGTTCGCTCCAGCGCCCCAGCATTTCCTCCTGCTCGCTTTCCGGCAGGAAGGCCATGATGGCCGTCCCGGCCGACGCGACGCCAAGGGGGAACCGGACACCCTCGTGCAGGACGAAGGAGCGGACCGGGAAGCTGCCTTCCTCACGCAGCAGGCAGACCGTCCCGGCGCCGCGGCGGATGGAGAAGAAGGCGCTCTCGCCCGTGGCCTGCGCCAGCCGGCGGAGGCTGGGCCGGGCGATGTCCTCCAGGGGAAACCGCGCCGAAGCCACCGAGCCCATCAGGAGGATCTCGGGGCCCAGCACCCAGTTCCCCGTCACGGGATCATGGTCCAGCAGGCCTTCCGCGGCCAGGGACGTCAGGAGCCTGTGGACCGTGGGACGGGTAAGGCCGGATTCCCGCACGAGGTCCACCAGGGGCATTCCCTCCGAGCTCCTGCCCACCAGCCGCAGCAGGCCGGCGATCCGCGTTACCACCTGCGCGCCCTGCACCTGCATGGCCATAAACCCTCCTAATGTCCACAATATGGATACACGCCATCGTACTGTCCACACTGTAAATAGGCCACGCCGTGGTCCTTGACAGGCGCAATAATGCGCCCGTAGTCTCCAGACTCAGATCCCCGGCATCCACTTAGTGGACACCACCGTGCTCAACGAGGAGACGACATGAAGAAACTCCAGGCTTCCGCCGCCAGCGCCCTGGAAGGGGCCCTGCAGGACGGCATCACCCTCGCCGTAGGAGGATTTGGCCTGAGCGGCATTCCGGCCGACCTGATCGAAGCTGTGCGTGATTCCGGCGTCCGGGACCTCACCGTGGTGTCCAACAACATGGGCGTGGACGGCAAGGGGCTGGGCATCCTGATCGAGGCGGGCCAGGTCCGCAAGGTCATCGCGTCCTACGTCGGCGAGAACAAGCTGTTTGCCGAGCAGTACCTTGCCGGCAGGCTGGAGGTGGAATTCACTCCGCAGGGCACCCTGGCCGAGCGGCTTCGCGCCGGCGGCGCCGGCATCCCTGCCTTCTACACCAAAACCGGCGTGGGCACCCTGGTTGCCGAAGGCAAACCGCACGAGGTGTTCGACGGCGAAACGTACGTCCAGGAGCGGGCCATCCGGGCCGATGTCGCGCTTGTCCATGCCCACACCGCTGACACGGACGGCAACCTCATCTACCGCTACACGGCCCGGAACTTCAACCCCGTAGTGGCCACAGCCGGCACACTGACCATCGCCGAGGCGGAAGTGATCGTGGAGCCCGGCCGGCTGGACCCGAACCACGTTGCGACCCCCGGCGTCTTCGTCCAGCGGCTGGTGCAGGCGTCGGACCGGGTCAAGGACATCGAGCAGCGGACCGTCCGGCAGCGCGCCGGCCTCGTCTCCGCCTGACCGGCCTCCGACGCCGGCCACCCCAACAACGGAAGAACATCACTCAATGGAGAGAAACACCGCCATGGCCACCAGCCAGCTCGACCAACCGGACGTCCGCCAGAAGGGCTTGGCCCTGATGGCTGAAAAGCTGGCCGGATGGACGCAGAAGTGGTTCCCGGACGCTTACATCTTCGCCCTGGCAGGCGTGCTGCTGGTGGCCATCGCAGCACTCGCCATCGGCGCCTCTCCCAAGGCAGTGGTGGACTCCTTCGGAAACGGCTTCTGGGACCTCACCGCCTTCACTTTGCAGATGGCCATGGTGGTGCTGACCGGCTACGTGGTGGCCACCTCGCCGCCCGTGGCCCGGTTGATTGACCGACTGGCGCAGGTGCCAAACTCCGCGCGCGCCGCCGTCAGCTTCGTTGCCGTGATGTCCATGTCGGTGTCGTTCGTGAACTGGGGTTTGAGCCTGATCTTCGGCGGCCTCCTGGCGCGTGCCGTGGCCCGCCGGGCGGATCTGCACGTCGATTACCGGGCGCTCGGGGCAGCGGCCTTCATGGGGCTGGGCGCCGTCTGGGCGTTGGGCATGTCCTCCTCCGCGGCCCAGCTCCAGGCCACAAAGGCCTCCATTCCCCCGGCGCTGCTGAAGATCACCGGCGTCCTGGACTTCGGCACCACCATCTTCACCTGGCAGTCCCTGCTGACCCTGGTCATCCTGATGCTGCTGACCACCGTCATTGCCCACTTCTCCGCCCCCACGGGCGGCGCCGTCAAAACCGCGGCAGACCTCGGCGTCGACCTTGATGACCAGCCCGAACCGCCGGCCGAAAAGTCGCGCCCCGGCGAGTGGCTCGAATACAGCAGGGTCCTCCCCGTCCTGGCCGGGGTTCTGACGCTGGGGTGGCTGGTGTCCCAACTCCTGACCCTGCCCGTCCTCAGCGTGGTCAGTTCACTGAACGGCTACCTGCTGGTCTTCCTGATGCTGGGGCTTGTGCTGCACGGAACCCCGCGCAAATTCCTCCAGTCCGTGACCAAGGCCGTGCCCGCAACCGCAGGCATTTTGGTCCAGTTCCCGCTCTATGCCGCGATGGCGGCCATCCTGACCAAGGCCACCGGCGCGGGCGGCCTCTCGGTCTCGGAGCATCTGGCCCATTTCTTCACCAGCATCGGCGGCAACGGGGCGTTCGCGGTCATCATCGCCATCTACACGGCACTCCTTGGCATGTTCGTTCCGTCCGGCGGCGGAAAGTGGCTGGTGGAGGCACCGTACGTCATGCAGTCCGCCACCGACGTGAACATGAACCTCGGCTGGACCGTGCAGATCTACAACATGGCCGAGGCCCTGCCCAACCTCATCAACCCGTTCTTCATGCTGCCGCTGCTGGCCGTCTTGGGCCTGCGCGCCCGGGACCTGGTGGGCTTCACGTTCCAGCAGTTCCTGTTCCACCTGCCGGTGGTCCTGCTGCTCGCCTGGCTGCTGGGAATGACGTTCGAGTTCGTGCCGCCGGTAATACCCAACTGAATTACAGCCAAGACGACCAAAGGAGAAAACCCATGGGATGGACCAGGGATGAAATGGCTGCGATTGCGGCCGAGGAACTGAACGACGGCGACTACGTAAACCTGGGGATCGGCATCCCCACGCTGGTGGCGAACAACCTGCCTGAGGGCGTGCGGGTGGTGCTGCAGAGCGAGAACGGGCTGCTGGGCATGGGCCCGTTCCCGTACGAGGGCGAGGAGGACGCCGACCTCATCAACGCCGGCAAGCAGACCGTCACGGTCCTGCCGGGCGGCAGCATCTTCGACTCCGCCACCTCGTTCGGCATGATCCGGGGCGGGCACGTCAAGGTGGCCATCCTGGGCGCCATGCAGGTCTCCGGCAACGGCGACCTGGCCAACTGGACCATCCCCGGGAAGATGGTCAAAGGCATGGGCGGTGCCATGGATCTGGTGGCAGGAACACCGCGCGTGGTGGTCCTCACCGAACACAACGCCAAGGACGGCACCGCCAAAATCGTCCGCGAATGCACGCTGCCGCTGACCGGGCTCAGCTGCGTGGACCGGATCATCAGCGACCTCGCCGTCTTCGACCTTCACAAAAAGGACGACGGCGGGCGGCAGCTCACGCTGACCAGGCTGGCACCGGGGGTCACCGTGGAGGACATCCGGGAAATGACCGAAGCCGGCTTTGAGGTCGCCCACTCCCTCGATCCAGCCACCACCTTGGAAGGAGCCTCGGCATGAGCCTCAAAAAGCAGTTCGGCAAGGATGTCCTGATCACCGGCTGGGGTCACAGCAGGTTCGGGAAGCTCACCGACGACACCCTGGAATCCCTCATCGTCCAGGTGGCCACGGACGCCATCAGCAGCGCAGGGATTGAGCCGGCCCGGATCGATGAAATCTACGTGGGACAGTTCAACTCCGGCATGATGCCGCTGGCGTTTCCATCCTCCCTGGCGCTGCAGGTGTCACCGGACCTGGCCAACGTCCCGTCCACCCGCGTGGAGAACGCGTGCGCCTCGGGCTCGGCGGCCTTCCAGCAAGGCACCAAGGCACTGCTCGCCGGAACCGCCAAAACGGTCCTGGTGATCGGCGCCGAAAAGATGACCCACGCGGGAGCTGATGTGGTGGGCGCCGGGCTGCTGGGCGCCGACTACGACATGGCCGGCAGGCCCTCCACCACCGGGTTCACCGGACTCTTCGCGGAAGTGGCCAGGCACTACGCCAAACGCTACGACGCTGACGGGAAGCTGGGCGACGTCCTGGGTACCATCGCGGCCAAGAACCACCGCAACGGCGTGGACAACCCGTACGCCCAGCTCCGCAAGGACCTCGGCGAGGAGTTCTGCCAAACCGTCTCGGACAAGAACCCCATGGTGGCCGATCCCCTGCGCCGGACCGACTGTTCCCCCGTGTCCGACGGTGCCGCCGCCGTCGTGCTGTCCACTTCGCCAACCGGAGGCCTCACGGCACCGGTACGGCTCGCCGGCTTTGGCCAGGCCAACGACTTCTTCCCCGCGGCGCGCAGGGACCCGACGGCGTTCGAAGCCACGCGGGTGTCCTGGCAGCGTGCCCTGGCGATGGCCGGCGTCGGGATTGAGGACCTGGACCTGGCCGAAGTCCATGACTGCTTCACCATCGCTGAGCTGCTCATGTACGAGGCCATGGGCCTGACCGAACCCGGTCAGGGCGCCCGGGCGCTCCAGGAAGGCTTGGTCTACAAGGACGGGAAACTTCCCATCAATATCTCAGGAGGCCTCAAGTCCAAAGGCCACCCCGTGGGTGCCACCGGCGTGTCCCAGCACGTCCTGGCGGCCATGCAGCTCACGGGCACCGCGGGCGACATGCAGCTCCCGGCTCCGCGCCGGGCAGCCGTGCAGAACATGGGCGGCGTGGGCATCGCCAATTACGTCAGCATCCTGGAGGCCGTGTAGCTGTCCGGGGCCGGTCCGCCGTCGTGGGCTGCTTTCACGACGGCGGACCGCAGCCTATTTCGCAGTGCCTGCGATGGACTCGGCGCCGGCAGTGGCGCACGCTTCGTCAAGGGCGCCATCGGGCGCCCCGCCCACACCGATGCCGGCCACGGAAACGCCGTTGACCTTCAGCGGGACTCCGCCTGCCAGGAACAGGGTGCCCGGCAAGTCTGCGATCGAGGGGCCATTGCCATTGATGCGCTTGGCCAGCTCGCTGGTGGGGGTACCGAAAGCTGCTGCGGTGTAGGCCTTTTCCTTGGCGGCCTCAATGGTGTGCGCCGCGGCATTGTCTCCCCGCAGCAGTGCCTGGACGGTGCCGAAGCGGTCAACGAGCGCCACCGTGACGAACGGCAGTTTGTCCGCCTGGCACTTGGCGAGTGCCGCGGCGACTGCCTGGGCGGAGGCTGTGGCGGAGATGCGGTTCTGCTGCACCACAGTCTCCGGCGCCGGCTGCACGTCAACGGCGGGCACGACGGCGGGCGCTTCAGTGCCGCTGACGCGGCCGGTGCCGGCGTTGGCGGCTGCGGTGGCTCCGGCCGTGACCAGGATTGCTGCGGCTGCGGCGGCTGTGAGTGCCTTGTGGGATTTCTTCATGGTGCGTTCCTTGGGTTGGTAGGTGTGCTGTTGCCGGTTTCCATCCTTCTCGGCAGCGGTTGGCGTGGCATCGGGCCTTCGGCTGCCCCTTGCTGGCCCGAAAGGCCAGCCGTATCAGCCAAAAGGCTGAGGAACCCTGCAGGCGTGGAGCCCTAGCATGGAAGGCAGTGCTTCCCACCACGAGATCCGGATCCCGCATGCCTGCCAAAGATTCCACCCCGGCCACCGGCCTGGCGGCCGCCGTTGCCGCCGGGGGCGCCGGGGGCGCGTCCCGTCCGGTGCCGCCCACCCCCAAGGGCCGCCTGGGCAGCATTGAGGCCGCCGTCCATCTGGGCTTCGCGGTGCTCCTGGTGGCATCGGTGGTGCGCTATGTCATGCGGCATTCCCCTTCCGACAACGTCCTGGTCCTGGGACTCGCCGCCGCCGCCTGCCTGCTGTACGCCGTCGTGGCCCTGCTCTCGCTGCGGGACCGGCACAGCGCGCCGTGGATGGTCGCGTTGGTGGCTGTCTGGGCGGTCCTGGTGGTGGCAGCACCGAGCTTCGCCTGGTGTTCCTTCGCCCTCTTCTTCCTGTGCAGGAGTGCCCTGCGCGGTGCTGCGTCCTACGTCCTGGCGGGCGGCATCACCCTGGCAACCGCGGCCGGCCTGTTCCGGCTGGGCAACGGTACGGACCTTGCCATGCTGTTGGGGCCTGTGGCCGTAGGCGTCATGCTGACGCTCATCTATGACCGGATACAGCACGACGCCGAGGAGCAGCGCCGCCTGCATGCGGAGGTTACCGAGGCCCAAGGCCAGCTGGCGGCCAGTGAACGCCGGGCCGGCACCATCGCCGAACGGGAGCGGGTGTCCCGGGAAATCCACGACACCGTCACCCAGGGGCTCGCCAGCAGCCTGCTCCTGCTCGAAGCCGCGGGGCGTGGTTGGCCAAGTGGCGCCGCGCAGCAGGATCTCCACCAGGCCACCAGCCTGCTCCGCACCAACCTGGCGGAAACCCGGAGCCTGGTCCACGAGCTTGCTTCCCCCGGGCTGGAATCAACGCCGCTGCCGGAAGCGCTGCTGCTGGCCGCCCGGCAATACCTGCCGGAAGCCACCCTTGTGGTGACAGGAGCCCCCAGGCAAGTCTCACCGGACATCCGGCACGCACTGCTGCGGGTGGTGCAGAGTGCGGCCTCCAACACCGCGCTGCACGCTGCGGCTTCAGTCGCTGCCCTGACGGTGGGCTTCCTGCCGGACGCCGTCACCCTGGACATCTACGACGACGGCGCCGGTTTTGATCCGGCGGCGGCAGCTCCGCCGTCGACGGCCGGAGGTTACGGCCTGCGGGCCATGCGGCAGCGGGTGGAGCAGCTGGGTGGCATATTCTCGATCCAAAGTGCCCCCGGCGAGGGGACCATCGTGGCGGCGCAATTGCCGTTGGAGGGCGCATGAGCAGCATCACGGTCCTGCTGGTGGACGACCACCTTGTGGTCAGGAGCGGGCTGCGCGCGTTGCTGGGAACCCAGCCTGACCTGGCGGTTGTGGCGGAGGCATCCTCGGGAGAGGAAGCGTTGCAGCTGGTGCATGCGCACCTCCCGGCTGTGGTGGTGATGGACCTTGCCATGGGCCCTGGCATGGATGGAATCGAGGCCATCAGGCGGATCCGGGATCTCAACAGCGGGCAGGCAGTCCTGGTTTTCACCACCTACGACTCGGATGCCGATATTGTCCGCGCAGTCGATTCCGGTGCCATGGGCTACCTGTTGAAGGACGCCGCACCGGAGGAAATCTTTGCCGCCATACGCGGCGCGGTTCAGGGCAGGAGCGTGATGAGCCCGCCGGTGGCCTCGCGGTTGTTCCAGCAGCTGCGCAACCCCGAAGAAGTCCTCACCCCCCGGGAGGCAGAATTGCTCAGTTTGCTCACTGAAGGCCTCAGTAACAGGGAGCTCGGGCGGCGGCTTTTCATCTCCGAGGCCACCGTCAAAACCCACCTGGCGCACATCTACGCAAAGCTCGGAGTGGATACGCGGGCGGCCGCTATTGCCACCGCGATACGCCGTGAGGGCATGCGGTAACCGCGGTTTATGGCCCTTACCCTTGCACCCGGGCCCTGTGCCCCGTACGTTTGGGACTGCGGGGACTAACTCCCGCGCACTCCGGGATGATTCCCCGGGGAGAGAATCAGAGTCACATGAAGGAATGCAGCCATGGCAACAGGCACAGTTAAATGGTTCAACGCCGAAAAGGGTTTTGGCTTCATTGCCCCCGATGACGGGTCCGCTGACGTTTTCGCCCACTACTCGGCAATCGCCACCAGCGGCTACCGCTCACTGGACGAGAACCAGAAGGTCGAATTCGATGTGACCCAGGGCCCCAAGGGCCCGCAGGCAGAGAACATCCGCCCGCTCTAAGTCTTCGGCGGCCTCCGGCACCTGCCGGGACCCCATCCAGCGGCCCCTCCAGCTCAGGTTGGAGGGGCCGCTGCTTTTATGTGGGGGTTTTGTGGGGCACGTGTTCCCGGGGCCAGTCCTCCGGTTTCCCTTTTGGGATAATTGATCCATGACCGGACAGGACCAGGACAGGGACAAGGATCCGTGGGAGGAGTTTGACGCTCTGGGGCCCGCTGCACCGGACCGCGTGCCGGGCCAGCCCGGCGGGGAGCCCTACGGTTTCGGCTTCCGCACCGGGGTACGCAGCGCCCGGGTGGCGGTCGGCTTTGCCGTTTACGCCCTGGCGCTGGGAACCATCCTGGCCCTGACCGGGTGCATTGTGTTCATCAGCCGGCAGCAGTGGCTGCTGGCGGGCCTCATGCTGGTGATCGAGGCAGTGTTTGTTTTCGCTTTCACGCGGCTGGTGGCCCAGGCCAGGCGCCGCCGGCAGGCGCGGTGACAATTTCAAACCTTGACCTTGACCTTGACCTTGACGCAGCGTCAAACCCTAGGCTCGGAGCATGGAAGACATCCCCGACACCGGCACGGACTGGTCCATCCAGGACGTAGCCAGGATGGCCGGCACCACCAGCCGCACGCTGCGCCACTACGATGACATCGGCCTGCTGAAGCCCAGCAGGGTGGGCAGCAACGGTTACCGCTATTACGACGGCGCCGCCCTCCTCCAACTGCAGCGCATTCTCCTGCTGCGGGAGCTGGGCCTGGGCCTGCCGGCCATCGCGGAGGTCTTCCACCAGCAGGCTGACCCGGTCACCGCGCTCACCCGTCATCTTGAGTGGCTCGGACAGGAGCAGCAGCGGCTGGCACGGCAAATGCAATCCGTGCGGCGAACCATTGAAACAGTAAGGGCAGGAGGCCAACTGATGGCAGAGGACATGTTCGACGGCTTCGACCACACCCAGTACAAGGATGAGGTGGAGGAACGGTGGGGCAAGGAGGCCTACGCAAAATCCGACGCGTGGTGGCGCGGCATGGCGTCGGACGAAAAGCAGGAGTGGATGTCCAAGGTGGAAACCCTTGGCAACGACTGGAAGGCTGCCGCCCGCTCCGGCGTTGCTGCGGACGGTCCCGAGGCCCGGGAACTGGCAACGCGGCACGTCGACTGGCTGAGGTCCATCCCCGGGACTCCGGCCGCCGGAAACAGCGGGAATGTCAAGGGATACGTCCTGGGGCTGGCGGACATGTACGTGGAAGACCTGCGCTTCGCCGCCAATTACGGCGGAGTGGAGGGGGCGGGCTTCGTTCGGGCGGCCCTTCGCAGTTTTGCGGAGAAGTATCTGTAGGGCAGAGGCGGAAGGCAGCCTAGCGGCTGGTCTTGGAGCTGCCGGCGCCCGCCCGATCAGTCTTGGCGCGCCGGGTCCGCCGGACCACCAGCAGCACCACGGCAATGGCCAATCCGGCGTAGACGGCATAGTTCAGGAAGCGTGAGTACTCCTCGATCAGCCTGTATTGGGTGCCCAGCAGGTAGCCCAGGCCGATGAGGGCGCCGTTCCACAGCCCGCTGCCGGCCAGGGTGAACAGGGTGAAGGTGGCAAAGGGCATGGCCGCCGCCCCCGCCGGAAGGGAGATGAGGCTGCGGACGCCGGGCAACAGGCGGCCGAAGAAGATGGATGACCTGCCGTGGCGGCGGAACCATCCTGCCGCGTGTTCGAAGTCTTCGCGGTCCACCAAGGGCAGTTTGGACAACCACCGGATGGACCGCTCCAGCCCCAGCTTGGCGCCGAGCCAGTAAAGGAACAGCGCCCCCAGATAAGCGCCAAGGGTGCTGGTGGCAAAAACGAGGAAAAGGTTCAGGGAGCCCTGCTTGGCCAGATATCCCGCCAGGGGGAGGATCACCTCGCTGGGGATGGGAGGCACCACGGTTTCGGCGAGCGTGAAGCCCCCCACGCCCCACTCCCCCAAAGTGTCGATGGCCCTCGCCGCAAACCCGACGATTCCGGTGAGTCCCTCAGTGGGGCTGGCTGCACCGGTCAAGATTGTCCACATACGCCCGTCCCGTCCCCTGCGCCCGGGTTACCGGTGCTTGAATTCCGGCTGGCGCTTCTCGGCGAACGCCGCCATGCCTTCCTTTTGGTCCTCCGTGGCGAACAGGGAGTGGAAGAGCCGCCGTTCGAACAACACCCCCTGGGCCAGCCCGGTTTCAAAGGCGGCATTGACAGCTTCCTTGGCAGCCATCGCCGCGGGCTTGGACTTGGCGGCAATCACCCCTGCCACCTTGAGTGCCTCGGACACGACGTCCGCCGCCGGAACCACACGGGACACCAGCCCGCACCGGTCGGCTTCCTCCGCCTCGATGAACCTGCCGGTGAGGATCATGTCCATGGCCTTCGCCTTGCCCACGGCCCGGGTGAGCCGCTGCGAGCCGCCCATGCCGGGGAGTACGGCGAGGTTGATTTCCGGTTGGCCGAATCTGGCGTTGTCCCCGGCGATGATGAGGTCGCACATCATGGCCAGTTCGCAGCCGCCGCCCAGGGCAAACCCGGACACCGCAGCGATGGTGGGAATCCGCAGCCGGGCAAAGTCCTCCCAGCCCCGGAACCAGTCGGCGGCATACATGTCCATGTAGCCCTGGTCCGCCATTTCCTTGATGTCGGCTCCGGCCGCGAACGCTTTGCCCGAGCCGGTGATCACCACGGCACCCAAACCGGGATCGGAATCCATGGCGGTAACGGCGGCCACCAACTCCTCCATGGTGGCCTTGTTCAGCGCGTTCAACGCCGACGGCCTGTTGAGGGTTACCAGCCCTACCCTGCCCTGCTGCTCCACCAGGATGTTGGCGTACTCCGTCATTCGGGGCTCCCGTCGTCGTGTGCTGTTGTGGTCCCTGGCCGGCCCGGCATTTCCGTGCCGGTGTTCTCCCCCGCCGCCGGCTCTTGCTGCCTCGCTGCATGCTGCCCGGAGGCGTCGCGGATGTCGGTGATGATGGCCGAGAAGTCGCGGCCCGCGCCGCCTTCCGCGGCAAACCTATCGTAGATCCGGGCGGCGAGCGCTCCCATCTGTCCCGCCACCCCTGTGCTGTCCAGGGCGTTGACGGCGAGGTTGAGGTCCTTGGCCATGAGCGCTGCGGCAAAGCCCGGCTGGTAGTCCCTGTTGGCGGGGCTGGTGGGAACCGGTCCGGGCACCGGACAATTGGTGGTCAGCGCCCAGCACTGGCCGGACGCGGCGGAAGCGACGTCGAACAAGGCCTGGTGGGTCAGGCCCAGCTTTTCGCCGAGCACGAAGGCCTCGCTGACCGCAATCATCGAGACGCCCAGGATGAGGTTGTTGCAGATCTTGGCCGCCTGGCCGGCTCCGTGTCCGCCGCAGTGCACCACCCGCTTGCCCATGACCTCCAGGAGCGGCCGCACCGCCTCAAAGTCAGCCCCGTCGCCGCCGGCCATGAAGGTCAGGGTGCCTGCTTCGGCCCCCACCACGCCACCGGAAACGGGGGCGTCAACGGAGCGGTGGCCTGCTTCGATGGCCAGGCGGGCGGCGTCCCTGGCCTCGTCGACGTTGATGGTGGAACAGTCCAGGAACATCGTCCCGGCCGGCGCCTCTGCCAGCAGCCCGGGTCCGTCTGCACCGCCCACGTAGGCGTCCAGGACGTGGCGGCCGCTGGGGAACATGGTGAGGACAACGTCGGCACCGGCCAGCGCCTCCACGGCGCTCCCTGCCACCGGTATGCCCTGTGCACGGGCCGACTGCAGGGCTTCAGGGACCACGTCGAAACCAGCAACCCGGTAACCGGCGCGGACCAGGTTCAGGGCCATGGGACGCCCCATGTGTCCAAGGCCCAGGAAGGCCACACCGCTCTTGTCAGGCATGGTCCGTCTCCTTCATCTGCAGGTCGGGGTTGGAGTGCGGTTCAAGCCGGGGGTGCAGCTCAGGCGGGACATGGAGGTCCAGTTCCCCGCCGTCCAGGGGCTGGAAGAACCCCTCCACCTGGGCGGGAAGCACCTCGGCCAGCGTGGCAGGTTTCCACTGCGGGTTCCTGTCCTTGTCCACTACCTGGGCGCGGATTCCTTCGCGGAAGTCCGGTGCGGCCAGGAAGCGGATCCCGGCCCGGTACTCCTGGGCCAGGGCCTCATCCAGGGTCAGGCCGGCCGCGCGGCGCAGCGACGCCAAGGTGACCGTGACCGAGGTGGGTGACTTGGCTTCGATCGTGGCGGCGGCTTCCGCGGCATCGTCGCGTCCGGGCCCGGTCCACGCCCGGAGGCGCCGGACAATCTCTCCAGCATCGTCCGGGGCGTAGCAGGAGTCGATCCATTCCCGCTGCCCGGCCAGCATGGAGGCAGGGGGCTGCCCGGCATAACGGGCGACGGCGTCTTCCGGGCTTTCTTTCTCCAGCGCAGCCACGAGGCGCGGCAGCGCGTTCGACGGAACGTAGTGGTCGGCAAGGCCCAGGAACAGGGCATCCCCGGCTGCCAGGTGTGCTCCCGTAAGCGCCGCGTGGGTTCCCGCCTCGCCTGGTGCGTGTGAAAGCAGGAAGGTCCCGCCGACGTCGGGCGCGAAGCCAATGGTGGTCTCCGGCATCCCCATCCTGGTCCGCTCGGTGACCACCCGGACGTCCCCGTGCGCGGAGATGCCCACCCCGCCGCCCAGGACCAGGCCGTCCATGAGGGCGACGTACGGTTTGGGGTACCGGGCAATCAGCGAGTTCAGGCGGTACTCGGTCTGCCAGAAGTGGGCCGTCCCGTTCCCGCCGTGCAGCATGTCCCGGTATATGGCCACGATGTCCCCGCCCGCGCACAGGCCCCGCTCCCCGGCGCCCTGGACCAGGACGGTGGCCACGCCGTCGTCCCCTGCCCATGCGGTGAGCTGCCGCAGGAGCAGCCCCACCATTCCCGCGGTAAGTGCGTTGACGGCCCGGGGCCGGTTGAGGGTGATCACGCCCAGCCGGCCGCGGCGCTCAAAGAGTACGTCCGCGCTTCCGTCCCCTGCCGCGTTGTCCGTTGTGCTGTCCTTGGCTGCGGTCATCGGCTGGGTGCTCCTTCGCATGGTGGCCGGATGAGTGATCCAGGTCATTCTGTTGCGAATATACCCGCCCCTTCACGCCCGGAACCAACCACGGCGGATCGCGGACGCGGGGACGGCCAAGGCTTTACCCGCCCTGCGGCTGCCAAGGTAAGTTAGGAACCGTGAAGATAGCTACCTGGAATGTGAATTCGCTCCGTGCCCGCGCCGACCGTGTTGAAGCCTGGCTCCAGCGCAGCGACTGCGACGTCCTGGCCATCCAGGAGACCAAGTGCAAGGACGATAACTTCCCCTGGGAGCTCTTTGAACGGATGGGCTACGAGGTGGCCCACTTCGGGGTGAACCAGTGGAACGGCGTAGCCATTGCCTCCCGGGTGGGGCTTGAAGACGTGGAGCGGACGTTCCTGGACCAGCCCTCGTTCGGCAAGGCGGGCAAGGATCCCGTGCAGGAAGCCCGCGCCATGGCTGCCACCTGCGGCGGCATCCGGGTCTGGAGCCTTTACGTCCCCAACGGCCGTTCGCTGGACGACGAGCACATGCCGTACAAGCTCAAGTGGCTGGAAAGCCTCAAGACGCACGCCCAGGCCCTGGTCACGGACAACCCCCAGGCACAGGTGGCCCTGATGGGTGACTGGAACATCGCGCCCTTTGATGACGACGTCTGGGACATCGACCTGTTCATCCGGAACCGCGCAACTCACGTCAGCCCGCCAGAACGGGAGGCGTTCCACGCGTTCGAAGCTGCCGGCTACGCCGATGTGGTGCGCCCCTACACGCCGGGCCCCGGCGTCTACACCTACTGGGACTACACCCAGCTGCGGTTCCCCAAGAAGGAGGGCATGCGGATCGACTTCATCCTGGCCTCCCCCGCCTTGGCCGCGCGCGTCACCGGGGCCTCGATCGACCGCGAGGAACGCAAGGGCAAGGGCGCTTCGGACCACGCTCCCGTGCTGGTGGAACTGGCGGACTGATGACTGCATCCTGGACCCATTCAAGGAGACCGTAATGACGGGAAACCTCTATCGGGGCCAGGCCGGCCTGCCATTTTCCTCAACCCTGCGCGTCTACGAACCCCTGGAAGCCTTTCCGGAGGACCAGCGTCCGGCCATCAAGGCCGCGGGGGCCCGGGCGGTCCCGCGTGCCGCCGTCGAAAACGCTGAACTGCTGGCCTCGCTGGGCCGCATCACCCGCTCCGGCGGGGACCCCTTCCCCACGGGGCGCACGGACCTGGTGCGCGTCACCACCGTGCCGGCCCCGGAGGGTGGAGCGCCCGACGACGGTGCTGACGCCGACGCCGAGCCCGTCCTCCTGTACTGCCCCAGCCAGCTTGTCCTGCGCGCCGGACTGGCGGCCAACGCCTTGATGGAGGGAATCCATGGCCCCCTGGCCGAGCTGCTGATCCCGGAGGAGCAGCGTGACCGGCACCAGGAACGGATCGACCAGGTGAAGGCCCGGGACGGATCCATCCGGGTACATACGCGGGCGTCCACCTGGGGAATCCCGTTCAGCTGGTTCTCGCTGTTCATGGAGTCGGACCGCAAGGATGTGGTGGAGGCCGCTGGGCGCATCCTCACCGTTCGGGTCTGGGCGCCCATCACCGATGCCCTGGAACGGGCCCGCTACGCGGTGGCCAACCTGGCCCTCGCTGCCCCGGACCTGGACATGCTTGACGACCTGGCGCAGCTGACGGAGTGGCTTGAGCTGTTCCACGTCAACTCCATGGTGGAACTGGACTACGGCGCCGTGGCAGACAAGGTCTACCCGGACGAATCCCCCATGGATATCAGGCTGGGCATCGAGTGCCTGGCGGAGGGTGACATGACCGGGGCTGCGGCCGCCTACCGCAGGCTCGCGTCCCGCTGGATCCCCATCCGGCAGCTGGCCCGCGCGTCCTGACGCGTCAGTTCCTGGGGGGCGCTGTGGTGCGCCGGATGATGAGTTCATGGGGCGCGACGGCTGAGTGGACGGATCCGATCTCGCCGTCCAGTTCGTCCAGGAGCATCTTGGTGGCCAGCTCGGCCTGCTCGTCGGGGCGCTGCCCAACCGTGGTCAGGCCCATGGCATCGGCGAAATCATGGTTGTCGATGCCCACCACCGACAGTTCGCCGGGGACGTTGACGCCCAGGCGGTTGGCCTCGAAGATGACTCCCATGGCCATCTCGTCCGAGGCGCAGAAAATTGCCGTGGGCTTCTGTCCGGGACGGGACCACAGGCGGCGGAAGGCTTCCTGTCCGCTGCGGACCGTGAAGTCCCCCCATTCGTCCCATTCCGGCCGGGTGGGCAGGCCGGCCGCGGCCATCACGTCCTTGAACGCCAGGATGCGCACCCGGGGGACGTCGAAGTTCAGGTCGGTTTCGTCGTCGCCATGCAGCAGGGCAATATCCCGGTGGCCCAGGTCGATCAGGTGCCGGACGGCTGTTGAGGCGGCGGCGTAGTCGTCGATGCCGATGTAGGGGCATTCCTCCACGTGGCCACCCACCACTACCAGCGGAATGTCGATCTTCTGCAGGTGCTCGATCTCTTCGTGGCTGAGCGCCATACATAGAACCAGCAGGGCGTCGATCTGCTTGTAGACCATGGTCTTGCTGAAGAGCCGCTCACGGTTGCTGCCGTGGCCGCCGAGGTTGAACAGGGAGAGGTTGTAGTGCCGGGCATGCAGCTCGCGGTCCGCGCCCTCAATTGCTTTGGAGAAGAACCAGCGGCTGACGAACGGGGCCAGGACACCGATGGTCTTGGTCCGGCCCGTGGCCAGGCCGGAGGCGGAGGACGATGCAACGTAGCCCAGGTTTCCGGCCACCTCCAGGATTTTTTCCCGGGTGGCCGGCGAGACCCGGGGCAGGCCGCGTACAGCCCGGGAGACAGTTGCTGTTGAGACTCCGGCGGCTGCCGCCACGTCCTCGATGCTGACGCCGTTATGGCCGCCCCGCTGGGACCTTTCCGTTGTCCGTGCCACCGTGTCCCCTCTTTAACTCCTTTTCGGCGTAGGGCCGAAAGGCCCTGCGTTACGCCCGCCCTGTATTTTCGCATTCCACGGCGAGGCATTGATAACTATGGCGGGGAACCGACGCATGGGCTCCCTTACCTGCGGGCCGGCAGCTTTCGGCGCAGGCGAACCATTCCATACAGCGCCAGCAGTGTTGCCAGCAGGCCCAGGGCCCAGCCGAGGGCCGGTTGGGCTGTGACTTCCATCCACACGGTTACCACCAGGAGGACAAGGGCCCAAAATGCGAGGAAGCCGATAATGATGTCGAAGTCTTCGCCCGAACGGACCATACGGCTGCGGTTTCCCGCCCCCGGAGTGCGGGGGCGGGAACCGTTGGGCGTCACTTGACCGCACCAGCCGTAAGGCCGGCGACGATCTTGCGCTGGAACACCAGCACCAGGATCACCAGCGGGATGGTGACGATGGTGCCCGCGGCCATGATGGCCGTGTACGGGATCTGGTTGGGCTGTGCACCGGCGAAGTTGGCAATGGCCACCGTCACCGGCTGGGTTGCGTCGCTGGACAGCTGGCTGGCGATCAGGAACTCATTCCACGAGGAAATGAAGGCCAGGATCGCCGTGGTGAAGATTGCCGGCGCTGCCAGGGGCATGATGACCTTGCGGAAGGCCTGTCCCTGGGTACAGCCGTCAACGCGCGCCGATTCTTCCAACTCCCAGGGCATTTCCCGGAAGAACGAGGTCATGGTGTAGACCGTCAGCGGGAGCACGAAGGAGATGTTCGGGATGATCAGCGCCTGGTACGTGCCCATCCAGCCAATGTTGGTGAACAGCTGGAAGAGCGGGGTGATCAGGGCAACACCGGGGAACATGGAAGCTCCCAGGATGAAACCGAGCACCAGGAACTTGCCGCGGAAGTTCAACCGGGCAAGCGCGTAGGCGGCAAACACGCCGATCAGCAGGGAGACTGCCGTAACCACGCCGCCGATGAACACACTGTTGAGCAGCGCCTGGCCGAACCTGTTGCCGAACGACGTGTCGAACGCCGTCCTGAAGTTATCCAGCGTGACGTGGGTGGGAAGGATGGACGTGTCGTAGGTGAACCCGACCTCGCGGAAGGCGGTGACCACCATCCAGTAGGCCGGCGCCAGGCACCAGAGCAGCACGATGGCCGCGCTGATATAGGTCCTGCCCTGCGCCCACTTTTCCCGGTTCTGCGCTGCCTTACGGCCCTTGTCCTGCCTTGCCCGCAGCGCCGAGGCGTCTGCCGTAGCCGTGGTCATTTCTTCCCCTTTCCTGTGGCGCCGCTTTGTTCAACCACGTTTGCCCCGAGGAAGCGGACAAAGATGAAGGCCACAAGGAAGATGATGATGAAGGTGATGGTGGACAGTGCGGCCGCCGAGTTGAACCCTTGCCTGATCTGGTTGATGACCAGGATGGACAAAGTGGTGGTGTTGTTGGCGCCGCCGGTGAGGATGTAGGGCAGGTCAAACATGCGCAGTGCATCCAGGGTACGGAACAGGATTGCCACCATCAGCGCCGGCTTGACCAGCGGCAGGGTGATCAGCCGGAACCGCTGCCATGCAGTGGTTCCGTCGACCTTTGCGGCCTCGTACACTTCAGCCGGGATCATCTGCAGGCCTGCCAGGATCAGCAACGCCATGAACGGCGTGGTCTTCCAGACGTCAGCGATGACCACAGCCCACTTTGCCGGCCACTCGCTTCCAGTCCACAGGATGGTGGTGTTGAACAGCTTGTTGGCGATGCCCTCGAAGGCGAAGATGAAGAACCAGAGCTTGGCCGTCACGGCCGTGGGGATGGCCCACGGCACCAGGACAGCTGCGCGGACCAGGCTGCGGCCGCGGAATTCGCGGGCCATGATCATGGCCATCCAGAAGCCCAGCACGGTTTCGAACGCCACCGTGACGATGGTGAAGAAGAAGGTGGTGGCGGTGGCGGACCAGAACTGGCCGCCAAGGGTGCCAGGCGGGCAGGCGACGGTTCCGCCTGTCGGCGCCGAACACTGCTGCGCGAGCCAGTTCACGTAGTTCTGGATGCCTGCCGGGCCACCCGCGGTGAACAGGCCGGTGGCGGGATCAAGGCCGGCGTCCTTCTGGAAGGACATGACGATGGCGCTGATGATGGGGTAAACAATGACAATGCCCAAAGCGATGATGGTGGGAGCGAGCAGCCAGGATGCCCAGCGTCCTTGGCTGGCGATCCTGTTGTCCTCCCCCACACCCTTGGGCGCGTGATGGACGGGGGTGCCGCCCGACGCCGGTGCCTTGACCGGCGTCGGGCCTAGTTCGGTTGCCATGGCAGAACTACGATCCCGCACCGGCGGATTCGATGGACTTCTGCATGTCAGAGAGTGCGGTATCCACGGGCTTCTCTCCCTTGATTGCGGAATATGCGTTTTCTTGAATTGCCTTCGTGACAGCCGGGTAGAACGGCGTCACGGGACGGGGAACAGCGTTCTGGATGGACGTCTTGAGAACAGACAGGTAGGGCAGCTTGGCCACGAGTGCCTGGTCTTCGTACAGCGACGTCAGAATCGGAGCCAGCGAGGCCTGGTTCGCAAAGAACTTCTGATTTTCCTCGGTCTCGATGAACTTGATGAAGTCCAGCGCCGTGGCCTTGTGCTTGGAGTACACATTGATGGCTGCGTTATGGCCACCAAGGGCAGAAGCACCGGGGCCGTCCTTGCCCGGCAGGGGCGCCATGCCGAACTTGTCCTTCACAGCCGACGAACCTTCAGTGCTCATCAGGCTGTACACATAAGGCCAGTTGCGCAGGAACAGGAGCTTGCCGCCCTGGAATGCCTGGCGGCTGTCCTCTTCCTTGAAGGTAATGGCTTCCTTCGGGATGTTGCCGTCCGCGTAAGCTTTCGCCAAGTTGGACAGGCCGGCCTTGGCCTCGGCCGTGTTCAGGTTGGGCTTTCCGTCCTTGTTGAGGACGGACCCGCCTGCCGAGTTGATGGCCTCGGCAGTGTTAACGGTGAGGCCTTCATATTTGCTGAACTGGCCGGCGTAGCACCCAATGTTGTTTGTCTTGGCGATTGAGCACATGCCCATCATCTCGTCCCAGGTCTTGGGCGGGTTGGGGACCAGGTCCTTGCGGTAGAAGAGCATGCCGCCGTCGGAATCCTTGGGCCCAGCGTAGAGCGTGCCCTTATAGGATGCTGCTTCTACCGGCGCCTTGAGCATCTTGGAAGTGTCAATGGCCATCTTGTCCTTCAGCGGCTGCAGCCAGCCCTTGGCGGCAAACTCCGCCGTCCAAATAACATCGACGCTGACCACGTCATAGTCGGACTGCTTGGCTTGGAAGTGCTGAACCAAATCATCGTGCTGCTGGTCAGCCTGGTCGGTCTGCTCCTTGAAGGTGACCTTCTCGTCAGGATGTGCCGCATTCCATTTTTCGATGAACGGCCGCACCACGTTGTTGTTGTCCTTGCCCTGGACGTAAGTGATCGGGCCGCGGCCGTCGAGGTTGGCGTCAGCGTCGCTGCCTCCACCGCCCGTGGTGCCCCCTCCACCTCCGCCGCCGCAGGCGGACAACGTAAGGGCCAGGATGCCGGCAGTGGCCGCCGGAAGCAGGAATCTCGGGGTTTTCATTAGCTTGAAGCTCCTCGCTGAGTGACAAGTAAGTCGACAGTGCGCTTGCTAGGTGAGGTTGATGTGGTGACCATCACACTAGTAAGGTGACTGTCGGGAATGCAAGCGTTTACATCAAAAAGTTATCAGAGGGGAACCAAATGCCCGACCCAACCGTTCCGGCGCCCCGCCAAATGCCCTCCTGGTGGACAGACGCCGTTGTCTACCAGATCTATCCCCGGTCGTTTGCCGACGGCAACGGCGACGGGATGGGCGACCTTCGCGGTGTCCTGGACCGGCTCCCCTATCTTGAAGGGCTGGGAGTGGACGCCATCTGGCTGTCCCCGTTCTACAAGTCGCCGCAGGCCGACGGCGGTTATGACGTAGCGGACTACCGGCAAGTGGACCCGCTTTTCGGGTCGCTGGCCGACTTCGACGCCATGTTGCAGGAAGCTCACCGCCGCGGACTGAAGGTGATCGTGGACCTGGTTCCCAACCACACCTCCGATGAGCATGC
The DNA here is from genome assembly GCF_019977275.1 of Arthrobacter sp. StoSoilB19. Lineage (NCBI taxonomy): Bacteria > Bacillati > Actinomycetota > Actinomycetes > Micrococcales > Micrococcaceae > Arthrobacter > Arthrobacter sp. StoSoilB19. The sequence goes on along the minus strand of NZ_AP024650.1, from coordinate 531,826 downwards.
GTGGTTTCGGGAAGCGCTGGCGGCGGAGCCGGGAAGCCCGGAAAGGGACCGGTACATCTTCCGTGACGGCAAGGATGAGGTGCCTGGGTCCGGGGATGGCGGACGGGCGCCCAACAACTGGAAGTCCGTCTTCGGCGGCCCGGCCTGGAGCCGAGTGGCCGAAGCCGACGGGTCACCCGGACAGTGGTACCTGCACCTCTTCGACACCAAGCAGCCGGACCTGAACTGGGACAACCCGGAAGTGCAGGAGGAAATGCGTTCGGTGCTGCGTTTCTGGCTGGACCGCGGCGCGGACGGCTTCCGGGTGGATGTTGCCCACGGCCTGGTAAAGGAAGCGGGTCTTCCGGACTGGGATGGGGTGGCGGCGATGGTGGAAGGAACCTCCGCTCCGCGCCTGGAAAGCCACCTGCCGGGCGACGCCCCGCATGCCCACACCGATGCCGAGGAACCGCACCGGGCCGTCTCCCCGATGTACCCGCCGTCGCCGTTCTTCGACCAGGACGGGGTCCATGCCATCTACCGGGACTGGAACCGGGTCCTGGCCGAATACGGCGGTGACCGGATGATGGTGGCCGAGGCCTGGGTGGAACCTGCCGAGCGCCTGGCACGGTATGTCCGGCCCGATGAGATGCAGCAGGCCTTCAACTTCGATTTCCTGTTGGCCGGCTGGGACGCCGAACGCATGGCCGACGCCATCGACGCATCCCTGGCAGCGGCAGCATCCGTGGGTGCTCCGTGCACGTGGGTCCTCAGCAACCACGACACCGTGCGGCACAGCACCCGGTTTGGGCTCAAAGATCCCACTACTTTCCCCAAGGGCATCGGCGCCGCGGACGAACAGCCCGACGCAGCCCTGGGACTTGCCCGGGCCCGGGCCGCCTCACTGGTCGCGCTGGCGCTTCCGGGCTCGGCATACCTCTACCAGGGCGAGGAGCTGGGCCTCCCGGAGCACACCACCCTTCCCGACTCGGCCAGGCAGGACCCTACCTTCTTCCGGACCGACGGTGCCGAGATCGGCCGGGACGGCTGCCGCGTCCCGCTGCCGTGGGCAGGGGATCAACCCGGCTTCGGTTTCTCCGGAGCACTGTCAGGGGAAGCTCCCGAGCCCTGGCTCCCCCAGCCGGAAAGCTTCGGCCCCCTGGCCGCCGATCAGCAGGACGGCGAGGAGGGCTCAACGCTGGAGCTTTACCGTGCCGCCCTTGCATTCAGGTCAGCCCGGCACCTGGGCAGCGGCAGCGTGGAGTGGACGGACGAACACGCACCGGACAGTGGACTGTTGGCGTTCCGGAACGGGGAGGTGGTGGTCCTGTCCAACATGGGCTTCGCCTCGGCCCCCGTGCCCGAAGGCTATGCCGTAGTGCTCTCCAGCGGTCCCGAACCGGCCGACGACTGGACCGGGATGACAGAGGTTCCTGTGGACTGCACCGTGTACCTGCAACGGATATAGCTGCAAAGGATGAAGCGGGGCAGGTGCCGCTGCGCAACTGGCGCAGCGGCACCGCGGGCGCGGCAGCCTACGGTTGGCAATGGGTTCAGCGGACCCGCTCGGCCCGGCTGAAGCGGGTCCGCGCGCCCGCCCCGATGTGGATAAGGACAGGAATTTCCTTGCCCACCACAGCTTCCATCGCGTCAAGCAGCCCGGCGACCTCCACTGCCAGCAGGTGCGGTGCCACGCCCTGGCGCGGCAGGAGACGCACCTTCAACGCGGGAGAGCCCTTGACGTCGTAGGTGGTGACGGTGGCACCGGCCAGGTCCGGCCGTCCCTCGAGGGCGTGCCGCAGCGCTTGTTCCGCCACCCCGCCGCCGATCCGGACGTCGCCGGGCGTGTCGCCGGGATCGTATTCGGCGGCCAGAAGGTTTGACCGGCCCTTTCCTTGCTGGGCAATCCAGGCAACCATGAGGCCCATCAATGCCAGCAGCGCCAGTGCCACCACAATCCACAGCCAGCTTTCCGGCCGGCCGGGGAACCGGGTGGCGTCAAAGAGCCGGTTGATGCCGCTCCACACCCCGGCGGACCAGGAGTGCCACCAGGAGGCAACCGGAGGAACGGTCGCCAGGAGCAACAGCAGGACGCCCGCCCCCAGGAGGATCAGGCCCAGCAGGGTGAGCAGGATGCGGTTGAGCAGCGCCGGTGTGCTGTTCACGCTCCGATCACCCCCGAAGGAGTGACATTGACGCGGGGAACAGGCGCCGGTTCCAGCAGCATCTGGTCCAGCTCGTCGCGGACGGCTTCAAGCACCCTGTCCTGGTCCACAGGTACACCGGAGGTGGGCCGCACGTTCACCAGAACCTGCCGCTGGGAGACAATGACCATGACCTGTTCAGGCGTGACGTTGGCGGCCAGCCGTGCCCGGCGGGCGAGGGAGGAGGCGATGACTTCGTCGTCCACCACCACCGCCGGAAGCCCTTCCTCCCGTCCGCCGGCCAGCAGATGGCGGGCGCGCTTTCCCGGGAGGATGCCGCTGAGGAGGAAGATCAGCCCCACCATGGCGAGCACGCCGCCGATCGCGGCAAGCAGCAGCGGCGAGGTTCCGGCGGGAAGATCCACGATGCGCTGCGCCGCCACCTGGGGCTCAATCAGCCACGCGGGCTGGCCCACGGCGTGCACTCCCGATTCGAGGACGCCGTAAGCGGCCAGCACAAGCACAAGGGCGGCGGCAACAACCGACACCACCGCCCGCGGGGAATGGGTCTCGCGGTACACCACCCTGCGCATGTCCGGTCCGTTGCTTCTGCGCGGTCCGCTGTTCACCGGGCGGCTTTCCACACTGCTGCTCACCGTACCCGCCCTTCTGTACTGATCCTTGCCCCGCTGATCCGGATGTCCACGCGGCTCAGCCGGGAACCGCTCAATTCCGAGACCGTTGCCAGGATGCTTTCCTTGGCCCTGACGGCGCGGTCCCAGATGGACCCGCCGAGTGCGTCCACCCGTGCAGGGTTGGCCACCACGGACTGCAGCGGCGGGACGCCGATAGGGGTGACGAGGGACAAAGCCAGCAGGCCGTCGTCGTCCGTCCAGTCCGCCCGCACGTCCTGGGCGTCGACGCCCAACGCCTGGGCCGCAGCAGCCTTGGCGAGGCTGGTCAAGGCCTGGGTGCTGATCCGGTTATGGCCGCTGAGCGCCTGCCCACGCACAACGGGCGCGGGCGAGCTCATGAGGACGAGCGCCGGCCGGTGATGGCATCGAACACCCCGCGCAGGTCCAGCTTCCCTTCGGCGGCACGGCCCAGGAGCGCTCCGATTGCCATAAAGAGCAGGGAGACGAGGAAACCCCACAGTCCGAACTGCAGGGACATGAACGCCACGAAGGCGCCGATGGCGGTGCCTGCAATCGTGAGGCTCACAGCAGCGCCTCCCGTTCGGGAGCAGACGGCGCGGTTGTTTTGACCGGCGGCGGAACGTAGACATCCGCGATCTCGACGTTCACCTCGATAACCTGCAGCCCCACCAGTTCCTCAACTGCGCGGTACACGGCGGCGCGGACATTATTGGCCAATGCATGCAGCGGTGTGCCGTAGCTTGCCACCAGGGTGATATCAACAGCTACCTGCGTTTCGCCCACTTCCGCGTGGACGCCCGCAGCGTGGTCAGAACTTCCGACGGCGTCGCGGATCGCGCCCAAGGCACGGGACGGGCCCGAACCCAGGGAGTAGACCCCGGGAACCGCCCGCGCGGCAATTCCCGCCACCTTTGCCACGGCAGTCTCGGAAATTATCGTCCGGCCGGGCCCCGGAGCCGGGCTTCCGGAAGGACGGTTTGGCACCACGGGTTGTGGGTTCTGGTATTCCATCAGGCACTCCCCCTTCTGTTGTTTCCACCCTATCCCCAGGGTGCGGCACATGCGCTGGAAACTCTGCGGCCCGCCGACCGGCCTGGACTTAAAGGACCCAGGCGGGAACGCCCCCAAGGACATTCCCGCCTGAGCGGTGCCGCCTGTGTCAGCGGCGGTGCGGCAGAAGCCGCGGTCTATTCAGGTGTGCAGGCTGTCCTACTTGTAGAGGCCTTCGCCGCCGACCCTGACGTTGGTGGGCAGGTAGCCGAACGGGCCGAGGCCGTTCTGGCCGAAGCTGCGGTCCACCTGGGTCACGCCGTTCCTGAAGTTGATCTTGACAGTGGGTGACAGCGATCCGCCACGCACGCCGTTGACGTTGTCGATGAACGACTGCACGAGTCCGCCGGGCTGCACGTAGTGCGAGTATGCCTGGAACTGGCGACCGTTCTGCTGCCCGGAGATGGTACCGCTTGGGTTGTTGGCCGGCAGGTTGAGGTCGGTGGGTGAACCGAGGGCCAGGCCGCTGTTGTTCACCGGCTGGTAGTCCGAGCGCACGCCGTCACCAACAAAGCCGTAGACGCCGTCGGGGCCGCGCATGCCGGCCGCGTAGGTGAACTGGTGGCTGATCGTGTACAGGTAGTACTTGTTCTTGCCGTTTTCATTCTGGATGAAGATCTGCGGACGTTCCGTCTGGTCGTTGACGCAGTTGGCCGAAAGGATCGGCGGCAGGAAGGACCACTTGGTGAGGTCCTTGTTGTCGGCTACAGCCAGGCCCACATTGGCGGTCTGGTAGTTTGCGCCGCTGTTCTGGACGTCGCCAACGCTTTCTGCCTGGGGGTCGCCCGGCTGGTAGCCGAGGTCCTCACCCTTGCACTGGTAATCGCCGCGGGTGCCGGCGGTGTTGCCTTCGAAGACCATGAAGGTCTTGCCCGGGTGGGCGGGGTCGGCGAACGTGTACGGGTCCCGGAACGCGAAGCCCGGGTTCTGCGCCTTGGTCTGGTACATCTTTCCGTCCGGTTCCAGCAGCTTGGTGTGCTCGAAGCCGTCGAAGCTGACGCCGTTCTTGTCAGCGTGGATGTTGCCCAGGGCCTTGGCGATGGCAGCGTCAGGAGCGATCCCGCCGCCACCTGCGTTCCGCTCGGCCACGTCGTGGAAGGTGGTGGCGGTGTAGAAGACGTTGACGTGGTCGCCCTGCATGAGGCGGGTGGAGCCGGACCATTCGGTGTTGCCGATGGAGGTGTTGTCCAGGAAGAGATGGCCACCGTAGTTCCACTTGTCCTTGGCGGGGTCGGCGTTGGTTTTGCGGAAGAAGTAGCCGATCCGGGCGTTCCAGTGGCGCTGGTCGAAGCCGTAGCCGGCGTGGCGGTCGGCAACAAGGGAGAAGATGACGTCCCAGCCCTTGTAGCTGATCTGGTTGGCGTTTTCATCCGTCAGGGACCAGGTGTCCCAGACCCAGACGTCGTCATTCATGGCGGGGAAATCCTGGGGGATCTCCGGCATGGTGACGTCGGGACTCATGGAGTTCTGGCCGGGAGCCACCGTGGGATCGCTCTGCGCCATGATCTGCTTGGCGTCTGCGCGGGTCCACTTGGAGGTGAAGTCCGACGCCGGGTCGAAGGCCTCCTGCGTGTGCTCGGTGGGGAGGGCGAAACCGGGAGTGGGGGCCGGCAGCTGCCGGACCGTCGGCGGGTCCGACGGCTCGTTGGCTTGGGCAGAGGGGACGGCCAGGAAGGCCGAGGCAGCAACGGCTGCGGCCAGTGCTGCGGCGGCAGGGCGCCACCGCAGCAGCCGGTGTTGGGGGTGCTTGTGCATTTCTTGCTCTTCTCGCGGAGTTGTAACTGTTCGTGGAAGACGGGCATGTGCCCATGACCCCGAAAACAACCGCGGCCCGGTAACACCTCAGGCGTCGCCGGGGACGCCGTTGTGCTGGGGGGATCAGGACCTGGGTGGGGCCCTGCGGCCGATGGAAAGCATGCTTTCCCTCCGCCGCGCTCCACGCTAGAACGGGCGCCGGATGCAGTTCAAACCCTGTTTCACAGCCCAAAAACGGCTACCGCCGAGTAGGGTGCAAGCGCTTACGCAAGCCAACGCGCGCGCGTGCCACATCGGTTTGGCAATAATCAAATGTTTCAGGGCGGCTCGATTTTTTCCTGACAAGACAAGCGATTTGTTGCGCAGGCCACGCCGCCGCAGGCCGCTCGTCCTGGTGGCGCCGGGCACGCACGATCCCCAAAGGCCGGCCCACCTGAGCATGACGCGCACATTCGCCGGCGCCGCCCATATTCCGTATCGATACGCAAATATGGGTTGCGCAGGCGACCAAGGGTGTCGGTTTCGATTTTGCGTGTCGATGCCGCGGTTGGTGCGCCGGAGGTGAGGCGGGCGCCGGACAGTTGCTCCGGGGCCATCCACCTGGACAAGGGCACGGAACGCACTTGAAGAGCGGCTGGCCAATGGCGGTAAATGAAGAAAAGCACCAGTTCCGAAGAACTGATGCTTCCCAGTGGTGGCTCCGACCGGCGTCGATCCGGTGACCTTTCGATTTTCAGTCGAACGCTCTACCAACTGAGCTACAGAGCCTAGGTGACTAGTCACCATGACAGCCGGAATTTCTTCCAACAATCAGAGCGACCCTGACGGGACTTGAACCCGCGACCTCCGCCGTGACAGGGCGGCGCGCTAACCAACTGCGCTACAGGGCCTTGCGTTTCTTGCTTTTGCAGTATCTCTACCGCTTTTTTCAAGGCTTCCAGCCTACCAGACTTTTTTAGCCTGTTTGACCAGTTCCTTGCGTACCCCCAACGGGATTCGAACCCGTGCCGCCGCCGTGAAAGGGCGGTGTCCTAGGCCGCTAGACGATGGGGGCCAGAACCCGTTCGGAACAAAATAAAAGGCGTCAAGCGAGGCTTTCCGTCTTTGTCCTTTGCGTTTCTCCGAACTGGACTCTAAAACTATAGGGCCTCCGCAGGAATTATCCAAAATCGGCGAAAAACCGCGCCGTTGGGCCGCCGCACGGGTCAAGATGGACGGATGGATGCCGTCGCAGCGCTCAATGAGATTGCTTTCTGGCTGGAGCGCGGACGCGCCGCCACCTTCAAGGTCCAGGCCTTCCGCAAAGCGGCGGCGGCCATCAGCCCCCTTGGCCCTGAGGAAGTAGCCACGCGGGCCCGGACCGGCCGGCTCAAGTCCATGAAGGGCATCGGCGACCGGACCTACGCGGTGATCCGGCAGGCGGTGGACGGCGAGGTTCCCGACTACCTGGCCGACCTCCGGGAGAAGGGCGCCCAGCCGCTGGCCTCCGGTGGGACGGAAATCCGTGGGGCATTGAGGGGCGACCTGCACAGCCACAGCGAATGGTCCGACGGCGGCTCCCCCATTGAGCTGATGGTGGCGGCAGCGGAGGTGCTGGGCCGGGAGTACCTGGCATTGACCGACCACTCCCCCAACCTCACCATCGCCAACGGGCTGTCGGCCGGGCGCCTGCTGGACCAGCTGGACGTGGTGGCAGCGATCAACAGCAACGGCGGGAACACCCGGCTGCTGACCGGGATCGAAGTGGACATCCTGGAGTCCGGCCAGCTGGACCAGGAGCCTGGGCTGCTGGACCGCCTGGACATTGTGGTGGCGAGCGTTCATTCGAAGCTGCGCGCGGACAGGAAGACCATGACCGCCCGGATGCTCGGCGGCATCCAGGACCCGCACACCAACGTCCTGGGCCACTGCACCGGGCGGCTGGTGGAGGGCACCCGCGGAACCCGGCCGCCGTCGGAATTCGACGCCGCGGAAGTGTTCGCCGCGTGCGCGGAGCACAACGTGGCCGTCGAGATCAATTCCCGCCCGGAACGGCAGGACCCGCCCGATGCGCTGATCCAGTTGGCGCTGGATGCAGGCTGCCTGTTCTCGATCGACAGCGACGCGCACGCACCAGGGCAGCTGGATTTCCTGCAGTACGGTGCCGAGCGGGCCGCCCGCAACAACGTGCCTGCCGAGCGGATCATCACCACCTGGCCGGCGGACAAACTGCTGGCCTGGGCCGGTTCGAAGTAGGCCCTGGAAGGCGCAGGCACGGTTACCACCGCTGCCGACATGGCCGATTTCCGCCAGCCCGGCGTCCGTTCCGGCCGTACATTTGTCCCATGCCGCCAACCAGCCCCGCCCATGAACCCCTGGCGTCCGCCACTGCAGCAGGAAAGCCCGTGAAGGCCCTCGGCGTGGCGGCCATGGTGGTCACGGTGGTCCTGTGGGCCTCAGCGTTCGTGGGCATCCGGGCCATCGGCCCCCACTTCTCCCCCGGCCCGCTGACCCTGGGCAGGCTGGCGATTGCCGCCGTCGTGCTGGCTTTCCTGGTGGTGCCGCAACTGCTCAGGAGCCGGATGCTGCCGCGGGGACGGGAATGGCTGCCCATCCTCGCCTATGGCGTGATGTGGTTTGGTGGCTACAACGTGGCGCTGAACGCCGCCGAGCACATCCTTGATGCGGGCACCAGCGCCCTGCTGATCAACGTCAACCCCATCCTGGTGGCCATCATGGCCGGCATCTTCCTCAAGGAAGGCTTCCCGCGCTGGCTGCTCATCGGCAGCACCGTGGCTTTCGCCGGCGTCGCAATGATCGCCCTCGGCTCCGGACAGCCACGGACGGGGGAAAGTTCGACGGCGGACCTGGCCGGGGTGGCGCTTTGCCTCCTTGCCGCGGTGCTCGCCGCAGTCAGCGTCATCATCCAGAAGCCGGTGGTGCGGAAGTTCCCGGCGGCGCAGGCAACCTGGTTTGGCATCGTGGTGGGGGCAGTGTGCTGCCTGCCGTTCGCCGGGCAGTTGGTGTCCGAGGTGCAGGCGGCTCCGCCGCAGGCCACGCTGGGGCTGGTGTATCTGGGGGTGTTCCCCACCGCCATCGCCTTCACCACCTGGGCGTACGCATTGTCACTGGTGGACGCCGGGAAGCTGGCCGCCACCACATACCTGGTCCCCGGCACCACGGTCTTCATCTCCTGGCTGCTGCTTGGTGAAATCCCCTCGGCGTTGGGACTGGTGGGTGGGCTGGTATGCCTGGTGGGGGTGGGGCTCACCCGGCGGCGGAGCCGGGTCCACGGCGACCCGCGGCCGCTTCGGCGCTAGAGTCGGGGTATGCCAGCCAGCCTTCCGCCGGGACTGCCCATCATTCCCGACGGCCCGCACGAACCGCCGGAATTCACCATGTCCCCTGACGAGTTCGAGGCAGCCGTCCAGGATGCCCTGGACAGCATTCCGGACAGGCTGGCCCGGGCCATGGACAACGTGGCCGTCTTCATCGACGACGACTACGTGCCGGGGCCGGGGGAAGATCCGGACACCGTGCTGCTGGGACTGTACGAAGGGGTTCCGCTGACGGAACGCGATTCCTGGTGGGACGCCGGTTCGCTGCCGGACCGGATCACGATTTTCCGCGAACCCATCCTGGAGATCTGCGGTTCCAGGGACGATGTGATCCACGAGGTGGCCGTAACGGTGGTGCATGAGATCGCCCACCACTTCGGGATTTCCGATGACCGGCTGCATGAGCTGGGCTGGGGCTAGCCTTGTAAGCATGGGACAAGACCACAGCCACAGCCATGGGATCACCGCCACGGGGCGGCACCGGAAACGCCTTGTGGCCGTCCTGGGAATCGCCGATGCGGGACATATGCTCTCGGACGCGGCAGGTGTCACCATCGCGCTCCTGGCCTCCTGGATTGCGGGCCGCCCGGCGAGCAACCAGCGGACGTACGGCTACCAGCGCGCTGAGGTCCTGGCCGCCCTCGCCAATGCGCTGATCCTGATCGTGATCTCCGTGGTCATCTTCACGGAGGCGGTCCGCCGGTTCGGTGCGCCGCCGGAAGTGCAGACGGACATCATGCTGTTTGCCGCCGTCCTCGGTGCGGTGGCCAACCTGGTGTCGCTCGTGATCCTGCGCACGGCACAGGATGAGAGCCTGAACATCCGCGGCGCCTACCTGGAAGTCCTTGGCGACCTCCTTGGTTCCGTGGCCGTCATCATCGCGGCCGCAGTGATCATGCTGACCGGCTTCCAGGCGGCGGACACCATTGCCTCCGTCCTGATCGCGCTGATGATCCTGCCGCGGGCGTGGAGCCTGCTGCGCGATGTGGTGGACGTCCTCCTGGAAGCCAGTCCCAAAGGGGTGGAGGTGCAGATGATCCGCGAGCACATCCTTTCGGTGGCCGGTGTGACGGATGTGCATGACATCCACATTTGGACCATCACGTCCGGCGTCCCCGTCTTCTCGGCCCACGTTGTGGTGGAGGACGGAGTGCTCAATGCCCGCGGCGCCGACCAGTTGCTGGACAAGCTCATCACCTGCCTGGGCTCCCACTTCGATACCGACCACTGCACCTTCCAGCTGGAACCTGCCAGCCACTCCGAGCATGAGGCGCACCAGCACGCCTGACCCCGGCCGACCACGACACACCAGACAAAAACCGCCCCTAATGACACTGTTGTGGTTTATGTTATTGATGTGACTGCTGTTGCTAATGTGCAGGGGGTCACGTAACCTCGGACTGCTGGGGGCAGCTGAGGGGCATCGTCGTGCCGCATCCAGAACCTCACTCCCGGCCTTAACGTTGCGAGGTCTCTGCAGATGGCTTTATCCAGATCCGGCCGCAGGACGGCCGTGCTGTGCGCCGCCGTCGTCCTTTTTGCATCCGCGGCAACGCCGGCAGCCGCTGTACCGGCGCCGTCCGCTCCACTGGCCGTTCCGGCGTCGCCTGACATCCCTTCGCCGGAGGACATTGCCGCGGCTAAGGCCAGTGAGGCCGCCACGGCGGACCAGGTCGGCGCCATCGAGCGCATCCTTGCCGACGCGTCCGCAGCCCAGCAGGCAGCCTTTGCCGTGGCCATGCAGGCCAACAACTCGTACAGCGAGGCACTGGTGGAGCTGCAGCAAAGGACCGAAGCGGCATCCGTTGCATCAGCCAAAGCCTCGTCCGCCCGTGAACAGCAGGACAAGACCCGGAAGCAGGTTGGGCAGCTTGCCGGGGACCTGTACCGCAACGGCGGCCTGAACCCGACCCTCGGAACCATTGCCAGCGGCAGCGAGAGCCTGCAGCAGGCAGCCACGCTCGAGGCCCTCTCGGCCAGCCGCAGCCGGGCCTTCGAAGCGGCGGACACCGCGGCCACCGCCTACCGGTCCCTGACGGCAGCTGCCGACGACGCCACCAAAGCCGCAGACGACGCAGCGAAGACCGCTGAACAACGGAAGTCCCAGGCGGAACAGGCCAATGCCGCGCAGGCCAAGGCCGTGGCCGACGCGAAAGCGCAGCGGACCATCCTGGTGGACCAGTTGGCGCAGCTCCGCAACACCACTGTGGCCCTTGAATCGGCCCGCGTGGATGCCCTGGAACGGCAGCGTGAAGAGGCGCGGCTTGCCGCCCTGTCCGCCGCCGCAGACAAGTCCGCCCAGGAAAAAGCTGCGCAGGACAACGCCGCCCAAAACCAGGCAGCACAGAATCAGGCAGCGAACCAGAACAGCCGCGGGCAGGAACTGGCCCCGGCGGCTCCGGCAGCGCCTGCCCCGGCTGCTCCCGCCCCCGCCGCCCCTGCGCCTGCCCCGGCTGCACCCGCCCCCGTTCCTGCTCCGGTTGCCCCCGCACCCGCCCCTGCCGCACCAGCACCCGCACCCGCTGCACCGGCACCGGCTCCCGCGCCTGCACCGGCGCCTGCCCCTGCCCCTGCCACCGGCTCGGGCACCTACGAGGCAGCCATCACCGTCGCTTTGGGAAAGGTGGGCGCGCCGTACTTCTACCAGTGGGGCGGTACCGGTCCCTACGGCTTTGACTGCTCCGGGCTGGTGCAGAACGCCTTCGCCGCAGCTGGCAAGTACCTTCCCCGCACAGCTTCACAGCAATATGCCGCCGCGCCGGTCCACGTCCCCATTTCGCAGGCCCGCCGCGGCGACCTGCTGGTCTGGGGTTCGGCACCGAACTTCTACCACGTGGCCATCTACCTCGGGAACGGCCAGGTGGTGCAGGCACTCAACCCGCAGGAAGGCATTACCGTTTCCACCATCAGCTCCATGGTGGGCATGGACCTCTATCCCTACGCGGCCCGCTACTAGGCGGCACGGATGAATTGTGCGGTTGAATTGTGCGGTTGACTTCCACGGATAGATTGCTTGACTGCCTCAGCTCAGGATGTCCTTGGTGACGAACCGGCCATAGGCGAGCGCACCGAACACTGCCATATACCCGGCCTGCAGGAGCGCATTGCTGGCAAAGGAATCCCACACTAACGGCTGGCGCAACATGTCACCGAAACCAAGCCAGTAGTGGCTAAAGAGCCAGGGGTGCAGCCACTCCAGCTGCGGAAGCTGGTCAAGGACCTGCGAGACCACCGAGACGACCACGGTGGCGGCCATCGCTCCCACCGGCACCACTGTCAGCGTGGACAGGAAAAGCCCGATCGCCGAAAGGCCGGCGAGTGACACCGCCAGGTAGGCAGCGATCAGCACGATGCGCAGGGCAGCTTCGGACGGCTGGACCACCCCGCCGGACAACAGTGTCACGGGACCCACCGGGAAAAGTGCCGCGCCAATGGCAGCGCCGGCAAGACCGACGGTCAACGGGGCCACGATGCAGAAGGCCAGCGCGCCCGCGTACTTGACCAGGAGGAGTCTGACCCGCCCGGCCGGTGCCACCAACAGGTACCGGAGGGTGCCCAGGTTCGCCTCCCCGGCGATCGTATCCCCCGCCACCACACCTACCGCGAGCGGCATGAACAGCGGCACGGAAACCAGCATGGCGGTGAAGGCCACAAACAGGCCGTTCTGGGTGATCCGGTCAAGGAAGGCGGGTCCCCGCCCGGGCGGGACCGCGGAAGAGACCTTCAGGGCAACGGCAATCAGGACCGGAATGGCAGCGAGCGCCAGGAGCAGCGCCCAGGTCCGCCGGCGCCCGAACAGGACCTTGAGCTCCGACCCCAACAGGGACAGCCCGGAACTGCGCGGCACTGCGGCCGGCCGGGCTGTTCCGGCAGCCTCCGGAAGATCCGCGGGAACACTACTGGGCAACGTCGAATCCTTCCCCCGTGAGGGCAACAAAGCGGTCCTCAAGGCTTTCACGCTCGACGGCGAATCCCCGGACCCGGACGCCGGCCTGGACCAGGTGCGCCACGACGTCCTCGGGAAGCACCGCGGGCGGCTGGGCACCCTCCACCATGGCCGCAACGATCGTCTCGCCGTCCGGCCGCGCCCGCGCGGGTTCAGCTTGTCGGGGTTCAGCGGGCCGGGGTTCAGCGTGTCCAGGTTCCGGTACCAGCCCCAGCCGCGCCAGGACCTGCCGGGCCGCACCGCCGTCGGGCGTTACCAGCCGGAGCCGGGTGCTGCCGGCCTGCCGCAGCTCAGCCAGGGGCCCCTGTGCCACGAGCTTTCCTGCGCTCATGACGGCAGCGTGGGTGCACATCTGGTCCACCTCGGCCAGCAGGTGGCTGGACACGAAAACGGTGGTGCCCTCATGCGCCAGCGACCGCACCAGGTTCCGGACTTCCCGCGTCCCCTGCGGGTCCAGCCCGTTGGTGGGTTCGTCCAGTACCAGCAGGTCCCGTGGCGACAGCAAGGCGTTGGCGATGCCCAGTCGCTGCTTCATGCCCAGGGAGTACGCGTGCACCCGTTTGCCGGCGGCGTGCTCCAGGCCCACGCGCTCCAGCGCCCGCTGCACCCTCGCTTTGCGTGTGGCGGGCACGGTGTGCGGGCCCGCGGCGTCGAGCCGGTGCAGGTTGGCGGCGCCGGACAGAAAAGGGTAGAAGGCGGGGCCTTCCACCAGGGCGCCCACGCGCGGCAACACATCATGGAGCTTGCCGGGCATCTCCTGGCCCAGCAGGTGAACCGTCCCCGCGGATGCGGCCGCCAGGCCGAGCAGCATCCGGATGGTGGTGGTCTTGCCGGAGCCGTTGGGCCCCAGGAAGCCGAAGACACTCCCGTGCGGGACGGCCAGGTCCACGCTGTCGACGGCGGCCTGCCGGCCAAAGTGCTTGCTGAGTCCCCGGGTCTCGATCGCCAACCCCGCGCTCACCGGGCCGGCCCCCGTCCGGCCAACACTCCCCCGTCCACCCAACACTTATTGGGCCGCTGCTGCTGCGGCCTGCAGCCGCTCCGGCGGCACCATTCCTGCGAAGATCCGGCCGTCGTCCGTGACCAGGACGTTGAGCAGGGCGGTGGAGAGCAGCCGGCCGCCGGGGACGGCAACGGCGGCCTGGGACAGCAGCGGGTCCTGCAGCAGCGACTCGGCAGCGGCAGCAGACCCACGCGCCGTGCCCACCACGGTCTCCCATCCGGCGCCGGTTACGGAAACGTCTTTAGTGGCACCGGGATGCATGCCGTCGGGGCTGTGCATGTCTGCGGGCTCATGGGGCTTGTCCGGAACGGGAAGTTCCTTGACCGTGCTGCCCGGAGGCGGGGTAAAGGTGAAGACGGACTGGTCAGGAGCCTCCAGCGAAAGGCTGGTGAACCCGGAACGGAACGCCGGGGTGTCCGCTCCGCGTGCGGTCACCTGCACGGACAGGGGCATGCCGTTTTCACCGTCGACGGCGATGGCCACCTTACCCACCAGGGTCGCGTCGGTGCGCGGCTCAATCAGCAGGTTGTAGGCAGCCCGTCCTGCGACGGAAACGTCCGGCCCCACCGAAACGGCCGTGGTCGGTTCAACCTCGGACAGGAAGCGTTGTGCCAGGTCGCCTGGCGTCGGCATCCCACCTGCCCACTGATGGTCCTTCGCCCGGGATGGATCCTGGGCATGCTCCGGCAGGGTCAAGTGTGCGGCTGTGTTGTCCTTCGACGAATAGAACCAGACGTCGCTGCCGTGGCGGACCACGTCACGTTCAGCCAGTTGGTCCATCACCTGCACGCGGGCGTTGTCCTTGCCGTCCAGGTAGACGCGCGCGGTGTGCTTGCCGGACAGCAGCTCAATCACGGATGCGGCACTCCCCGCGGCCGCGGGACCGGATGGTTTCCCGGTGGCGGGCAGCTCCGGAAGCCCCAGGTCGGCGGACTGCTCCACTGTCCCTGAGAACGTGTGCACCTGGTGGCTTGCCGCCAACTCCAGGACCTGCGCCGGCGTCTTGGCCGGAAGTGGGTTGCTGGCACCGGCCGGAAGGGAGCCGGCCAAGGCGCCCGCAGCGATCGCCAGCGGAGCCGCGACGGCGGGCAGCCACCGCAGCCATGCCCGGCGGTTCATTGTGCTGTTTCGTTGCGACGGTCCGCTGGAATCCAGCGTGTTGGAGCCCATAGGTAAAGACTACGCCGGTGCAGGTGGATCGGTGTCACCCGCAGCGCCCCCATCCTGCTGCCGGCCGGGCCGTTCCGGCACTACGGTGCCCGCACCGCCGTCGACCGTTATTTGTTGGCCGGTCCTGATCAGCCCGGTAGCGTCCGCGACTCCGACCACCGCAGGTATCCCGTACTCCCTGGCCACAACTGCGCCGTGGGAATTGGCTCCGCCCATTTCCATCACCAGCCCGCCCGCAGTGAGGAACAGCGGCGTCCAGCCGGGGTCCGTGGAAGGGGCAACCAGGATTTCGCCCGGCTCAAGCCGGGCTCCCACGGGATCCAGGATGACGCGCGCGGCAGCGGTCACTGTTCCTGCCGAGGCTGCGCTGCCTGTCAGCATTCCTTCCATGGTGACGCCGACGGCGGTGCGCACCGCTTCGGGTTCGGTTCCATCCGAGAGCAGAACCCGGGGAATATGCCGGCGCCTGAGCTCCTGGGCGTAATCCTCGCGGCGGCCGGCCACGAGTGCGCGAAAGTCCTGGACGGGCGCTCCGCCGTCGGCGTCCACGGACAAGGCCTGCCTGGTTTCAACCAGGTCCAGGAAGAACACGTCGTCCTGCTGTTCGATGACGCCCGCCCGGGCCAGCTCCCCGCCCACCAGCAGCAGTTGCCGGCGGACTTCCCCGAGGCCGGTCACCAGCTGGTACTTTGGCAGCTCGCGCAGGCCGGCGAACAGCCGTGCCCTGTGCAGCGCGGCACGCACCAGCCTTCCCCGGATCCTGCCGCGGGCGGCGGCGCGGGCAACGAGCCGGTCCACCTGCGTTTCCGCGTCCTCCACGGCCTTGCTGAACTGTGCGTCAGGCGCCAGGGCCGGGTCCTCGAGCCTGAGGTAATTGGCGAGGATGCCCAGGATGTGTGCCGGCTCTTCGGACCATCGCGGCAGTCCAACGTCGATTTCGCCCACTGCCCGGTGGCCGTACTCGTCCAGGAACCGGGTGAGGCCCGCATCGAGGCGTGCGGGCAGCTGTCCGGCCTGGTACGCGGCTGCCAGGACGGTGGGATCGCCTGCCATGAGTTCGGTTCGTGATTGAACGTCTTCCCGGATTTCCTTGGCAAGGTGCCACAGCTCCAGGTCCATTTCGGTGGTGATGTTGTTGGGCAGGCCACGGATCACGGGCTGCAGCTCAGCCCAGGCATTGCCACCCAGCAGTCTTCCCGCAACGCCGAGCATGGCGAACCCCAGGGCGGGAAGGGGAAGAATTGCCGGAACAATCGGGAACAGGCGCTGCCCAAGGAGGGATTCGGCGTGGTCAAGGCGTGCCGGCGCGCCGGCACCGTCTTCGGAGCCCAGGGATGCCTCGAAGTCGCGCGTGAAGCGGTCCAGCCGCCGGAGCGCTGCCCGGGGCCGGACCAGCGCCCGGAGAAGCGTGGCGGGAACCTTGGCGCGGGCTGCGACGGGAACGATGTGATGCAGCAGCCCGAAAGGCGTCCTCGTGGTCACCGAAAAGGCGGGATCGTCGAACAGTTGCCGCATGACCGTTGCTGTCCGGGCCTCCATGATGTCGAAGACGCGGGGTACAAGGCGCCGGCCCACGGTGCTGCGGATGGGAGTGGTGAAGTCGACGTAGATCCGCTGCCCGGCCTCGGCATAGGGCGACGGTCCGCCACGGGGGTCCGGAACAGGGAAGCCTGCAGCCTGGGCGATGGAGGAGGCGACGAGCCGCAGCGCCGCAAGGCCCATGGGCGTCAGCGGGCGGGTAAGCCCCTGGGCCAGGCTGAAACAGAGATACGCCCTGGTACCGCTTGCGGCGGGGCTGCCCTGGGGGACCCTGCCCGCGGCACCGTTGCTCTCCGGGACGGGGTAGAGGGTGGTGATCGGCCTGGACTGGGTGAGCCACAGGGCCCCGGTACGGTCGATGGCCCACTCGGTGTCCTGCGGGGCGCCGAAATGATCCTCGGCCTCGAGGCCAAGGCGCGCCAGTCCAGCCAGTTGGCTGTCCGTCAGGCAGGCAGCATTGCTGGTTGCGGGAACCTTCAGGGTTTGCGTCCCGCCACCGGGAAGGGGGCGTACCGCCACGCCCTTATCTCCCAGTTTCCGTTCCAGGACCCTTCCGGTCAGGGCGTCCACCACGAAGTGGTCCGGATTGACGGCGCCTGAGACGACGGCCTCGCCCAGGCCGGGACTGGCATCGATAACGATCTGCCGCCTGCGGCCGGTCAGGGGGTTCGCCGTGAACATGACGCCGGCAGCGTCCGCGTCCACCATCCGCTGGACCACCACCGCGAGCGCAACGCCGGCCGGATCGATCCCCAGGCTTGCCCGGTAGGCGGTTGCCCGGTCCGTCCACAGCGACGCCCAGCAGTTGCGGACGGCCTCAAGCAGGGCAGGCACTCCGACGACGTTGAGGTAGGTGTCCTGCTGCCCGGCGAAGCTGGCGAATGGCAGGTCTTCTGCGGTGGCCGAGGACCTGACCGCTACCGGAACATCGGGTCCCAGGGCCGCGTACGCCTGTTCCACCTCGCGGGAAACCGCCGCCGGAAGCGGAAGTGCCAGGATCGCGGCACGGGCTGTTTCAGCCAGCCCTGCCACGTCATGCGGTTCCGTAACGCCGGACCGGGCGGCGTCCCCCAGGGTGGCATAAACCCCGGCCAGCGCGGGAGGCAGGGAGTCGGGGGCGCCGGTTGCCTGCCGGTATGCAGCGGTAGTGAGGCAGAAACCCTCCGGGACCGGCAACCCTGCGGACAACAGCTCTCCAAGGTTGGCTGCCTTGCCACCCGCCAAGCCCAGCATTCCGGCGTCGAGCCGGCGCAGGTCCAGCACCAGCCCGGCGTCCGTGCTGGTGCCGACTTTTGACAGCCCTGGCTGCTCCATGTCCCAGATGCCTTATCCGAGCGGCGGTATTCCGGGGATGCCTTGCTGTTTGTCCGGTGCCGGCTAGGCGGCGTCGCCGAGGATCGGACCGAACCGCGCACGGTCCGCCAGGCGGGGGTCTTCCCGGTCCGGGACCACCATGACCGGGCCCTTTGCATGGTGCAGGACGCCATCGGACGTTGAGCCCAGAAGCATTCCGGTGAAGCCCCCGCGGCCGCGGGTACCCACCACCACCAGTTCCACGTGCCGGCTTTCCTCCACGAGCACGTCCACCGGCGAACCGTCCTTCAGCTCGTAGTCAGCCCGCAGGTGCGGGTAGTGGCTGCGGAGCCACGCCATGCCGGCCTCCAGGGTGACCCGGATATCGTCAAACAATGCCTTCCGGTCCATGGGTGCGGGAACCCAGGCCAGGGAACCGCTGTACTGGGGGACGGCACAGATCACGCGGAGCGAGGCACCCAGCCGTTCGGCCTGGTCGGCTGCTTCGAGGACGGCAACGCGTGCCTGCTCGGAGCCATCGACGCCGACCACCACCACGTTCTCCACCAGCCGGTGGCCGGACTTGGCCTGCTCCGCCTTGACGCGGCGGTCCTCGGTGGTTTCACCGAGCCGGTCCGAACAGAACAAGGGGACCGTCACGGTGGGGCATTTTGCATGGGCAGGCAGGGCACTGCTGACCGATCCCAGGAGGCGGCCCACGAAGCCGCCGCGGCCGCGGGTGCCCACCACCAGGAGTTGCGCGGTTTCGGAGATTTCCAGCAGGACTCCTGCTGCGTCGCCGTTCTCTACGGAGGAACTGACATCAATGTCGTAAGCGGAAACCTTTTCAACAGCCTGCTTGGCGATGGCCTCGGCACCTTCACGGATGACGGAATCGTCCACCGTGGCATAGCCTCCGTCCAGTCCGGACGCGGCGAAGATCGGCACGGAATAGGCGGTGACGATATGGAGCGGACGACGGCGGCGCTGGGCTTCCCGCGCGGCCCACACCAAGGCGCACTGGCCATGGTCCGAACCGTCCACGCCCACCACGATGCCGTGGGGAGCGGGTGACGCACCACCACCGTCCCGGGCCTGGTCCGGGTGCAACTCTCGTGAGCCCATGGGGGCCGCCTCCTCGCGATACGCCTGATGTTGCGGCTATTCTGCCAGAAAACGGACCACTCCCCGTGCATCCCGGCCCCCAGCGGCACCGGCAGGAAAAGGGCCGTTCCCGATTCCCACTATTCTCCGTCCCCCAGGGCTTAGCAAGCCTGTTCAGGGGCGGGTAGGCCGGGTTATCCACAGGCCCTCCGGAGCGGCTGGGAAAGCGCCTTCATGTCATCAGAAACGTTTTCCTCATTGGGCTATCCACGGCCGCATTTGTTCTGTAGTCTTCAGGACATTGTTGGTCCGGGACGCCAACCGCAGCTTCCTGCGCGCACTGTCCCGGGCCATGCGCTGCGGCCGTACTTGGGGGTAACGGGACGCGGGCCGGCGAGGACGCCGGCACCTGCCGAAAGCTTCGAAGGAGGGAAACTGTAGTGTCAAGCATGCCTGGGGATGCCCAGACCGAACAGACCACCACTGTCATCATTGGCACGGGCCTGTCCGGGCTTGCCGTGGCCGCAGAACTGCGCCGCCACCGCGTGGCCTCCATTGTGGTGGACGGGCTGGACATCCTCGGCGCCGGGCAACCCGCAAACACGTCCTCGCTGCAGCGCTGCGACGCGGCGGACAGCGACACCCTCCGGGAGCGCAACGAGATCCTGCGCCATTTGCGCAATTACGCCACAAGCCACAGCGTGGACGTCCGGAACACAACCCGCGCGGTCCAGCTGACCATGCTCCAGGGACCCGGGCACGGCGCCGCTCCGCAATGGCAGGTGCACACCCCCACCGGCATCCTGGTGGCCGACCACATCGTCCTGACCAGGTGCGCCCACAGCCAGCTGCGGCGCATGCTCAACGACTTCGGGATCGCCGTAGGCCGGAACGTGGCAGCGGCCATGCGGGCCATTGGCATCTACCTGGTGGGAGTGGGTGAGCTGATCACGCCGTCGCCCAAGGAAGTACTGCGCCAGGCCAAGACGGTGGGCCAGGCCATCTCCGCCAAGGTCAATCCAGGCAGTGGCCACCCGTCCGGCGGCGCCTTCCCGGCAACGGGCAGCTTTGCGGTGCTGACCTGCTGACAGCCCTGCCCGCCGCCAGGCCGGAGCCGGCCGGCACCCCCGGGCCGGGCTACCCCCGGCCGTCCTCCCCGGCATCCATGCCGTCCCCGTCATCCCCGTCGCCTGTGAGCCGGCGCCGGGCCAGGACGCCGAGGGCCACCAGCAGCCCCACGGCAACGGCCGCAAAAATCACGATGCTCCACTGGAAGGGCTCGCCGGCATTGGCAGGCACGGACGGCTCCTCCGTAACCCCGGGCTGCGCTGTACCCATTCCCGGAACTGCACCCGCCGCCGTCGGACTGGCCGGGCCCGCCGTTGCGGACGGGTCGCCTGTGGCCGCGGTGAAAGTGAATGTGCCCTCAATGGGGTGCGAGTCCGAACTGACCACGCGCCATGCCACGGTGTACTTCCCCGCGGGGCCGCCTGGCCGAAGCTTTTGGGTGGCCACGTTGTCCACGATCTGCACGGACCCGTCAGCCCATTCGGTACCGCCGGCGTCCTTGACCGAGAACGACGAGCCGATGCCCAGCGGCTTGTTGCTGAAGGTCACCGAAACCTCGCCGGGCGGCGCCGGCAGCGCCGCACCCTGGGCCGGGCTGGTGGACTCTGCGGCATCGTGGGCGCTGGCCGGGCCCGCCAGGCCCAGCATCGCGGCGGCGAGGACAAAGGAGAGGATGAAGAAACCGGGCACAAAGCCCAGCAGTCGGCGGCGGACGTGGCGCATGTTTGGGCTGCTCCTTGTGTTGGCTTCCTTACAGACTAGGCGCATTTGCCGGCCCATTCCCTGCCGCCCCCTTAGGATGCAGGTATCCCCACACACTTCCCCGGAGGACTAATGCTTAAGCAAGGCTCTGCCCTGGACCGGTATTTCAGGGTCACCGAGCGCGGTTCCAACCTTTCCCGCGAGATCCGCGGCGGGTTCGCCACCTTCTTCGCCATGAGCTACATCGTGGTGCTGAACCCGCTGATCCTGTCCGGTCCGGACTCGAACGGCACCACACTGGGCTTCACCGCCGTGGCCGCCGTGACCGCGTTCGTGGCAGGCATCCTGACCATCCTGATGGGCGCCTGGGGCCGGCACCCCTTCGCGCTGGCCACCGGCCTCGGCGTGAATGCCTTCGTGGCCGTCACCGTGGCCACAAACCCGGAACTCAGCTGGCCGGACATGATGGGCCTGGTGGTCCTCTCCGGCGTCACCATGCTGATCCTGGTCCTCACCGGCTTCCGGACCGCCGTCTTCAAGGCCGTGCCGGACGGCCTCAAGACGGCAATCGTGGTGGGCATCGGCCTGTTCATCGCCCTGATCGGGCTGGTCAACGCCGGATTCGTGCGGCGCATTCCGGACGTTGCAGGCACCACGGTGCCCGTTGGCCTTGGCTTCGAAGGCAAGCTGCTGGGCTGGCCCACGGCCGTGTTCGTTTTCGGCCTGATCCTGACCATCGCCCTTGTGGTGCGCAAGATCAAGGGCGCCATCCTGATCGGCATCATCACCTCCACCGTGCTGTCCGTGATCCTTGAGACAACCCTGCACATCGGACCCAGCTTCGACGGCAAGAACTTCAACCCCCAGGGCTGGTCCCTGGTGGCGCCGGCGTTCTCCGGCTGGGCCGCCCCTGACCTGTCCCTGATCGGCAAGGCCAATCCCTTCGGCGCCTTCGAACACCTCGGCTTCGTGGCCGCCACCCTGCTGGCCTTCGTAATCCTGCTCAGCATCTTCTTCGACGCCATGGGCACCATGGTGGGCCTGGCCAACGAGGCCGGAACGGTGGACGAGCACGGCAACATTCCCGACGTCGACCGCGTGCTCCAGGTGGACGCACTCGGCGCCATCATCGGCGGCGGCGCTTCCGTCTCCTCCAACCAGATCTATGTCGAGGCCGGCGCCGGCATCGGCGAAGGCGCCCGCACCGGTATCGCCTCGGTGGTCACCGGCCTGCTGTTCCTGGTGGCCATGTTCTTCACCCCGCTGATCAACCTGGTGCCGTTCGAGGCAGTGGCCCCGGCGCTGGTAGTGGTGGGCTTCATGATGGTGTCCCAGGTGGGCAAGATCGACTGGCAGGACTGGGGCATCGCCATCCCGGCGTTCCTGACGTTCACCCTGATGCCGTTCACCTACTCCATCGCCAACGGCCTGGGCGCAGGCTTCATCGCGTACGTCCTGATCCGCACCGTCCAGGGACGGGTCAAGGACATCCACCCGCTGATGTGGGCCGTGGCCGCGGCGTTCGCACTGTTCTTCGCCATCGGGCCCATCGAGGCCGCACTGGGCATGTAGCTACACCCCTGTATAGCTGCACGGCATGCAGCTATACAGGGGTGTTCGGCGCGAGTCCCTCGTCGCCGGACACCGCCAGCGCCTTCCTTTCGCGCAGCCGGTCCAGCCGGTTCATGAGGGGCGAGGTGGTGGCGCCATGGATCACGATGGACAGCGCCACCACCAGCCCGATGAAGGACCAGAGCCAGTGTGCCTGGTCCGTGAAGTGGCCTTCGCCCAGCGCAAAGGCCAGGTAGTACACCGACCCGATGCCGCGGATGCCAAAGAAGGAGAGCGCCACGCGTTCCCGCGGCCCGGTCTTGCCGCCCAGCAGGCCCAGCCAGCCGGCAAGCGGCCGGACCACCAGCAGGAATGCCAACGCCACCAGCACTTCCCCCAAGCCAATCCCTTCAAGCAGCCCACGGGCGATTGCACCGCCGAGCAGGACCAGGATCACCACCGTCAGGAGCCGTTCCAGCTGCTCCACGTAGGAGTGCAGCACCCGGTGGTAGCCGTGGGTGCGTTCAGCTGCGCGGATGGTCACGGCGCAGACGAAGACCGCGATGAATCCGTAGCCCGCCACCATTTGCGTCAGCCCATAGGCCAGGAACGTCGCCGCCAGGGCCACGAACCCCTCGGAGTGGTTGGACAGCCTGAAGCTCTCCGCATGGGCGGAGAAGAAGACCCTTGCCAGCAGCTTGCCGGTGAGGAAGCCCACCAGCAGCCCGATGGCCAGCCGCCACAGCACGTCCAGCCCGAACCATTCGCCAAACCAGGCAGTTGGGCTTGCCCCGGCGACGCTGATGGCAATGGCCAGGTACACGAACGGGAAAGCCAGCCCGTCGTTCAGCCCGGCTTCCGAGGTGAGTCCGAACCGGACCTCATCCTCCTTGTCGGTATGGCCATCCTGGTCCGCGGGCTCGCCCACCTGGACTTCGGACGCGAGGACCGGGTCCGTGGGGGCGAGGCTGGCGGCCACCAGCAGGGCCGCGCCCAGCCCCAGGCCCAGGAACCACATGCCCAGCAGCGTCAACCCCAGGATGCACAACGGCATGGCGATGCCCAGGAGCCGCCACGTGGTGGACCAGCGCTTGCGTCCCACCGGCCGGTCCAGGGCCAGTCCGGCGCCCATCAGCGAAATGATCACGCAGACCTCCGCAAGGTGCATGACAAAATCGCCGTGCTCCACCGGGTTGGGGTCCGGCAGCGATGGAATCAGCGCGAACGCCCCCATCCCGGCACCAAGGAAAACCATGGGCATGGACAGCGGCATGTCGCGCAGCAGCTTGGGCAGGACCGCGGCGATGAAGACGGCGATGCCTGCCGCGGCAAAGAGGATGTCTGGGGCTTCGAACATGGGGAAGGCTCTCCAGCCTGGAATGGTTGCGTGGATCCGGAAGCGGACACGCCACGCTTCGATGGGGCGGACTGCTCTCACCATAACCCCTGCACCCGGCATATCCCCGGCGCAGTAAGAAGTCCGGGTACCTGGAAGCCGGGTCCTGGAGTTAGGGGGTTCTTGGATCCCGGACAGGACGACGGCGGCGTTGCTGGTTTTCGTGCCCCGCATGCGGTGAGCTTGAGTCATGTCCCTCCAGCTCCCCGCCGTCGATGTCCCGCCCCAGCTCTGGACCGGGAGGTTCGACGGCGACGCTCCCGGCCACCGCCGATGGTGGCAGGCAGTTGACACGCTGGACAGCACCACGGCGGGTGCGGGGGACCGGATGGGTGCGCCGAGTACGGGGGGTACGGCGACCGGCAGGCCCGTGGCCCTGCTGGGCTTCGCCAGCGACGAGGGCGTGCGCCGGAACAAGGGGCGCACCGGAGCGTCCGCCGCCCCCGCAGCCTTGCGGAAGGCGCTGGGCCCGCTCGCTTTCCACCTCGACCGGACGGTGGCTGACCTCGGCGACGTGGCGGTGCCCGGGGAAGACCTGGAAGCCGGGCAGGAACGGCTTGGCCGCGCAGTGGCGGCCCTGCTGGACGCCGGCCACCAGACCGTTGTCCTGGGCGGCGGCCACGAAACCGCCTACGCGAGCTACCTCGGCGTCAGCGCCTCGTCGGCGGTCCGCAACGGGCAGCGGCTTGGTGTCCTGAACCTTGACGCCCACTTCGACCTCCGCGACGAGCCGGTGCCCAGTTCCGGGACCCCGTTCCTGCAGATGGCCCATGCGGAAGCGGACGCCGGGCGGGAATTCCGCTACGCCGTCGTGGGCATCTCGGAGCCGAACAACACCCGGGTCCTGTTCGACACCGCCCGGACGCTGGGCGTTCGGTACCTGCTGGACGAGGACTGCGACGCAGAGAGGGTGCGGGACTTCGTGGACGCCTTCCTGGCGGACATCGACGTGCTGTACCTGACCATCGACCTGGATGTGCTGCCCGCGGCCGTGGCGCCCGGGGTGAGCGCGCCCGCGGCCTACGGCGTGCCGCTGCCTGTTATTTCCGCCGTGTGCCGGCAGGTGGCGCGGAGCGGGAAGCTCCTGCACCTGGACGTTGCGGAGCTGAACCCGGCCTTCGACATCGACGGCCGGACCGCCAAAACCGCAGCGCGGCTGGTGGACACGCTGCTGCGCTGAAAGACGCCGCAGCCCTGAATCAGGCTCCCTTCAGGACGTACCGGCGCTCCGGCCGTCCCACGCCGTACTTGAGCCGCACCTCCAGGGTGCCTTCGTCGTGCAGGTATTCCAGGTAGCGGCGGGCGCTGACGCGGGAAGTGCCCAGTTCCTGGGCCACTTCTGCGGCTGACACGTCACCGGCGGCAGCGTTCAGTGCCGCCTCCACCAGCCTCAGGGTCTCGATGCTGCAGCCCTTGGGGAGCGGACGTTCGGCGCGGTCCAGGCCGAACACCCGGTTGACGTCCGACTGCTCGGCCACGTCCTTGGACGCGTCAAGGCCTTGGTAGGCACTGCGGTAGTGCTCCAGCCGCTCCTGCAGGTCCGTCTGCGAAAAAGGCTTGATCAGGTAATGGACAATGCCGCCCCGGAGCGCCTTCCGCACGGTCTCCACCTCCCGTGCGGCACTGATGACCAGCACGTCCAGCTCCGGTGCCACCGCTCGCAGGCGCTGCATCAGGTCAAGGCCGTTGATGTCCGGAAGGTGGATGTCCAGCAGCACCAGGTCCGGCTGGAGCCGTTCGGTTTCCGCCACGGCCTGGGCCCCGGTGTGTGCCGCACCCACCACGGCGAAGCCCGGCGTGCGCTGGATGAAGCCGGCATGCACCTTGGCCACCATGAAGTCGTCATCGACGATCAGGACCTTGATCATGGCTGGGTACTCCCTCGTTTCAGCACGGCGGTAAAGACAGCCCCATTATCGTTGGCCACCGCCAGGTTCCCGCCACTGCGGCGGCACACCACCCGGGACAGCGCCAGCCCGAAACCGCGGCTGCCGGCCGGGCCCGGTTCCTTGGTAGTGAAGCCCTGGCGGAAGATGTGGTCCGTGGAGCTGCCGGGAACGCCGGGACCATTGTCCCGCACCGTCACCACGACGCCTTTCCCTGCCTTGCCCTCCACCCGCACCGTGACGGCTCCCTGCGGAAGCCCGGTGACGGCGTCGAACGCGTTGTCCACCAGGTTCCCCACCACGGTGGTGAGGTCCCGGGACAACTCGTCATCAACGGGGTCCAGCACGGAGTCGGGGTGCAGCTGCAGGGCCACGCCCCGTTCGGTGGCGAGGCTGGACTTGGCGATCAGCAGGGCAGCGAGCGCGGGATCCTTGATCCGGCCGGTCACTTCGTCATTGAGCCGGGTCCGGTCCACGGTGGCACCGTTGACGAACTGGACCACGGAGTCGTACTCGCCGATCTGGATCAGGCCGGAAATGACGTGCAGCTGGTTGGCGAACTCGTGCGCCTGGGCCCGCAGGGTGTCCGTGGCAGTGCGGGTGGTGCCGAGTTCCTGCTCCAGTTCGGAGAGTTCCGTGCGGTCGCGAAGGGTTGTGACCGAGCCGATGACCCGGCCGCGGGACTGGATGGGCACCCGGTTCATCACCACCAGCCGGTCCCCCACCAGCACCAGCTGGTCCGGCCCGGGCTGGTCCCGGGTGAGGACTTCCTTGAGGGCGGGTTCGACGGCGAGGCCCGCCACGCGTTTGCCCACGCAGTCGGGCGGGAGTCCGAGCAGGGCGCGGGCGCTGTGGTTGGCCACCGTGATCCGATCGTGCAGGTCCAGCGCAACCACACCCTCCTTGAGGCCGTGCAGCATGGCTTCGCGGTTCTCCACCAGGCTGGTGATTTCGCTGGGTTCCATGCCGAGAGTCTGCCGTTTGACCCGCCGCGAGAGCAGCAAGGAGCCGGCAATGCCCAGGACGCTGGCGACGCCCAGGTACGTGAGGAGGTTGGGGACGGCGTCGCCCAGCCGCTCGAGCACGGTGGGATAGTTGCGGCTGATGGAGGCGATCCCGATCATGCGGCCGGTATCGTCCAGGACCGGGACGTGGGCGGAGAGGAGCGGGGCCGGCGTGCCGCCCACCACTCCGGTCCAGGCCCTGCCTTCCATCACCCGGCTGGCGCCGAGCTCCAGCGGCTCGCCCAGCAGGCTGGGGTCCGAGGACGCCACCACGGTGCGGTCCAGTTTCGCGAGCGCGACCCGGGAGGAGCCCGAGACGATCCGGACGGATTCCGCCACCGACGGCAGGACGGCCCCGCCGCGCGGTTCGGCGTCCGGGAGGAGTTCGCGCACCACGGGGTTGCCGCCCAGGGCTTCCGCGGCCGACAGGGCACGCCTGCCTTCGATCCGTTCGAAGGCGGCCGCGGACTGGGCCAGGGAGATGGCCACCACGCCCACCAGGACGGCCAGGACAATGAGCAACTGCAGCAGAAGGTACTGCCCCGCGAGGGACATTCCTCGTCGTCGAGTCACAATGGTCTTCCTGGAGTTGCTGGTTGGGCCGGGAGTTGTCCGGCGGGTTTGGCTGGCCCCTTATGCGCGCAGCAGCGCGGGCCCAGGGCCGGGGTTGGTACCGGGAACTATATCCCAAAGCCCGCGGCCGGGCCGTTGTGGGGGTTTGGAAACGTGAACGCAATGAACACAACTTTCTCTGCGTACACAAGAGTGATCGGCGTCACGGCCGCCCCTAGCATCGGAACCACAAGGCATCGGAACCGCAAGGCAGCCGATGCCGGTCAGATTTGTTCGAGAGAAGAGGAACACATGCGCCAGATCCGCGCATTGCGAATTGCCGCCGTTGCCGCCGGCATCGCCCTGATGGCCACCGGTTGCGGTGCCACCAGCAAGAGCTCCACCGGTTCGGAAAGCTCCGGCGCCGCCGCCGGACCCATCACCGGCCTGCAGATCATGGTCCCCAACACCCCCGGCGGCGGTTACGACACCACCGCCCGCGCCGCCGCGAAGGTCCTCGACGACGAGAAGATCTCCACCAACACCGAGGTCTTCAACCTCGCAGGGGCCGGCGGCACGGTGGGCCTGGCCCGCGTGGTCAACGAGAAGGGCAACGGCGATCTTGCCATGCTCATGGGCCTGGGCGTTGTCGGCGCCAGCTACACCAACAAGTCCGAGTCCAAGCTGACCGACACCACCCCGCTGGCCCGGCTGATCGAAGAGCCCGGCGCCATCATGGTCAGCAAGGACTCCCCGTACAAGACCATCGATGACCTGGTGAAGGCCTGGAAAGCCGATCCCGGTTCCATCGCCGTGGGCGGCGGCTCCTCCCCCGGCGGCCCGGACCACCTGCTGCCCATGCAGCTGGCCGGGGCCGTGGGCATCGACGCCACCAAGGTCAACTACGTTGCCTACGACGGCGGCGGCGACCTCCTGCCCGCAATCCTGGGCAACAAGCTGGGCTTCGCCGCTTCCGGCGCCGGCGAGTACCTGAAGCAGATCGAATCCGGCGAGGTCCGGGTCCTGGCCACCAGCGGCGAGAAGCGCCTGGACGGCGTGGACGCACCCACGCTCAAGGAATCCAACATCGACCTGGTGTTCACCAACTGGCGCGGCGTCGTGGCCCCTCCGGGAATCAGCGACAAGGACAAGGCATCCCTGATCGCAGCCCTGGAAAAGATGCACGGCACGGCCGGCTGGAAGGAAGCGCTGAAGACCCACAGCTGGACCGATGCCTTCATCACCGGTGACCAGTTCAAGACCTTCCTCACCGAGCAGGACAAGCGGGTGGCGGACGTCCTCACCAAGCTTGGGTTGGCGTGACCTCCCTGACCACAGGCCTCAAAGGCCGCTCCGAGCTGGGAGTTGCACTCCTGCTCGGGGCGGCCGGCGTCCTGGTCTTCCTGGATGCCAACGGCCTGGTAACCCCGTATTCGAAGTCCGACCCGGTGGGTCCCAAAACCGTTCCGTTCATCGTGGCCGGAATGCTGGTGGTCTGCGCCGTGCTGCTGGCCGTCAACGTCCTGCGCGACGGCAAGGGCGAGGCTGAGGGCGGCGAGGACGTCGACCTCACGCACCCCGCCGACTGGAAGACCGTCCTGCCGCTGGCCGGCGCCTTCATCCTGAACATCCTGCTGATCGACTGGGCCGGCTGGGTGATCTCCGGAACCGTCCTGTTCTGGGGCAGCGTCCTGGCCCTCGGCAGCCGCCGCTACGTCCGGGACGGCGCGATCTCCGTGGCCCTGTCCCTGTTGACCTTCTACGGCTTCTACCTCGGCCTGGGCATCGCGCTGCCGGCCGGCCTCCTGGAAGGAATCCTCTAAATGGACGTCTGGTCCTCCCTGATGGACGGCTTCGCCACCGCCCTGACCCCCATGAATTTCCTGTACGCCGTCATCGGCGTCGTCCTGGGCACCGCCGTCGGTGTCCTCCCCGGCCTGGGCCCGGCCATGACCGTTGCCCTGCTGCTCCCCGTCACCTATGCCCTGGAACCCACCAGCGCCTTCATCATGTTCGCCGGCATCTACTACGGCGGCATGTACGGCGGTTCCACCACCTCGATCCTCCTCAACACTCCCGGCGAATCGTCCTCCGTGGTCACCGCCATCGAGGGCAACAAGATGGCCAAGGCGGGCAGGGCGGCGCAGGCGCTTGCGACGGCGGCCATCGGCTCGTTCGTCGCCGGCACCATCGGCACGGCGCTGCTGGCCGTCTGCGCGCCGATCGTGGTGAAGTTCGCAGTGAGCCTTGGTGCACCCAGCTACTTCGCCATCATGGTCTTGGCGCTGTTGGCGGTCACGGCCGTACTCGGTTCGTCGCGCTTGCGCGGCTTTGCTTCCCTGGGCCTGGGCCTGGCCATTGGTCTTGTGGGCATGGACTCCGTGACCGGCCAGCGCCGCCTCACCTTCGGCCAGCCGCTCCTGGCGGACGGCCTGGACATCGTGGTGGTGGCCGTGGCCATCTTCGCCGTGGGAGAGGCCCTCTGGGTGGCCGCGCACCTGCGCCGTACCCCCCTGCATGCCATTCCCGTGGGCCAGCCCTGGATGGGCAAGTCCGACTGGAAGCGCTCCTGGAAGCCCTGGCTGCGGGGGACCGCCTTTGGCTTCCCGTTCGGCGCACTGCCGGCAGGCGGCGCCGAGATCCCAACCTTCCTCTCCTATGTCACGGAAAAGCGCCTCAGCAAACACCCCGAAGAGTTCGGCAAGGGTGCCATCGAGGGCGTTGCCGGTCCGGAAGCAGCCAACAACGCGGCGGCCGCCGGCACCCTGACCCCCATGCTGGCACTGGGCCTGCCCACCAACGCCACCGCCGCCGTCATGCTCGCGGCCTTCACCAGCTACGGCATCCAGCCGGGCCCGCAGCTTTTCGAAAGCCAAGGGCCCCTTGTGTGGGCGCTGATCGCCAGCCTCTTCATTGGCAACCTGCTGCTCCTGCTGATTAACCTCCCGCTGGCACCGATGTGGGCGAAACTCCTGCAGCTGCCCCGCCCCTACCTGTATGCCGGCATCCTGTTCTTCGCCACGCTGGGAGCCTACTCGGTGAACCTGCAGGCGTTCGACCTGGTGATCCTGCTGGTCCTGGGCGCACTGGGCTTCATGATGCGGCGCTTCGGGCTTCCCGTCCTGCCGCTGATCCTCGGCGTGATCCTGGGTCCGCGGATCGAAGGGCAGCTCCGCAAGACCCTGCAGCTGAGCGCGGGTGACCCGGCAGGGCTCTTCAGCGAGCCGATCGCCGTCGGGATCTATGTCATCATTGGCCTCATCCTGCTCTGGCCCTTTGCCTACAAGCTGTACCGGCGCAGCCGTCCGGACCGCAGGCCGCTGGTTCCCGCCAATTCGGGCGCAGCTGACTACAGCGACTGAGCAGGGCCGCCCCGTCGCCAGATCCCACTACCCGCATCGAGCAGAAAAGGAGACTCCATGACCGTCGTTGTGGGATACGTCCCCACCCCCGAGGGCGAAGCCGCCCTCACCCAGGCCATCACCGAGGCCAGGAAGAGCAACAGCACCCTGGTGCTGATCAACTCCTCAAAGGGCGAAGCACCGGTGGACAACCGCTTTGCGCAGGACGGCGACATCCAGGACATCGAGAAGCGGCTGGCCGGCCAGGGCATCGAGTACCTGATCAAGCGGCCCGTCCGCGGCCATGATGCCGCGGCCGAGGTGCTGGACGCCGCGGAGGAGCACAACGCCGAACTGATCGTGATCGGCCTGCGCCGCCGCACCCCGGTGGGCAAGCTGATCATGGGCAGCACGTCCCAGCGCATCCTGCTGGAGGCGGACTGCCCGGTCCTGGCGGTAAAAGCGGGCCAGTAACCCTAGGCTCTGACGGCCGCCCGTGCCCGGAACAACTCCTGACGCTGGCGGCCCAGGCCGTCCACCTCTACCTCCACCACGTCGCCCGGCTGGAGGTAGGGGAAACGGCCGCTGAGGGCCACACCCTGCGGCGTCCCGGTCAGGATCACGTCACCCGGTTCAAGCCGCATGTACTGGCTGCAGTGGTGGACCAGTGAGGGCGCATCAAAGATGAGCTCCGATGACGACGAATCCTGGCGCGGCTCACCATTCACCCAGCTGCGCAGCCGCAGGTTGCCGCCGTCGATCTCCCCCGCCGGAACCAGCCAGGGGCCCAGGGGCGTGGACCCGGGAAGGGATTTCCCCTTGGTCCATTGCCCCGCCGCTCCCGGCAACTGGTATTCCCGCTCGGAGAAGTCGTTGGCGGTCACATAGCCGGCAATGCACTTGGACGCCTCGTCGACGGACCCGAGGTAGCTGGCTTCGCTGCCGATCACGATGCCCAGTTCCACTTCCCAGTCATATTGGGTGGAGTGCGGCGGAAGCGGGGCGGGGTCGCAGGGGCCGGTGACGGTGTTGCTGGGCTTGAGGAAGACGACGGGAACCGTTGGCGGTTCGGCACCCGATTCGGCGGCATGGGCGGCGTAGTTCATCCCGATGCCCACCACCGAACCGGGCCGGGCCACGGGGGAACCAACCCGAAGCGCAGCGGCGCCCGCCAAAACCGGCAGTTCCCCGGCCTCCAGTGCATCCCGCACCCTGTCCAGTCCGCCCCCGGCAAGGAACTCCCCGTCCACGTCGGCGGCAAGGGGCAACAGGCTGAAATACCGGTCGATGCCGTCCGCCGGGGAAACCAGGACCGCAGGCTGCTCGCTGCCGCTTTCGCCCAGGCGCATGATCTTCATACCGAATTCTCCTCAAGCCGTATCGATCGGGTGCTTCCAGGGCCCCCGGGCCCCGAGATCCATGGTCGTTGATTCGCTGCGATCCCGCGAACGGACGCCATTGTGACTGCACGTCCGGAGCCCTCAAAGGACAGTCATCTGACATCTATCCCGAGCAGTCGGTAGAATGGTTGAGCCATCTTGGCACGAAACACAGAAAGTGCAGTACATGACTACAGCCACATTGGAGCGGATCCCCGCCGCCGCCAAGCCCACCGAAGGACCTGCTTTGCGGTCCATCAGCCTGGAGTTCTCCAGCGCCAGCGAGGTCCACGCAGGACTGGAAGAGGCGGTGGCCGAACTGATTGGGGTGGCAGCGAAGGATGCCGAGTGCGGCATCCGCGTCACCAGGCTGCACCCGGGAAGCTACACGGTAGCCCTGGACGCATCAGTACCTTTCGGCGAAACGTACGAGTCCTTCGCGGCCTGACCACGCCTACAAAAAATCCCCGCACGCCATACGGCAGTGCGGGGATTTTTTGGTTGCTGCTTGCGGGACTGCTAGCCGCGGCGGACCTCCACGCCGTCGGACTTCAGGAAAAGCTGCTTCTCCGCGGGGCCTGACGGACCGGCCGGAACCAGCCAAAGGACGTTGCCGCTTTGGGACACCTCTTCCACCTCCCCGGCTGCCACCACATGCGCATGCTTGATGATCTCGACGCGGTCCCCGGCCTTGAGGGCCTTCCAGTTGGATACCGCGGCGGAATGGGCATTGCGCCTGGACAGGACTGCCCCACGTGCTTTCATTTGAACTTCTACCCCTTTGTATCGTTCTGCTGCCACAGCTTCTTTGATGTGACTTTCACTACATCTTCAGTTCTACTACACTCCCGGCGCCACGGTGGGTCGTGGCGCCGGAAATTCCACCTTTCGGACGGACGGTCAGTAGGCGCTGAAGATTCTTCGGTATCAGGCGAGCGGCCCGACGGCGGATTCGGCTGCCCGGAGCACGTCACCTGAGGCGACCAGGCGGTCAGCCGCTTCCAGTTCCGGCGACAGGAACCGGTCCGTCCCCGGCCCCTCCACCACCCCGCGGAGCGCGGCCACGACAGCGGTACCCGCGGGCCCCGGCGTCAGGACCCCGCCCGAGAGCTGCGAGCGGATGTCCAGCGCCCGCGCCGAGGTCACCAGTTCGATGGCCAGGACGCGGCGGAGGTTTTCCACCGACTTGCGCAGCTTGCGTGCCGCATGCCAGCCCATGGAGACATGGTCCTCCTGCATGGCGGAGCTCGGAATCGAGTCCACGGAGGCCGGAACGGCAAGCCGCTTGTTGTCCGAAACCAGGCCGGCCTGGGTGTACTGGGCGATCATCAGCCCGGAGTCCACGCCGGGGTCAGCGGCGAGGAAAGCGGGCAGGCCATGCGACCGGGCAGGATCCAGCATGCGGTCGGTCCGGCGTTCAGCGATGGAGCTGAGGTCGGCGACGGCGATGGCCAGGTAGTCCAGGACGTATGCCACGGGCGCGCCGTGGAAGTTGCCGTTGGAGCTCACACGCCCGTCGGGAAGGACCACGGGGTTGTCGATGGCTGCCGCCAGCTCCCGGGTGGCCACCAATTCGGCGTGGTCAACGGTGTCCCGGACGGCACCGGCAACCTGGGGGGCGCAGCGCAGCGAGTAGGCGTCCTGCACCCGGGAGTCCCCCACCCGGTGCGACGCCACGATGGGAGAGTCCGACAGCACGCGGAGCATGTTGTCCGCGCTTGCCGCCTGGCCCGGGTGGGGCCGCAGCGCAGCGTGCAGTTCGGGCAGGAATACCTGGTCGGTGCCCAGCAGCGCCTCGACGCTCAGGGCGGCGGTGATGTCCGCCGTCGACAGCAGTTGGCGAAGATCGGCGATGGCCATCAGGAGCATGCCCAGCATGCCCTCGGTGCCGTTGACCAGGGCCAGGCCCTCCTTTTCGGCGAGGGTGACGGGCTCGATGCCGTGTTCTGCCAGCAGCTCAGCGACAGGCCGCTCTCCCCGCCCGCCGTAAGTCACGCCGTCGGGCCCTTCCGCTTCCCCTTCGCCCATCAGGACCAGGGCGCAGTGGGACAGTGGCGCCAGGTCACCGGAGCAGCCCAGCGAGCCGAACTCGCGGACCACGGGGGTGATGCCGGCGTTGAGGACGTCCACCATGGTCTGCAGGACCACGGGGCGGACGCCGGTGCGGCCGGAGGCAAGGGTCTTGGCGCGCAGGAACATGATGCCGCGGACCACCTCCCGCTCCACGGCCGGCCCCATGCCCGCAGCGTGGCTCCGGATGAGGGACTTCTGCAGCTGGGTGCGCAGTTCATTCGGGATGTGGCGGTTGGCCAGGGCACCGAACCCGGTGGAGATGCCGTAGGCGGGGACGTCGCTGGCGGCGAGGTCATCGATGTGGGCGCGCACCTTGGCGACGGTTTCCAGGGCGTCCGGCGCGATGGTCACCTTCGCGCCGTGGCGTGCGACGGCGAGCAGATCCCCGGGCGTGACGCCGACGGACCCGAGGGTGACGGTCAGCGGTTCGTGTGTCGTAACAGTCATTTTCTACTTGCCTTCATTCATGGGGATGCGGACGCCGCGTTCCCTGGCGACGTCGAGGGCGCGTTCGTAGCCGGCGTCGGCGTGGCGGATGACGCCCATGCCGGGGTCGTTGGTGAGGAGGCGCTCGAGTTTCTGCGCTGCGAGGTCGGTGCCGTCGGCGACGGAAACCTGGCCGGCGTGGATGGAGCGGCCGATGCCCACACCGCCGCCGTGGTGCAGGGACACCCAGGTGGCGCCGGAGGCAGTGTTGAGCAGGGCGTTCAGCATTGGCCAGTCGGCGATGGCATCGGAGCCGTCCGCCATGGCCTCGGTCTCGCGGTACGGGGAGGCGACGGAGCCCGAATCCAGGTGGTCGCGGCCGATCACGATGGGAGCCTTGACCCTGCCGTCCTTGACGAGCTGGTTGAAGAGCAGGCCGGCCTTGGCGCGTTCACCGTAGCCGAGCCAGCAGATGCGCGCCGGCAGGCCCTCGAACTCGACCCGTTCCTGGGCGGCGTCAATCCAGCGGTGCAGGTGCTTGTTCTCCGGGAAGAGCTCCTTGATGGCTTCGTCCGTCACCCGGATGTCTTCCGGGTCACCGGACAGGGCGACCCAGCGGAACGGGCCAAGCCCTTCGCAGAACAGGGGCCGGATGTAGGCGGGGACGAAGCCGGGGAACTCGAAGGCCCGGGCGTAACCACCCTTGCGGGCTTCGTCGCGGATGGAGTTGCCGTAGTCGAACACCTCGGCGCCGGCGTCCTGGAATTCCACCATGGCCTGGACGTGCCGGGCCATGGATGCCTGGGCCTTCTTGGTGAACCCTTCAGGATCAGCCTCTGCCTCGCGGTGCCACTCGTCCACGGAAATGCCTTCGGGCAGGTAGGACAGGGGATCGTGGGCGGAGGTCTGGTCGGTGACGATGTCCACGGTGAGTTCGCCGGCCTTGTGGCGGCGCAGGATCTCGGGGAAGACTTCGGCGGCGTTGCCCACGTAGCCCACGGACCAGCCGCGGCGTTCCTCCTTGGCCTTGAGCACCTTGGCGATGGCGGCGTCGAGGTCGGTTTCCACCTCGTCCAGGTAGCGTTTGCCGGCCCGCCTGCGCAGGCGGGTTTCGTCGACGTCGACAATCAGGCAGGCGCCCTCGTTCAGGGTGACGGCGAGCGGCTGGGCGCCGCCCATGCCGCCGCAGCCGCCGGTGAGGGTCAGCGTGCCGGCGAGCGTGCCGTTTTCGTCCCCTGTGAGTTTGCGGGCGATCGCGGCAAAGGTCTCGAAGGTGCCCTGCAGGATGCCCTGGGTGCCGATGTAGATCCATGAACCGGCCGTCATCTGGCCGTACATCATGAGGCCCTCGGCCTCGAGCCGGCGGAATTCGGGCCAGGTTGCCCAGTCGCCGACGAGGTTGGAGTTGGCCAGCAGCACGCGCGGGGCCCACTCGTTGGTACGGAAGACGCCCACCGGCTTTCCGGACTGGACCAGCAGGGTCTCGTCCTTTTCCATGGTCTCCAGGGTGCGGGTGATGGCATCGAACGCTGCCCAGGAGCGGACGGCGCGGCCAGTGCCGCCGTAGACCACCAGGTCGTCCGGGCGCTCGGCGACCTCGGGATCCAGGTTGTTCATCAGCATGCGCAGCGGCGCTTCGGTCTGCCAGGACTTGGCGGTGAGCTCGGTGCCGCGGGCTGCTTTGACCGGGCGGGCCCCGGTGGTGAAATCGGCGGGTGCCATGATGGGCTCCTTTTCTTGGTGTCTGAGGTTTCGAAGAAGTTCTGTATCAACTAAAGCCCTTTGAGGACGGGCTTCACAGCGGTTTTAGCGGGGTGCTGTCCGGTATTTCAGACCAGCGCCGTCAGTTGTTTGGCTGCGCTCAATTGACCGGGCGGCCGTGGATGCGGACCGAGAGTTCGTCGGCTACTTTCTGCACCCGGGCCGCCAGTACCGGCCACTCGTCAGCAGGCAGTTTGTCCTCCAGGAAGGTGACCGCGACGGCCGCGGTAGGCCACCCCAAATGGTCGGTGACCGCGGCGGCAATGGAGCCGAAGCCAGGGGTCACCTCGCCGTGTTCGGTGGCGTAGCCCCGCTGGCGGACCTGGTCCAGGTGCGAGGACAGGGCGGAGTACTTCATGATGGCCCCCTCCACCTCGTGCCGCGCAGTGAAGGCAGCAGCGTTGGGGTACAGGGCGCGCACCTGGGATTTGGGCAGGGCGGCAAGGATGGCCCGGCCGCTGGCAGTGAGGTGGCTGGGCAGCCTGACACCGACGTCGGTGACCAGGGACGGGCGGTTCTTGGCCCGCTCCTCCACGATGTACAGGACGTCGCGGCCGTGCAGGACGGCGAGGTGGGCGCTCTCGCCAATCGCGTCCACCAGCGAGGCAAGCAGTGGGCGGCCCAACCGGGACAGCGGCTCCTGGCGCGAGTACGCGGAGCTGAGCTCGAAAGCGCTGATGCCCAGCCCGTAGCGCTGTTCCTCGTGCAAATGGAGGACGAAGCCATTGGCCTCCATCACCCCCAGCAGGTGGTAGACGCTGGAGCGGGGCAGGTCCAGGCTGGACGCGATCTGCGACGCCGCCATGGGGCCACGCCGCGAAGCCAACAGCTTGAGGATGCGCAGGGTGTTTTCTGCGGCAGGAACTTTTGACGTTGCCTTGACGGATGCCCGGGGCGCCTGGTTCCCGGCGCCCCCTGTTTCGGCGCTTAGTGCAGTGCTCATCGGCTGGAAGGGTCTTTCTGGCTAGCTCTGTCCGGTATCCCGTACTTAAGCTTGCGCCCCTTGAGATGTCGTTTGAACCCCGTTCGGAGTCACCGTGTCTGAAATACCGGACATTCGCTCCGTCGTACGCCTTATCGACACGCATATCCCTTTTCGCGCCCTAAATATCCGGCGCGAAAAGTAAGATGCGCAGCGCCAAATGATATCCGCAGCGAAAGGGCGCTGCGAACAGTCTGAAATGAAAGACAGCAACCCGCCGTGAGCCTGATCACGGTGCCTGCGAAAATGGTCTGCTGGTTAGCGGCTCCCCTCCCAATGACGAGAAGGTATTTGCATGCAACCAGCTCCAACCCCAACCCGGACCAAAACCGCGGCGGAAACGCACAAGCCAACTGCCGGCGTGGGGCATGTCCTCAACCGCGGGCTGAACGTCCGGCACATCCGCTTCATGGCGCTGGGCTCGGCGATCGGCACCGGCCTCTTCTATGGCTCAGCCTCCGCCATCCAGAAAGCCGGGCCGGCAGTTCTGCTGGCCTACATCATCGGCGGCGCAGCCGTGTTCATGGTGATGCGCGCCTTGGGCGAAATGGCCGTGCGGCACCCGGTATCGGGTTCCTTCAGCCAGTACGCGAGCCGGTACCTCGGCCCCCTCGCCGGCTTCGTGACCGGCTGGACGTACGTTTTCGAGATGGCCATCGTGGCGATCGCCGACGTCACGGCCTTCAGCATCTATATGGGCTTCTGGTTCCCGCAGGTGGACCGCTGGATCTGGATCCTGGCCGTCATCTGCTTCCTCGCCGCGCTGAACCTGCTCAGCGTCAAGGTCTTCGGAGAACTTGAGTTCTGGTTCTCGCTGATCAAGGTGGCGGCCATCATCGCCATGATCGCGGGCGGCGCTGCACTGATCGTGTTCGGCTTCCAGGGCGACGGCACTGCCGTGGCTCCGGGACTGGGCAACCTCGTTGACCATGGCGGATTGTTCCCCAACGGCTTCGAAGGCCTCCTGGCATCGTTCGCCGTGGTGATGTTCGCGTTCGGCGGCATCGAGACCCTGGGCATCACGGCCGGCGAGGCGGCTGACCCCAAAAAGGTCATCCCAAAGGCCGTGAACACTGTGCCCGTGCGCGTGCTGCTGTTCTACGTCCTCACGCTCGGAGTCCTGATGAGCCTCTTCCCGTGGGACCAGGTGGGCACCAGTGGCAGCCCATTCGTGCAGATCTTCAGCGGCCTGGGCATCCCGGCGGCACCGCACATCCTGAACGCCGTGGTGATCACGGCCGCGCTTTCAGCCATCAACAGCGATATCTTCGGCGCCGGACGCATCCTTTTCGGGCTTTCCAGCCAGGGCCATGCACCGGCCGCCTTCGGCAAGGTCTCCCGGCACGGCGTCCCGTGGATGACCGTGGTCATGATGGCGGGAATCCTCCTGGTGGGAGTGGTCCTCAATGCCGTTATTCCGGAGGATGTGTTCCTGGTGATTGCCTCGATTGCCACCTTCGCCACCGTTTGGGTCTGGGTGATGATCCTCGCGTCCCATGTTGCAATGAAGCGGGAAATCGCCCGCGGGGGCCTGCCGGCGTCGGAATTCCCGTCGCCGTGGTGGCCCGCCGCCTCCGTCCTGACCATCGCTTTCATGGTGCTGGTGATCGCCATCCTGGGCGCGTTCGAGGACACCCGGATCGCCCTGTACGTGGGCGCGGCATGGCTGGGACTGCTGGTGATGGCCTACCGCCTGTGGATCAAGGGTGACGGCCGACGCCGGGCCCACCTTGAGGACGAGACCTCGCCGCTGCCGGTGGTCGGGGCAGGCACGGGCAGCTAAGCCGGAAACAGCCGGCTGCGGACGCCCGTACCGGAGCTACAATCAGCCATGGTTCCAATGTCCAACCTGGTGGCATTCGCCCTGGCGTCCGTAATCCTGATCGCCGTCCCGGGCCCCAGCGTGCTGTTCGTCATTGGACGTTCCCTCGCGCTGGGGTGGCGCGGCGGCGTCCTCACCGTCCTGGGAAATGCCACGGGCCAGTTGGTCCAGGTCATCGCCGTGGCCCTTGGCGTGGGTGTGGTGGTGGCCGAGTCCGTGCTTCTTTTCAGCATCGTGAAGCTGGCAGGTGCCGCTTACCTGGTTTTCCTGGGGATCCGGACCATTGTCCGCCGGGGGCACGGTTCCCGGCGGCTTGCGCCGCCGCCGGCCTCCACTCCGTGGACGTTGGTGCGCCAGGGGGCGGTGGTGGGCGCCACGAACCCGAAGTCGGTGGTGTTCTTCGTGGCGATCCTGCCCCAGTTCGTGGACTACCCTGCCGGCAACATTCCGTTCCAGCTTGCACTGCTGGGTGCTGTCTTCCTGCTGATCGCGTTGGTCTCGGACAGCGTGTGGGCGATCGCGGCGGGGTGGGCGCGGCTGTGGTTCGTCCGCTCACCGCGGCGCGTCCCCGCGGTGGAGGCGGTCGGCGGGGCAATGATGATCGGCCTCGGCGGAACGCTGGCCCTAACCGGATCCAAAACCTAGGACTGCACCTGCCCTGGCAGCAGTACTGAAGCAAGAAGTGCCCGGTCCCCGAACGGACCGGGCACTTCCATGTTCTGCTCTGTAAGACCGGCGCCTGTCAGGCCACTGCCCTGTCAGCCCACTGCCCCGTCAGGCCTGCGCTCCCCTAGCCCGCAGCAGCGGCGGCCCGTACCGCCTGGCCGAGGGACGTCGTCGGGCGCCCGATCAGCCTGCGCAGGTCGCCGGTGCTGACCAGGAGATCGCCGCGCGCAATGCCCAGGTCCGAATCAGCCAGGATCCCGGCAAAAGCCTCGGGAACACCCACACCGGTGAGCAGGCCAACGTAATCCTCGGTGGGCAGGTTGTTGTAGCGGACGGGTTTTCCGGTGGCTGCGGTGATCTCGGACGCCAGGTCCGCCATGCTGAAGGCCTCGTCGCCGCCCAGCTCGTAGACCTTGCCGGCCTGGCCATCGGCCACCAGGACCGCTGCTGCGGCGTGGGCGTAGTCGGCCCGTGCGGCCCCGCTGACCTTGCCCGCTCCGGCACTGCCCGCGAGCGCTCCCTGGGCCAGGGTGCCCGGCAGCTGTTCCGTGTAGTTCTCCAGGTACCAGCCGTTGCGCAGCAGGACGAAGGGGACGCCGGATTCGCGCAGCAGCGCCTCCGTGGCCTTGTGCTCATCCGCCAGCAGCATGCCCGTGGTGTCCGCATTGGCGATGCTGGTGTAGGCCAGCAGCTCCACGCCTTCGGCCTTTGCGGCGTTGATCACGGTGCGGTGCTGTTCCACCCGCCGGCCCACTTCGCTGCCGGAAATCAGCAGCACCCGCCGGGCGCCCTTGAGTGCTTCGGCCACGGAACCAGGGTCGGCATAGTCCATGTGCTGCACGCGTACCCCGCGCGCGGAAAGGTCTGCGAGCTTCTCCACCGACCGGCCGGCGGCCACGATATCCGCGGCGGGTACGCCCCTCTCCAGGAGGGCTTCAAGAACGTGGCGGCCCAACTGTCCGGTGGCGCCTGTAACAACAATGCTCACGGTGGTTCCTTTCGGGGGTTTTTCTCTGTCAGAGGGCACAACCATGGCCAGTCGGCAGAACTTCCCAACAGAGAGTACGCACTTTGAAGTAAGGTACTAACCCAAGAGTTAGGTACCAGGCTTTGGGTAAGCTGAAGGCATGGAAACAGCACCTCACGCGTCGCCCCTCCCGCAGGCCTTTGCCGACGGCGTGTTCCCCGCCGGGTGCCCCAGCCGGACCCTGCTGGACCACATCACCAGCAAATGGGGAGTCCTGATCCTGCTTTCCCTGTCCGAGGGTGAGCAGCGCTGGAGTGAATTGCGGCGGCGGGCCGAGGGAATCAGCGAGAAGATGCTGGCCCAGACATTGAAGACCCTGGAGCGTGATGGCCTGGTCAGCAGGAACGCCCAGCCGGTCATTCCGCCCCGCGTGGATTACAGCCTCACGGAGCGGGGCTACGAATTGAGCGCTCTCCTGGTGCCTTTGGTTGCGTGGGCATTCGACAACGCCGAGGACATCATCAACGGAGCCGGCCTGGGCAGGTAATGCCCCCCTCAGAACTTGAGTACCTGTTACTGATGTTGCTGATGTGATTAGCGCCTAGCGTGGGCGTACGGTGGCGGCCGGAATGGGAGGACCATCCTCCGCTGGGAGCGTTCGGCCAACCAGCACCGTTAGCGGGCGGCAGGCTGCCGCCTGGAGGAGTTGGTCACATGGCCAGGGACGACTACGCACAGGATTTTTCCCGCCTGGGCCAGCCCGTCAGCGTGGGTGAAGCGCTGGGACAGGTCCTGGGACTGATGCTGGAGGCCTTCAGTCCGCGGTCCCCTT
Source organism: Arthrobacter sp. StoSoilB19 (assembly GCF_019977275.1). Classification (NCBI taxonomy): domain Bacteria; kingdom Bacillati; phylum Actinomycetota; class Actinomycetes; order Micrococcales; family Micrococcaceae; genus Arthrobacter; species Arthrobacter sp. StoSoilB19. The sequence continues at coordinate 490,462 of NZ_AP024650.1, read as the reverse complement.
ACCGGGTGGGTGACACCGTCATAGGCGACGACCCCTTCAGCGGCAGGCGCGAAGGGGTCGTCGTGTGGCGGGACCGGCGTTCGGTGGGGGTGAAGACGACCTACGGCGTCTTCTTCTTCGACCACCGGCTGGTCAAACCCCTGGAATAGGAGGCGCGGGGCCGGACGGGTGCTACCGCGCGGACCAGCCCCCATCCATGGTGTAGCTGGCGCCGGTGACCATTCCGGCGTCCGCGGAAGCCAGCCAGGCCACCAGGGACGCCACTTCTTCCGGCTCCACCAGGCGCTTGATGGCCGCCTCGGTGAGCATCACCTTGGCCAGGACCTCGGATTCGGGGATGCCGTGAACCTTGGCCTGGTCGGCGATCTGCGACTCCACCAGGGGCGTGCGCACGTAGCCGGGGTTGATGCAGTTGGACGTGACCCCGTGAGCCCCGCCTTCCAGCGCCGTCACCTTGCTCAGCCCTTCCAGGCCATGCTTGGCGGAAACGTAGGCGCTCTTGAACGGGGAGGCCCGGATCCCGTGCACCGACGAGAGGTTGATGATGCGGCCGAAGTTGTTCGCGTACATGTGTGGCAGCGCCGCCCGGATCAGCAGGAAGGGCGCCTCCAGCATGAGGGTGATGAGCCGGCGGAAATCTGCCGGCTCAAAGTCCTCGATGGGGCTGATGCGCTGGATACCGGCATTGTTCACCAGGATGTCGCAGTCCAGGCTGAGGGTGGCCAGGGCGTCAACGTCCAGCAGGTCCACGCCCCACGCGGTGCCGCCCACCTCATCGGCGAGCGTCGCCGCCGCGGCGGCGTCGACGTCGGCCACCACCACTTTCGCTCCCCGCGCGGCAAGTGCGCGCACGCACGCCGCCCCGATTCCGCTGGCACCGCCGGTGACCAGCGCCTTGCGTCCATTCAACGTGTCCTCCATTGCAGTTCTCCTTTTGTGCGCCTACGCAGTCCAGCGGGTTCCATCGGTCCAATGGTGGCCAGGTCAGCCATGCGTGGGGCTGAGCAGTCCCTCGCGGGCGGCGTCTTCCTTGTCCACGTCTTCCAGGGCAATGCCCTTGGTTTCCTTCAGGCTCAGGACGGCCACGGTTGTGATGGCGCAGGCCACCACCAGGTAGATGGCGGTGGGCACCCATGAGCCGGTGTCCTTGAGCCACTGGGTGGCCAGCAGCGGCGCCAGGGAGCCGGCGAAGATGGACGTGACCTGGGAACCCAGGGAGGCTCCGGAGTACCGCATGCGGGTGGGGAACATCTCGGCCATGATGGCCGGCTGGCCGGCGTACATAAGGCCGTGCAGGCACAGTCCGATGGTCACGGCAAGGACAATCACCACGGCGTTCCGGGTGTCGAACATGGGGAAGGCGAAGAACGGCCAGGTGGCACCCAGGATGGCTCCGGCGAGGTAGACCGGCTTGCGGCCGATCCGGTCCGCCAGGCGGCCGTACTGCGGGATGATGGCGAAGTGGATGACGTGCGCGATCAGCAGTGCCAGCAGCAGTGATGACGTGTCGTACTTGTGCACGCTCTTGAGGTAGACAATCGCGAAGCTGACCACCAGGTAGTACATGATGTTCTCCGCGAACCGGAGGCCCATGGCCTGGAAGATGCCCTTGGGGTACTTGCGGACCACCTCGAACACGCCGTAGCTGACGGCCTGTTCCTTTTCCACCAGTTCCTTGGCTTCGAGGAAGATGGGGGATTCACTGACGTGGGTACGGATGTAGTAGCCCACGAAGACGATCACGGCCGAGAGCCAGAAGGCCACGCGCCAGCCCCAGCCAAGGAAGGCCTCGCTGCTGAGGGTGGTGGACATGATGTACAGCACCAGGGTGGCCAGCAGGTTGCCCACCGGGACGGCGGCCTGGGGCCAGCTGGACCAGAAGGCGCGGGTCTTGTTGGGGCTGTGTTCTGCCACGAGGAGGACTGCTCCGCCCCATTCGCCGCCCAGCGCGAAGCCCTGGATGAACCGCAGGGCCACCAGCAGTGCGGGGGCCAGGTACCCGATGTCGGCGAAGCCGGGGAGGCAGCCCATCAGGAACGTGGAGACGCCGATGATCACGATGGTGAGCTGCAGCGTGGGCTTGCGGCCCAGCTTGTCACCGATCTGGCCGAACACGATGCCGCCCAGCGGGCGTGCAATGAAGCCCACGGCGTAGGTGAGGAAGGCCTGGATGATCCCGTCGAGCTCGTTTCCGGTGGCGGGGAAGAAGTACTTGCCGAAGACCAGGGTGGCGGCGGTGGCGTAGAGGAAGAACTCGTACCACTCCACCACCGTCCCCACCATGGAGGCCGCGACGATCTTCTTCAGTCCTGATCCTTTGGGTGCATGCCCGGCCTCGTTGGCGGGGCGCTGCTCTACGCTCATGGTTTCTCCTAGTGTCCACATTGACACGCGCTGTGATCTCCAGCACAAGTGACTCAGATGAGTATTGCTGCACAAACCAGGCGCTTCAATGCCCAAAGCGGCACGAAACGTGTGCACAATTGCAGATATGAATGCGAACCCCGATGACCTGCTGGTCCTCCTGGCAGTGTCCCGCTCGGCCAGGTTTACGACGGCGGCCCAGGCCCTGGGCTTGAACCACACCACGGTGTCCCGCAGGATCGCCGCCCTTGAGAAAGCGCTCGGCGGCCGGGTATTGTCCCGGGCAGCAGGCGGCTGGGAACTGACGGAGCTCGGCGAACGGGCCGTGCGGGCAGCGGAACAGGTGGAAGCGGTGCTGGGCACGCTGGGACCGGCAGGCCAGGCACCCGACCCGATTACCGGCGTCGTACGCATGACCGCCACCGATGGCTTCAGCGCCTACATTGCAGCCCCAGCGGTGGCGCGCCTGCGCCGGGACCATCCGGGCCTCAGCGTGGAAGTGGTGACCATGACGCGCCGTGCCCTGCAGCAGCGGTCCGGCCTGGACATCGAGGTGGTGGTAGGCGAGCCGCAGGTGCACCGGGCGGAGGCCATCCGGCTGGGTGAATACCGGCTGGGAATGTACGCGTCCCGCGCCTACCTGGCGGAGCACGGGACACCGGCCACCGTGGCTGAACTCAACGGGCACCCGCTGGTGTATTTCGTGGATTCAATGCTGCAGGTGGATGACCTTGACGCGCCGCGGCGGCTGGTTCCGGCCATGCGCGACGGCCTCACCTCCACCAACGTGTTCGTGCACGTGGAGGCAACCCGGGCCGGGGCGGGGGTCGGGTTCCTGCCGTGCTTCATGGCGGACCTGCACGATGACCTGGTCCGGCTGCTGCCCGACGAGATCGGCGAACTGCTCCCCTACTGGCTGGTCCTGCGCCCGGATTCGCTGCGCCGGCCCGCGGTTGCCGCGGTGGTGCAGGCCCTCCGGGAACGGATGGCGGATTACCGCGAAGCGCTCCTGGGCCGGGCTTAGGCTTCCGGGGGCGCCGGCGGGTCGTGGCGGACTGCCGCTCCGGCGGCGAACGCCCGGACCTGGGCGTCGTCCCAGAGGTGGGCCGGGACGGCTCCGCCCAGGAGCCTGCGCCGCAGCTGTGGGTCGTCCACGATGGGCGAGTCGCTGCCGGCCATCACCATGTTTCCGTAGCGCCGGCCCTTCAGCATGGCGGGGTCGGCAATGATCACCGTGTGCCGGAAGGCTGCCGCAATGGTGGCCGCGTCCTCCCGCGCATTCCGGAGGTCGGGGGCATCGCCGGAGTTGGCCACGTACAGGCCGCCCGGGGCCAGGACCCGTTTGACGTGCGCATTGAATTCGGCGGTGGTCAGCGGGCGCGGGGTGTGGGCGCCGGCGAAGACGTCGCGGATGATGAAGTCCCGGGTGCCGGCCGTCAGGGTCTCCGTCACGGCGCGGGCCTCCCCTACCCGGATCCGGAGCAAAGGCGCCTTGGGAAGGTCGAACCAGTTGCGGACATGCTCCGCGAGCTTGCCGTCCAGTTCCACCACCACCTGGCGGGCGTCCGGGTAGGCTGCGGCGAAGTAGCGGGCCATGGAGCAGGCGCCGCCGCCCAGGTGCAGCCCGCGCAGCTTTGCCGACGATGCGTCCGACGGCGGCCAGCGGGATTCAATGAGCGCCGCCATCCACCGCATGTACTCGAAGTCCAAAAACAGGGGATCGGCGAGGTCGATGTGCGAGCTCATGACCCCGTTGATCTTCAGGAGCCAGCCCGTGGAGTTGTCCTGGTCCGCCACCAGCTCGCAGTCACCGGTATCGATGTAGTAGACACCCTCCACCGGACCACTCTGGCGGGAGCCCGCAGGCACCTCCACCACGCCTGCAACCGCACGGATGCTGTTCCGGCCCCCTGACCTTCCGCGTTTTGCCATTACCCGTGCCACGCTTCAGTCATGCTTCAACCTTAGTTGCTAGGCACTGCGCCTTCACCGTCGCGGATCCGTTTCACCACGGCGGTGGTGGACCGTTCAGCCACGTAATCAAGGATGGCGATCCGGCCGCCGTACTCTTCCACCGCCGGGGTCTCCTCCAGCATTTCCGGCGTGTAGTCCCCGCCCTTGGCATAGACTTCGGGCCGGAGCCGGCGGATCAGCGGGGTGGCCGTGGGGGTATCGAACACTGTCACATAGTCCACGCAGCTCAGGGCCGCCACCACGGCTGCACGGTCCGCCATGGTGTTGATGGGCCTGCCGGGGCCCTTGAGCCGGCGCACCGAATCATCACTGTTCAGTGCCACCACCAGGATGTCGCCCAGCTGTTTCGCCTGGTTGAGGTACCTGGTGTGGCCGCTGTGCAGCACATCGAAGCAGCCGTTGGTCAGCACGATCCGCTGGCCCTGGGCGCGGTGTATTTCCATCTGCCGTTCCAGTTCGTCCGCACTCAGGGCGGTATCGGCGAAGGCCTCCAGGTACCGGCTGAGCTGGGCGGTGCTGCACACAGACGTGCCGGGCTGGTGGACCACCACGTCGGCGGCCGACTGGGCCAGGTCCAGGCTGGCGGTCAGCGGCAGCCCGGCGGCACGGGCAAGCGTCAGGGCCGCCACGAAGGTGTCCCCTGCCCCGGATGCCTGCTTCTCCGCGGCGGGCCGGGCCCACGTCCGGTGCCGCACGCCGTCGGGCATCAACAGCACGGTTCCGTCCCGGTCCAGGGTGACCACCACGGCCCGGGCGCCGGTTGCCTGAAGCAGGGCCGCGGACTCCGCGGACACCGCCTCCACCCGCGCCTGCCCTTCCGGCAGTTTCCGGTCCAGGAGCCGGGCGGTTTCCTGCGCGTTCGGGGTCACCAAGTGGGGCTGCAGGGCAGCCCAGGGGCGCGGATCATGGGCGTCGACCACCACAAGCGGACGGTTTTCGCCGGCGGTGTCAGGTCCCAGGACGCGCGCCAGTTCCGTGCGGACAGGGTCCGCCACCACGCCGGTCCCGTAGTCGCACACCAGCACGGCGTCCTGGCGTTCGACGGCGGCACGCACCGAGGCGGCGAGCGCGGCCAGGGCGTCGGCCGGGACAGCGCCGGCCGAGTCGTCGAGGCGCAGCATCACCTGGCCGCCGCTGCTGATCCGGATCTTGGTGGTGGTGACCATGTCCGGGTGGGTGTGCAGGTGCCGGACGTCGATGCCGGCGGCGGCAAGCTGCGCACGGAGGTCTTCGCCGGCGTCGTCCGAGCCGATGATTCCGGCTACCGAGACCTTTGCTCCCAGGGCGGCCAGGTTCATGGCGGTGTTGGCCGCGCCGCCCGGGACCGATTCGCGGGACTGGATGTCCACCACGGGGGCGGGCGCTTCCCGGCAGAGCCGTTCGATGCTGCCGCTCCACCAGCCGTCGAGCATCACGTCGCCGATGACCAGGATGGAGGGATGTTCCGCGGCGAGCCGGCCGGGGAGCCAGTCGGACAGTGCCCGCTGGGTGGACAGGTCGATGGATTCCGGGGACGCGTTCACGGCAGGTCCCGGTCGTCAGTGTTGATGATGGTATCCGGGCCGTCGCCGGAACCGGCCGCCGGCGGGGCCGCGATGTGCACCACCTTGACCTGGCTGAACTCGTCCAGGAGCTCTGGCCCGTAGCCGAACCCGGCCCCGCTCTCGCCGCGCGGCTGGGCTGCTCCGCCGGGGGCGCCGCCGAACACCTCGTTGACCTTCACCGTTCCCACGGGCAGCGCAGCCACCGCCTGCTGGATGTGCGCGATGTTGCTGCTTAGGACGGTGGCCGCCAATCCATACCTGCCGCTGCACGCCAGGCGCAGGCCGTCGTCGAACGTGTCCACCACCTGCACCGGAGCCACGGGGCCGAACGTTTCCTCCGCCATCACCTGCATGCTTTCGGTGCAGCCGAGCAGGACGGTGGCCGGGTAGAAGGAACCCGGGCCGGCCGGGAGGGCACCGCCCTCCACCGCGCGGGCGCCCTGGGCCAGGGCCTCGGCGACGTGGGCGTGGACGGCGTCGCGCATCCGCAGGTCCACCAGCGGCGCCACGCTGCCGCTGCTGTTCCGGAGCGCTGCCTCGGCCTCCAGGGCTTTGCAGAACTCGGCGGCAATGTCCCTATGGACGTAGATCCGTTCCACGGAGGTGCAGATCTGGCCGCTGTTGCTGAAGGCTCCGATGGCTGCCTGCTGGGCAGCCCACCCGGGATCCACGTCGCGGTCCACCAGCAGGGGGTCGTTGCCACCGTTTTCCCTGATGACGTGGGCGCCGGTAAGGGCTCCGGCCTGGGCAATGCGGGCGCCTGAGGCGCTGGATCCCACGTGGGCTATGACGTCCACGGCGGCCTGCGACAGCGCCGCTCCCACCCCTGCGCCACCGGAGAGGGTCTGGAATACCCCGGCAGGGAAGGCCGGCGCCAGCACTTCGCCCAGCGCCTCCCCAAGCCGCGGGCACCGCTCGCTGGGTTTGTGGATGACCGTGTTGCCCGTGGCCAGCGCGGCGCCGATCAGCCCGCAGGCAACGGCAACCGGATCGTTCCAGGGGGTCAGCAGGACGGCCACGCCGCGCGGTTCGGCCAGCGTGTAGTCGGAGGCGAGCCGGTTGCCGCGGAGGCTGTGGCCACGGTGGACCGGGCCAAGTTCCGCGTACTGCTCCAGGGTGGAAACCCCGGCGGCGATGCCGGCCAGGGCCTCATCCTCCGGCCGGCCGGTTTCGCTGGCGTTCAGCCCCGCGAGCTCCCGCGCAGCTGCATCAAGGGCTTTGGCGGCTGCCCGCAGCGCGGCGCCCCGTTCGGCCGGTGCGGTTGCGGCCCACGCTGCTGCACCGCTGCGGGCCACACCCACGGCGTGGTTGATGGCCTCGGGCGCCGCTTCGGGCACCGTCCAAAGCACTTCACCGGTTCGCGGGTCCTGGATGGTGATGCCGGAGCCCTGGACTGTCTCATGGCCTGCGGATGTTTCGGTGGCTGTGGTGGGCATGGTGTTCCTCCCGCCTTTCCGTGCTGGATGTGTCGGTGCTGGATATGTCGCTTGTGCAAACTGCGGATGGCAGCGTAGTTGTGGCCGGCGGCGGCTTAGGGCCAGGAGCCCTCTTCCTCGTGGCAGATCAGCATCTCGCGCACCTCGCAGCCGGTGGGCTGGTTGAGTGCGAACAGGATGGCCTGCGCGGTGTTGGCGGGGTCGTTGAGCCGGGAGTCGTCCTGCGGCTTGTACTGCTCGGTGCGGTCGTCGAAGAACCGGGTCTTCATGCCGCCGGGGATCATGGTGGTGACGCCGATTTCGCCGCCGGTTTCCGCGGCCAGTGCGTGGCTGAACCCCACCACGCCGAACTTCGAGGCGCAGTACGCGGTGGCATCAGCCACGGCGCGCTTGCCCAGGGTGGATGCCACGGTCACTACGCGGCCGTGGGTTTCCTTTAGGTAGGGCAGGGCGGCGCGGACCACGGAAACGGTGCCCATCAGGTTGACGCCGATGACCTTTTCCCACTCGTTGGCTTCGACGTCGGCGAGCTTGCCGCAGCGGTCGATTCCGGCGGCGGTGACCACGGCGTCCAGGCCGCCCAGGGTTTCGGCGGCTTCCAGGACAGCCTTCTCCACGGCAGCGCGGTCAGCGACGTCCACTTCGAACGCCTTCACCCCGGAGACGCTGCTGATGTCGCGGTCCAGGACCACCGGGGTGCCACCTGAGCGGAGGACGGCGTCGACGACGGCGGCCCCCAGTCCGGAGGCACCTCCAGTGACCAGGACGCGGCCGGGGTTGGTGGGTGCGGTTGCAGTTGGTTCTGCTGTCATGGTGTTCCTTTCAATGGGGAAAACAAGTCGATGGGCAGGGAGGTTCAGCTGACCTTGGCGAGTGCGTCCGCCAGGCCGGTGGTGGAGCGGGCCGGGTGGAAGGGGACGGTGAGGCAGCGGCCGCCCCAGCTTTCCACCAGGTCCGTCTCGGGCAGGCGGGCGCCCTTGTAGTCGCCGCCCTTGACCCAGATGTCCGGACGCAGACGGTCCAGGACGGCTTCCGGTGTGTCCTCGTCGAAGACCATCACGGCGTCCACGCATTCCATCGCCAGGAGCAGCTCGGCCCGGTCATGCTGGCCGATGATGGGACGCTCCGGCCCCTTGAGCCGGCGCACCGAATCGTCGGAGTTGAGGCACACGATCAGGCAGTCCCCCAGCTCCCGGGCTGCGGTGAGTGTTCGGACGTGGCCGGCGTGGATCAGGTCGAAGCAGCCGCCGGTGGCAACCACTTTTCCGCCGTTTTCACGGACCGAACGGGCCAGGAGCAGTGGTTCGGTGGTACGCCGGCCGGGCGCCTGCGCCGGCCCGCGATGTCCGGGGGCGGCATCTTCCCCACCGGCATCGGGCAGGGCCGACACTCCTCCGGCGGCCAGGAAATCGGCGGCATCGTGGACCGCCAGGGCCGCCGCATCCGGCAGGTCGCGGCCGGCCAGGAGGTGCACCGCCAGGCTGGCTGCCAGCCGGTCGCCTGCCCCGCAGGGATCGCCGGCCTCCACCCTCGGCGCGGGAACGGAACGGGCGGCGGTACCGCCCCGCTGCAGCAGCACGGCCCCTTCCTCGCCTTTGGTCACCAGCACCGCCTGGCTGCGCCAGCGTTCCAGCAGGACCCCTGCCACGGCTGCGGCTGGGTCTGCGGAATCCGCCTGGGCGGAGCCCTTCCCCGGACCGGACTGCACCGCCTTGGTGGCCTCGGAGATATTCGGGGTCACCACGGTTACGCCTGGCACCGGATCGGGCCCCGAGGGATGCGGGTCCCAGATGACCGGCACCCTGTCCGCGAGCCGGGCCAGCACGTCGCGCAGCTGCGGGTTGGCTGCCAGTCCCCTGCCGTAGTCCGCCACGATCACCACGCCGGCTTTTTCCACGGCGCGGAGCATGGCGGGGCTGACCTCCGGGACCGGCGTCTTTTCACAGCCCTGGTCGAAGCGGACCACCGGATGGGAACCCGCCCGGACCCGGGTCTTGACGGGCGAGGGATAGCTGCTGCTGCCCGCGACGAGCCGCACGCCGGCCAGCTGCGCACGCAACTGGCTGCCGGCGTCGTCGTTGCCAAGGACCGTCACCAGCGTGACGGGCCAGCCGTCCTGGGCCAGCATGCGCGCCACCAGGCCTGCGCCGCCGGCGCGGCGGCGGACAGCCGAAACGTCCACCACGGGAACAGGGGCGTCCGGGCTGAGCCGGGTGGCCTCACCGGAAAGGTCGACGTCCAGCATCACGTCTCCCACGACGACGATCCTCATGGCCGGCCATCTCTGGGGAACCCTGGGACCACTGACGGGGTGTGCCGGGCAACCTCAAGGTCGAAGGCCCGGCACACGGCATGCAGGGCGATCAGGTGCCCTTCCTGGGCGTTGGCGTTCAGGGCGTCGATCATGACGGCCTGGTCGCAGACGTCGGCCAGCGGGTTGGGGCCGGAGCCGGTGAGCGCCCAGGTGGTCACGTTGAGCCGGGAGGCCGCTTCCGCGGCGCGCAGCAGGTTGGGGCTCTTGCCGCTGGTGGACAGCAGCATCAGCACGTCACCGGAGCGGCCATGCGCGCGGACCTGCCGGGAAAAGACTTCGTCGTACCCGTAGTCGTTGGCGATGGCGGTGACCGCCGATGACTCCGCGTGCAGGGAAATGGCGGAGAACGGGACCCGCTCGCTGTCGAACCGGCCCACCAGTTCGGCGGTGAGGTGTTGCGCCTCCGCGGCTGAGCCGCCGTTGCCCGCGGCCAGGAGCCGCTGGCCGCGCAGCAGGCGCTGTGCCAGCTCCACGCCCCAGGCAGCCAGCCGGCCCGACTGGCTGCGGAGCGAATCAAGCGCCGGAATGACGTTGTCCAGGTGGGTGCGGACGGCCTCGGCGCTGGCGGCATCCACGAACGTGGCGCCCGGGAGCACAGCGGGCAGGGCCGGTACTGCGGTCAGGGTACGGAGGTCTGCTTCACGCAGGGACGATTCAGCAGTCACAGGGCGGCTCCTTCCATCGGTACGATCCCGGCCGAAACGCTGGCCGGGGCACCGGCCATGGCCAGCTGGTATGCCTTTTCGGTTTCCGCTGCCACCCGGTCCCAGGAGTAACGGGTGCGCGCGCGCCGCTCCCCGGCCTGGCCGAGCTTCGTCCTGAGGGCGGGGTTTTCCAGCAGCAGTGACAGTGCCGAGGCAATGGCTTCAGGGTCCCGCGGCGGGACGTGCAGGCCGGTGGTGTGGTCAACCACCGTGTCCCGGAGGCCGCCAACCGCTGCTGCCACCACCGGAATGCCGCATGCCATGGCTTCCAGCGGCACGATGCCAAACGGTTCATACCAGGGTGCGCACACCACGGCATCGGCACTGCGGAAGATGCCGGGCATCTCCGCGCGGGACACCTGCCCCTGCAGGGTCACGTGTTCAGACACGCCCAGCCCGGCGGCGAGGTCCAGCAGGCGCCGGATTTCGGGGTCGGCGTGCATCACGTTCGCGTCGCCGCCCCCGCCCACGATCAGGAGTTCGACGTCGTCGAATCCCGCCGCCTTGAGGTACGGGAGCGCACGGATCACCAGGTCCACACCCTTGCGTGGCACCAGCCGCCCCACAGACAGGATCCGGTAGCGGCGCTTCCTGGCTGCCACCGGCCCCTCTGCAGAGAAGAAGCCCAGGTCCACGCCGCAGGGTGCAATGGAGATCTTGCCGGTGGCGATACCCATGGCCTTGAGCTCGAAAACTTCGTCTGAGCAGGTGGCGATGATCCGGTCGGCAGCTCGTCCCACGCCGGGTTCCAGCCAGCGGCGTGCCTCCGGGCTGGTGTCCTCCGCGCCCTGGTGCCTCCGCTTGACGGTGCCCAGCGCATGGAACGTTTGCAGCATGGGCACGCGGTATCCGGCATCGGGCCGCCTGGCCGCCTCCAGGGCTGCCAGGCCGGACATCCAGAAGTGGCCGTGCACCACATCCGGCGGCCGATGCCCCCAGTCCCTGGCCACGCCGTCCGCGAGGTCGCCCATGTAGGGCAGCAGCTGGTCCTTGGGCACGTGGCGGGCGGGCCCGGCGTCCACGTGGACCACTTCGAACCGGCGCCCCACCCGGACCCGTGCGGGAAGCTCCGTTGCGTCCCTGCGGGTGTAGACGGTGACGTGGTGGCCGCGCTTGGCAAGGGCCTCGGACAGCGCGGCAACGTGTACGTTCTGCCCGCCTGCATCCACCCCGCCCAGTGCCGCCAGCGGACTGGCGTGTTCAGAAATCATGGCGATCTTCATGGTGTCTTCCTCTCCCGCGCCGGAACGAGGATCCGCTCGTCCGGCCGCTCGTTAACGGGGTGCCGCGGATGGTTCCGCAGATCCGCCAGGAGCTCATCCCAGCGGTCCTGGAACTTGCCCAGGCCGTAACGCTCGAGTGCCGCCTCCCGGGCGGCAACTCCCCGCCGTCGGGCTTCATCCGGATTGGCCACCAGCCGCGCCGCGCAACGGAGCAGCTCGTCGACGTCGGCCGAGACCACACCGGCTTCCTGCGGCACGGCACGTGGGGCCTCGGTGGTGGCAAGCACCACCACCGGCATGCCCAGGTGCATGGCTTCCAGGAGGGACAGCCCCAGCGAGGTCCAGCGCATGGGATGGACGTAGACCCGGCAGCGGGCAAGTTCCCGGTGCAGGTCCCGGGTCTTCAGGTCGCCCCGGGACGTCACGCGTGAAGCCTCGATTCCGGTGGCTGCCGCCAGGCCCTCTGTCTTCATGCCGAACACCTGCAGCGGCGCCACCGACGCGAAGGCCGGCAGCAGGTCGGTTCCTGTGACCCGGCCGCGGCGGACCGGTTCGTTGACCACTACCCCCAGTTCCGGCAGTTCACCGGTATAGAGCTGGCCAGGGTCCGGGATTCCGTGCTCGATCACCGTGGTGGGAGCGGAGCCGTTGTCCCAGGCCAGGCGGTTGAAGTGGGTGACGTGGACCACCGGGATGCTGGTTTGGTCCGCAAGCGGGTGGCTGGTGTTCGGGAAGTTGCCTTTGGGCGTGTTGTGCTCCACGAACACGGCCGGAAGGTCGACGCCGGGCATCCGGCCCAGGGTTCGGACCACCTCATCGATCTCTTCCGGGCGTTGGAGGACGACGGCGTCCACGGCGTCAGGGTGGAGCGTCGCCAGGTCCACCTCCCGCACTGATTCCGGCCAGTCCCTGCCGGCGCGGCCCAGGCCCCATGCGCCGCCTCCGGGCAGGACGGGAAGCAGGTACTCGTGGCGGCCGCGGACAAAGGCGTCCGTCCAGGAACCGTGGACATGCCAGAGCAGGATTCTCATCTGTTGCGGGCCTTTCTACGGGTGCTGACATGGGTGCTGAAGGAGCTCACTCCGCTGATCAGGCGTTCCACCGCTGCCACCACTTCCTCCGGCGATACGGAGTCGAGGCAGGGGTGGCCCGGGACGGGGCAAAGCCGGGCGCGGGACATACGGCAGGGTGCGTTCTGGTCCCCGAGGAGTTCCAGGGGCACGCCATAGGGCGCCCACCGGATGGCCGGGACCACAGGGGAAAACAGGCACGCCACGGGTGTGCCCACCGAAGCTGCCAGGTGGGCCGGTCCGGTGTTCCCGCTGACCACCGCATCGGCTCCGGCCATGACGGCGGCCATGGTGGGCAGGTCGGTGCGCCCGCCGAGGTCCACCGCAGAGGGGCCGGCCACCGTGGCGGTCAGCGACTCCTCGCCGGGTCCGCCGGTCACCACCACCCGGTACCCGGCACCCTGGAGGAGTTCGACGGCGGCGGCATGGTGCAGCGGGGGCCACGCCCTGGCGGGAACAGCGGCTCCGGGGTGGACCACAACGTACGGTTCGTCACCCACCAGGCCCGTCACGTCCGGACCGGACTTCACGCGCAGCTTCCCGTCGTCGCCCGCGGGAAGTCGGAAACCTGCGGCCTCGGCAATGCCCAGTGCCCGCTCCGCCTCGGGCTGGTCTTCGGGGAAGTCCTCCCCCGGCTTGAGGCGGACATCCAGCAGGGAGCCGGCGTAGTCAGTGGAGGCGCCGGTGATGCGTTCCACTCCTGCCAGCCGCAGCAACAGGGCCAGCGGCAGCGGCGACTGGTGGAAGGACGTGAGGATGACTGCTTCGGTGATCCGGGAATTGCGGACATACTCGATCAGCCGGTCGGCGTGCGGCCCGGTCATCCCGGGCGCCGGGTTCATGATCCAGGGACTGTCCCAGCTGTACACCTCAGCGGCGCCAGGGAGCATCGCGGCCGCAGCTTCACCCTGCCTGCCGCACAGCATCACCACGTGGTTGGTGCTGCCGCCGTACTGGGCACGGCCGTTGGCTACCGCCCGCACGGCCGGACCTGCCAGCAGGACATCGCCCATGCTGTCCAGCCGGGCCACCAGGACGCGCCCCATCAGGGCGTCCCCTGCAGCAGGCCGACGGCGGACGCCAGGTCGGAAGCAACCAGCCGCGCCGCAGCCACCTCCTCGGCACGGGTCACGGGGGTGGGAACCAGGACTCCGGTGGCGCCGGCCGCTTCGGCAGCACCGACGTCGGCGCCAATGTCCCCAATCAGGGCGGCCTCCGAGGCATGGATGCCAAGTCTGCGGCAGGCGCTGTGGACCATCCCCGGAGCGGGTTTCCGGCATGTACAGCCGTCCTGCTCCGCGTGGGGGCAGACTTCCCACACGTCAAAAGGTCCCAGCAGTTCTTCCACCCGGGCGTTGACTCTTGCCACGTCCCCGGCCGAGATCAGGCCGCGGGCAATGCCCGACTGGTTACTGATCACGCCGGTGGCGATACCCTCCGCCCGCAGGCTGTCCAGCACGGCCTTGGCGCCGGGCATTGGCCGTACTTTGCCGGGGTCCCCGTTGTAGGGCACATCGATCACCAAGGTTCCGTCCCGGTCGAACAGGACAGCGCGGAGCTTGGATCTTTCAGAGCTTCCCATGACCAAACAGTTCCCTCCTGCTGATGCTCCTAAACAGGGCCACGGCCTCTTTCAGCCGCAGGAGCGTGTTTCCTTTCGGCGGCTGAACAGGCAAGATAGGATGCCTGTTGCTGCAGGCACTCCCTCCGGGGCGCTTCGCAGCCCCTCCCGGCAGCCGGCGATGATGTGCTTCCGCGGCCGCCACCCGCCGTCGTCCGTTGACTGCGCGGGTCCGGTCGAAGGCCGGGCTTTACCTGGTCTCCGCACCGCCGAAGCGGCGGCCGGCACCTGCGCCGGTGTGCCCGTTCCGGGCACGGCGGAAAGGCGCGGGGTGGTTGGCTGTCCGGCCTGCCGGCACAACCCGGGATGAGGTCCCGTTGCCGGCGGCATCCTCCGGCGCGCCGAACTGGGCGCCGTCCTCCAGGCGCCGCTGCAGTTCCACCAGCACCTTGGCCAAACGGCGGGACACCTGCATCTGGGACATCCCCAACCGCTTCCCCAGCTGCACCTGCGTCTCCTCACAGAAGTAGCGCCGGTACAAAAGCTCCCGGTCCGAGTCATCCAGGTCCTGCATGGCGTCCCGCAGGCAGGCGAGTTCCTCAAGCCGTTCCAGGGGCGTCTCGGGGCTTGCCAGGACGTCGCCGATGGACGGGGCATCCGAGTTGGGGTTCGCGGCGTCAAGGGAGTCCGGGTGCATGCTGCTGGATGCCGAGATGGCCTCCTGCACCTCAGCCGGGTCGCTTCCCAATTCGCTGGCCAGTTCGGCGACGCTGGGATTCCGGCCCAGGGATTGGGTCAGTTCCGGCTCTGCACGGAACAGCCGCGTCCTCAGGTCCTGGATGTGGCGTGGCGGGCGCACAACCCAGGTCCGGTCGCGGAGATACCTCTTGAGTTCGCCCGTGATGGTGGGCGCGGCGTAGGCCGGAAAGCTCTCGCCCTTGGCCTGGTCAAAGCCGCGGGCCGCTTTGACCAGGCCAAGGTAGGCCACCTGGTTCAGGTCTGCCCGCTCCCGGCCGCGGGCCTCAAAACGGGCGGCCAAAGCCTCGGCGAGGTCCAGGTACCGGAGGACCAGTTCGTTTTCAAACGTTTCCCGCAGCCGTCCTGAGGTTGCGGGAGGAGTGGGTTGTTGTGCCGGTTCGGGCTGTTGGCAGCGGACAGGGGCAGCGTCCACGGCAAATGCGGCAAAGGATTCGGGCATGAGTGTTGGTTTCCCTCGGTCTGGTTCCGAAAGCCTGCGGCAAGACTTAGAAGCAGCAAATCATAAGGTTGCTTATAAAACAATGCTCCTCCGCTGTAGGCTCGTCCTGAAGGGCCCGCAACCAGTCCAAGCGTGCAAAGGAGTCGTTGGCATGCGCATTGCCATCACCGGGGCCAGCGGAAACGCGGGAACAGCACTGCTGCGCAACCTGCAGGGCCACGTCGCCCGAAAGCCCGGGAGCCTGCAGTTGGTTGGCATCAGCCGGAGGGTGCCTGACACGTCCCGGGACCCCTACGGCGGCGTGCAGTGGCACAGCCTGGACGTGGGCCTGGAACAGGACAGGCCGCTGCTCGAGAAGGCGCTCGAAGGGGTTGATTCCGTCGTCCACCTGGCGTGGCAGATCCAGCCGAACCGCGATTTGCCCCTCCTGCACCGCACCAATGTCACAGGCACCAGGAATGTCCTGGACGCTGCCGGAAAGATGGGCGTCAAACAGGTTGTCTGCGCCTCGTCCGTCGGCGCCTACAGCAAGGCGGACAAAGACCGGCGCAGGGACGAGTCCTGGCCCGCCACCGGGATGGCCGGATCGCATTACAGCCGCCACAAAGCCGAGCAGGAAAAGCTCCTTGACCAGTTCGCCGCCGCTGAACCGGAGATTTCGGTCGCCAGGCTGCGGCCGGCCCTCATCTTCCAGGGAAACGCAGGGAGTGAAATTGGCAGGTACTTCCTGGGAAGGGTTCTTTCGCAGCTCGTACCCCGCAAACCCTGGGTTCCATTGCTGCCGGTCCCGGACAACCTGGTCTTCCAGGCCGTGCACGCGGACGACGTGGCAGAGGCCTACTGGCGGGTGGTGGACCAGCGGGCCAGCGGAGCCTTCAACATCGCCGCCGAGCCGGTTTTGACCCCGCAGGAACTGGGCCGCATCCTGGGCGCCAAGAGGATCCTCCCCATCCCCATGCGGCTGCTTCACGCCGTGGTGGACTTGACGTGGCGGGCACGTATCCAGCCCACGGATTCCGGATGGGTGGAGATGGCGGCGGGCGCGCCCATCATGGACACCAGCCGCGCACAACGGATCCTGGGGTGGGAACCACGGGTGTCATCAATAGACGCCGTCAAGGAAGTCCTCGCGGGCATGGGAACGGGGGAAGGCGTTGGCCCTTCCCCCGTCCTCAAGCCGCGGCGGCCCTAGCGCTTAAGACCCCGGGCTCAACCACTGCGGCCGCCGCCTGCGGCCGCTTGCGGGCTTTAGATACGCGGGTTTTCCCTGCCGCGTGCATCACGTCCCGTGGGGGTGTTTGGATTTTCCGAACTAGTTGGATTTTCCGAAGTGCCCGTATTTCCCGGGGTGCCAGTCTCATCGCGATGACGCCTCCGCTCGGATTCGGCGCCAGTCATGCCCGCCGGCATATCCGACCCGTTTCCGCCGTCAATCGTGCCGCGGCTGCCGCGGCCGTCATGTGGCAGGTCGGCATGGCGGCCCTCCACGTATCCCGCGTCCCCGCCCGTAGCCCGGCCGGCACCAGCGTCGGAAGGTCCACGCCCGTCATGGCCGGCATTCCCGTATTCCGCCTGGCGGCCGTCTGGGCCCGCCGCCTGGTCCCGCCGGCCATCCCGGCCGACGTCGGGATCGAGCTCGTCCGCCTTCCGGGTGTGGCTGGCTGCGTCGCCACGCAGGGCCTGCGCCTCATGGGCCCGCTGCTCGGCTTCCTGCCGAAGGCGCGCCGCGTCGACCTGTGCCTGTTCGGCGTCGGCGCGTGCCCGGGTGGCCTTGGCTTCCCTCTCGCGGGCGTCGATTTCCATGTTCTCGGCTTCACGCCGGATCTCTGCCGCCTTTTCCCGGTGCTCCTGGTCCCGCTTCTGCTGGAGGGCCTTCCGGCGCTTTCCGCCGGCCAAAAGGAGCACCACGATCAGTGCAATGACAACGATGGCAACTATCACCCAAACCCATGGAGCTGTATCCATGTTTCCCACCACTTTCCACTTCGTTGTGACCGGGCAGGCCCTCGCCATTCCGGCTGACATTTTTGGAACGGTTATAACTCGCTTAGCAAGGGTACTTACTTTTTATTAGTAACCATGCTTATCATTTTACGGCCAGTATTGCTGGTTCTTGATCAACAACCGGCCTTCTTGGAAAGAGAGAGCGAAGATGACAGAGAACCAATGGCCCGAGGACCCCGCTTACACGACTCCTCCGGGCAGTACAGGAATCCCCGGTGAACGGCAGGCCACCACCTTCCCGTCAACCGCCAGCCCATACGCGGGCGAAGCCGGAACCGGCTACCCCACCACCGGTGACACCTCTGCGTCCTCGCGCAAAGACGCTGCCAAGGAAGAAGCAGCCGATGTGGCCCGGACCGCTGCCGGATCCGCCCAGAATGTAGCGGAGACCGCCAAGGGCGAGGCCGCGAATGTTGCCCACGAGGCCAAGCTCAATGCCCAGGACCTGCTCCACCAGGCCAAGTCGGGCCTGACCACCCAGGCCGGCACGCAGCAGCAGAAGGCCGCCGAGGGCATCCGCAACATTTCCAGCCAGCTGCACAGCATGGCCAGCGCCCCGGACCAGCAGGGCATGGCCAGCGACCTTGTCCGGCAGGCAGCCGAGCGGACGTCTTCCATCGCGTCCTGGCTGGAGAACCGGGAACCCGGTGACCTCCTGAACGAGGTCCAGCGGTTCGCCCGCAACAATCCCGGCACGTTCCTGCTCCTCGCCGCCGGCGCCGGTGTCCTTGCCGGACGCCTCACCCGCGGCCTCACCGCAGGCGCGCCAGACACTTCATCCACTTCTGCCGGCACCAGGACATCCGGCCTGTCCGGCCAGTACTCCGGCACCCCCTACGGTGGCCAGTACAACCAGACAAGCCCCGTTGCCGGCGGGACCGTTCCTCCGCCTCCGGTCCAGCTCCCCGGCCCGGCCACCACTACGGCCGGTTACGACGGCGGTGCACCGGGCAGCAGCTATCCGGAGGCAGCGGGGCCGGCCAGCGGCCTGGACAGCCCGCAGCTGGTGGAAGAACCGTGGTCCGGAAACCAGCTCTCGGACGATCCGCTGCGTGACCGCGCACTCGCCGACGATCCCATGGCAAACGACCCCCTCACGCAGGACCGCAGCCGGGGCGGCCAGACGGGTGGCCTGTAATGAGTAGCCAGATTCCGGAAATGCCGCCGAGTGCGGCGCATGTGAAAGCGGACAACGCGTCCCTGGGCGAGCTGCTGGGCGACGTAACCCGGGACCTGTCCACCCTGATGCGCCAGGAAGTGGAACTGGCCAAAGCCGAACTCAAACAATCCACCTCCCGCGCAGGGAAAGGCGCCGGCATGCTCGCCGGCGCCGGCATCGGCGGACACTTCGTCCTGCTCTTCCTCTCCCTGGCCCTGATGTGGGCCCTGGGCGCCATCATGCCCCTGGGCTGGTCCGCACTGATCGTCGCCGTCATCTGGGCCATCATCGCCGCCGTCCTGGCCTCCACCGGCCGCAAGGAACTCAAGCAGATCAAAGGCCTGCCCCAAACCGGGGAAACCCTCTCAGAAATTCCCCCAACCCTAAAACCAGGTGAGGTAAACCGATGAGCGAAAACCCTGACGTCATCCGCGCAGACATAGAAGCCACCCGGGCACGCCTGGGCACCAACGTGGACGCCGTGGCAGACAAGGTCACCCCGTCCAACATCGTCCACCGCCAAACCGACAAGGTCAAAGACGCCGTCACCGGCGTCAAGGAGAAAATCATGGGCGCCGCAGACAACGCCACCACCAAGGTCCACGACACCACCGCCACCGGCGCCGGGCACACCACCAACGCCATGCACACCGCCGGCGACAGCCTCCACCAGGCAGGCGACACCGTCTCGGCAAAACTCAGCGACGCCGGCCACGCCGTCTCCGCCGCCCCGGACCAGGTCAAAGCCAAAACCGCCGGCAACCCGCTCGCCGCCGGCCTGATCGCCTTCGGCGCCGGACTCCTGGTCTCCTCGCTGATCCCGGCAAGCCAGAAGGAACGCGAAGCCGCGGACCAGCTCAAAACCGCAGCCCAGCCCCTGGCAACCCAGGTCACCGACGCCGCCAAAACCATGGCCCAGGACCTCAAGGAACCAGCCCAGGAAGCCATGGAAAACGTCAAGGCCACCGCCACCGACGCCGCCCAAAACGTCAAACTCGAAGGCCAACAAGCCGCCACCGACGTCAAAGACCGCGCCACCGACGCCAAAGACCACGTCCAAAACACCTGATCAGTCCAGCACCGCACCGTAAGGCAATAGTTTCGTTCGGCAGGCCGGCACCGCCACTCCGCGGGCCGGCCTGTTCGTTTCGCCCCTGATTGAGAGGACACCCCATGGCCACTCACGACGATTCCGAGACCAGTACCGCCAAGGCGGGCCAGGCTCCGGATCCAAACGACGCAAGGAAACCCACCAGCCCAAGGGACCTGGACAAACCGTCCTGGAAATACATCACCAGGAAGACCCTCCGGGAGTTCAGCAAGGACCAGTGCCCCGACCTGGCAGCAGCCCTGACCTACTACGCGGTCCTGTCGCTGTTCCCCGCCCTGCTGGCACTGGTCTCACTTCTTGGCCTCTTTGGCGATCCCCAGAAGACCACTAATGCCTTGCTGGAAATCGTGCGCGGCTTCGCTCCTGCCGAGACCGTCAATACGATCAGCGGTCCCGTCTCGGAACTGACGAGTGCCCCGGCGGCCGGGCTCACCCTGGTGATCGGCCTTGCCACCGCCCTGTGGTCGGCATCCGGCTATGTTGGGGCCTTTGGGCGGGCGATGAACCGGGTTTACGAGGTGGATGAAGGGCGCGCCTTCGTGAAGCTCCGCGGCACCATGCTGGCCGTCACCCTCCTGGCCGTGGTCATCGTGGCACTGTTGGCCGGCATGCTGGTCCTCAGCGGGCCGGTCTCCGAGGCCGTGGGCGGGCTCATCGGCCTCAGCGGCCCGTTCCTCATGGTCTGGAACATCGCCAAGTGGCCCGTCATGATCGTCCTGATCATCGCCATCATTGCTGTCCTCTACTACGCCACGCCCAACGTCAAGCAGCCCAAGTTCCGCTGGATGAGCATGGGCTCCGGAATCGCGCTGGTCGTGTTCCTGATCGCCTCCCTGGGCTTCGGCTTCTACGTGGGTAACTTCGGCAACTACAACAAGACCTACGGCGCCTTGGGCAGCGTGATCATCATGCTGCTCTGGCTCTGGATCCTGAACATGTCCCTGCTCTTCGGTGCTGAGTTCGACGCCGAAGTCGAGCGGGGGCGCCAGCTCCAGGCCGGCATCAAGGCGGAGGAGACCATCCAGTTGCCCCCGCGGGATACCAAAAAGAGCGAAAAGATGCAGCAGCAGATCGAGGAAGACATCAAGCACGGCCGCGAACTCCGGGAGAAGTACTCCTCGGAGAACGGCGGTAACGGCTCCGCCGACAGCCAGGACGGGCAGCCTGCCGGCAATGGCCAGGACGGCGGCCACCACGGTGAGCGGCACCGCGACAGGGTCCGCGAGAAGGTACAGCACCGCGCTGGCAACGGGGAGTCCGACGACGGCGGCCGGCCAAGCGGGAAGGCGTAGCGGGCGCGCTCCGGCTACCGGAAGAGGGACTAGGCAGGACCTTCAAGATGGAGGAAAATTCATCTTGGAGGTCCTGTTGAGGTTTCCCGGGTGGCATGCGGCCCGGGGCAATGCGGGGTCGGCGGTGAGATGGCCTCTTCTGAGACCGAGGCCAGTCCCCCCAGTCGCCGTCGGCCCCCTCAGCCTCCCCCCGGCGGTCAGGCCCTGACTGGACAAAGCGCAGTGAACTGCAATACTTTCTTGAATACCTCGCCGGGATCCTTTGGAGACCGGCAGGTCCGCTGAAGCAGACGGCGGCACCACGGTCAACCCTTATGAGCGGACATGCCTGCTACCCATTTTGAACAGTTTCTTTCCGAAGCAGTTGTCGCGGACAGGGAGCCAGGCCTGGGCCTGGGACGCGACGAGCTGTACGGCCTCTACACCAGCTGGTGCCTCCTGCACAAAGCTGAACTGCAGCCGCCGGCTGCGCTTTGGGAAGCCATGCACGATGCCGGGATCAACCCGGACAGCAACAACCTTTCCATGACCGGACCCGCCGCGGCGGACTACATCGTAGCCAGCGCTCCGGACTTGGTATAAGGCCTGCACGCGGAACCTGCGTCCGCACCGTAAAGGGCTGTTGCCGGAAGGCAGCAGCCCTTTCTGCATCCCATGCTGCCCCGCCGTTGAGGGTCCCGGCTATGGCTGGGCCAGCGCCAGGAGGTAGGCGGCAAACCCCCGCGGCGCCCGCCCCACAGTCCTTCCGGAGGTGAGAACCCGGGTTGTGTCCGTGGCAACCATGCTCGCCCCGCTGCCGCGAAGCCGGTCCACCAGAGCCCGGTCCTCATCGAAATCAACCCCGGGAAACCCGCCTGCCGCAAGGTAGGACGAGGCACGCACCCCAAGGTTGGCACCGTACACGTGGGGGTGGTTCTCCGTTGGAACATGCCGGGCATGCCATCGGGCAGCGAGGTGGTGGGGCATGCCGTGGCCATCAGGCTCCACAGATCCAAGGACGACGTCGGCACCCCCGGCGGCCAATTCCAGTTGGCGCACCAGCCAGTTTTCCGGAACGCAGGAATCGGCATCCGTGTTGGCCAGCCAAACGTGCCGCAGCGAAGAACCTGCCGTGGATCCACCCGCAGGAGAACGCCTGGTTGCGTTCTCCAGCGCGGCTTCGGCCCCTGCCTGCCTGCTCTTGCCCACGCTCCGGAAGTCCACCGGCAGGACCATGTACCGCGGGTCCTCAGCAGCAAAGACCGCCGCCACCGCAGCGGAGCCATCCGTGCAGCTGTCCAGGACAACCACCACCTGCACGCGTACGCCGGTAAGTTCCGACTCGGCCCGGTCTGCCGCGGCACGGGCTGCGGTCAGCGCACGCTTAAGGTGCTGCTCCTCGTTGTGCGCGGGAATCACCACCGCAACTTGCCGGATGCTGTTGGCAGCGCCGCTTCCCCCTGAAGCCGTGACCGTCATGCCGACGCTTTGTGGCCGGGGGCCACCATGAGTTCCAATACGAAGTCCCGTTCCTGGTACAGTCCTGCGGTCCGCCAGCCCAGACGCTGCCGGGCCATCGCGTGGACGGTGTCGCCGTCGAGTTCCCAGCCTGCAATGGGATGCCGCCAGTGGCACAGGAGCAGGGTTCCGCCCGGGTTCAGGGACGCTTCGATCCGGTCCCACAGTTGGCCCAGCTCACCCGCGGACAGGTAGTAACCAACCTCCGAAACCACCACAAGGTCAAAAGTTCCGCCGGGCCATGCCCCGGGAACGACGCAGTGTTCAACCCGGACCCCGGGGCAGCCTGCAAGGTGCTGCCTGGCCCGGTGGACCGCGGTTCCACTGGCATCCACCGCCAACATCTTGCGGCACCGGGCAGCCAACCCGGCTGTCAACGTCCCGATGGAGCAGCCCACTTCCAGGCCGCTTTCATAGGATTCCTCCGGGAGGGCAGCAAGGGTGAGCGCCCGCTTGCGCCGCTCGTACCAGCTCCCGGTGTAGTTCCAGGGATCCGTGGAGCCACCATGCACGCCGTCGAAGACCAGTTCCGCGTCATCGCTAGAATGCGCCTGCGCGGATGCAGTGGGCGCCGGCGTCCAGGCGAAGACCTCAAAGGGGCGTGAGAAGTGCGCCAGGAATTGCCCGCTGAGGAGTGTTTCGTCGCCGGGAAGCGGAGACAGGGGCTGCACCTGTGTTGCGTGCTCCGCCATGGCCCGCCTTTTAGCCGCCCGGGCCGGTTCATCCAGGTGGAATCGCAGCCATGACCGCCATTCCGGCACCTGGGGTGCGGCCCAGTGCCAAAACCAGATGGGGTATTCCAGCAGCGCGTGGCCGTCCTGCCGCGCAACTTCTGCCGCCGCCGCACCGAGCGCATCGTGGTCACCATGCCCGTCGGCCCGGTACGGTGCCACGAGGGCCAGCCGGTCGGGATCACCGGGAAGCCGGCGGGCGGCCTCCCGGACAGCCTTGGCCATGGTTCCGGCATGCTCTCCAAGTCCGCGGTCCGGCAGCCCGAGGAATGCCCAGCGGTCCGCCAGGCCCAGTGCGGCCAGGGCCGCTGAGAATTCAGCCAGCCGGGTGTGGGCCAGCTGTTCCGGGGAGGTGGTGGGCGAATCCGGGTGTGACCCCTCCCCTGCCGTGCACAGCAGGACTTCCACCTCGGCTCCCAGTGCCGCCAGGGACGCCATCAGCCCACCGGCCCCCAGTGTCTCGTCATCCGGATGCGCCGCCAGGACCACGAAGCGCATGCCGGCCAGTTCGGCGGGGTCAAGCGGCAGCTCGGGTGCTGCGTCCAGGCCGCTCACGGCCCAGGCGGCCTCGCCAGTTCCCTGGTCAGCGTGCGAAAAGGTCACCACGGGCAGTCCCCCTTGAGCGCAAGCCGGCCCAATTGGGCATCATCCCGTGCCCCGTGATGCTGCCGGACGTAGAGTGCCAGGTCGGCCATCCTCTTGGCGTACGGCCCGTCAAAGGCAAGCGGACCTGGACCCCGGTTGGAAGCCACCAGGGAAAGGACGCGTTCGACGGCGGCCGCAACAGTTCCGCGGACCCGCTGCGCTTCGCTCCACGCGCTGTGGTTGCCGGCGGAGCCGAGGGTGCCAGCATCGATGCCCGCTGCGGTCCGGGCAAGATACTGCAGGGCAGCCGAGAGCGTGCGGTCCACCTCTCCGAGCGCCGCAAGTGCCACCTGGTCGGGCTCCCGCCCCGCTTCGGCCCCTGCCAGCAAGCCGTTGCGGAAGTCCCGTGCCACGCCCACTGCTCCCCCCAGCCAGCAGGCAGCCACGCCTATCCCGCCCCAGGCGAAGCCAGGCCGGCTGTGGTACCAGCCGGTACCACCCAGGGGGCTCGCCGGGACCTGGTCGAAGTGAACTGTTCCGCTGGGGATTTCCTGGAGCCCGCGCGCGATCCACTCCGGTTCCTCACATGCCACGCCGGGATGGCGAAGATTGACCGCGAAGGCCGCCCTGCCGCCGTCGTCCGTGTGGGCGGTGACCACCGCGCAGTCCAGGGCCGCGGCGAGGGAACACCACGGCTTGGACCCGCTGAGGGTGGTGCCGGCACCTGCGGAATGCGCTTCGAGCCGGGCACCCGGCGCCTCTGCGGCGAAGACGCCCCATGCGGCATCCCTGCTCCCGTCCGGAAGCGGGTGTCCGGGCTCAGCTGCGTGGGCAGCCTGGGCAAGAATGGCGACGGCGTCGAGGTGCGGCTCAAGCACCCGGGCCGCGGCCACATCGGTGGCAGCCACGGAAGCCAGGAGCTCCCACAACACGGCGGTCCGCCCCTCACCGGGCCGCGGCCACGTCCGCCCGGCCTCGACGGCAAGGGCCAGCAGGGCAGGGACGTCACCCGTTGCGGCGCCGACGGATTCGACCAGCGGAACCCATGGCGAAAAATCTGCGGGCGTGGAGTCCAGGAGTACAGGAGCAGGTGCCGCGTGCAAAAAGCCCTCCCTCTACGATGCCCGGCACTGCGCCGGACGCATCTCCACAGCTTACTTACTGTTTTTGCGGGAGGATGCGCGCCAGCGCGAACCCGTCCCACCCCTTGGAACCCACCGTCTGGATGACAGTGGCGTCCAGGCGCGGGTGGTTGCCGAGCAGCCGGAGTGCGTCGATGATTCCTGGCGCGTTCACCGGGTCCATGTCCGGGTCCAGGACGGCCCCTTCCCAGATCGTGTTGTCCAGGACCACCACCGCACCCGGCCTGCCCAGCTTGACGGCCCAGTCGAGGTAGCGGCTGTTGTTTTGCTTATCGGCGTCGATGAAGATGAAGTCGAACGGCTCCCTGTCCTCTTCCTCGAGGGCAGCCAGGGTTTCCAGCGCGGGGCCCAGCCGGATTTCCACCCTTTCACCCAGGCCGGCGGCGTCGATGTTGGCCCACGCCACTTCTGCATGCTGCGGCAGGTATTCGCAGGTGACGAGCTTGCCGTGGTGGGGAAGGCCGCGGCCCATCCAGATGGTGCTGTAACCCGCCAGGGTCCCGATCTCCAGGATGCGGTGGGCGCCGGACAACTGGACCAGGAGCTTCAGGAGCTTCCCGGCGTTTGGCGCCACCTCAATGGCCGGCATGCCGGCGTCAGCCGCAGTGCGGATGGCCTGCTGGACCGCCTCGTCCGGATGCACCACGGTGCGGGACAGGAACTCCTCGGTGGCAATCCATTCCGGCCGGGGTTTGTGCTCGAACATGGGCACAGTTTGGCACGCGGCGTTCCGGCGGTCCAGACACTTTAGCCGGGCCCACGCCAGCCCCGGCGCGGAGGCTCAGGACAGGCTTAGGACTCCTGGGCCAGGGCGTTTTCGAGGCGGTCCACCTTTGCCGTCAACTCGCCGCTGTAACCGGGCCTGATGTCGGCCTTGATCACCAGTGAGACGCGGCTGCCGTAGCGTCCGACCGCCTCGGTGGCGCGCTTTACGACGTCGAACACTTCATCCCACTCACCCTCAATGGTGGTGAACATGGAATCGGTCTGGTTGGGCAGCCCGGATTCCCGGACGATCTTCACGGCGGCTGCAACGGCGTCGTGCACGGACGCATCGTTTGGCCGGGAACCTTCGCTGGGAACGCCTGACGGAGCAACAGAAAATGCAAGCAACATGCCTCCAAGTTTCGCACGCGGTCCCCGGACTGCCGCAGGCCCAAACGCGGGAGCGCGCCGTCACATAAGCTCCTACCCCGGAGTAACCATGGTGGCCGAAGACTCCGTTGCTACCCTTTTGGGCATGAGCCTCGCAGTCGCCCGTAAGCCCCTCCGCGCAGACGCAGCGCGGAACGTGGACAAAATCATCACGGCGGCGCGCCAGTGCTTCCGGGAGTTCGGCCCGGAAGTACCGCTCCAAACCATCGCATCCACCGCGGGCGTTGGCCCCGCAACCCTGTTCCGCAACTTCGCGGACAAGGAAGAACTGGTCCTGGCGGCACTGAACCGGCAGCTCCGGCTTACCGTGGATCCCGTCATGGACGGCGCCCTGGCCGATATCGATGCCGCTGCCGGGCTGCTGCGCGTGCTCGAGGCCCTGATGGCTGCGGCAAGCGACGACGCCAACCTGCTGTGCGCTGTGGCGGGCCGGCGCGAACTCCTCACCGGCATTACCGGGTCCCTCATGGAGTCGATCAGCATCCTTTTGGTGCGCGGGCAAGGCCAGGGAAGCCTGCGCACGGACATCACCATGACGGACATGTTCCGGCTGCTGGCCATGCTGATCGGCGTTGTCGACACCATGGAGCCGGGCTCCGATGCATGGCGCCGTCCGCTGGCACTGGTCGAGGACGCCATCCGTACGGTCCGCCCGCCACGCCCGCTTCCCGCGCTGGTGCCCGTCCCTGCTGCCGCAGTACCCGGCATCCCCGGGGGCACCATTGTCGGCACACAACACGTGCAATAAACTCAGAGCGGGGTTAGGCAGCCAGCCTCGAATAGTCCGAGATGGAGCGACCCATGGAACTTTTCCTGCGTATCCACCCTGCAACCGCCGCGCTGCGATGACCAGATCAAAACTCTTCCACTACCTCACTGACGCCCGCGGGCCAGAAGAAGTCCTCCCTGCGCTGACAACCGCGGAACTCGTCGAATTGCTTGACGCCCTGTACCAAAACCTTGATACCCCCGAGCCCGAGTTCGGCGCGCAGGTGTGGTACGAGATGGGCGTGGAAGAAAGCTGCCGCAGGTCGGTCTCGCCCGACGGCGCAGCCCACGGCGTGGCGTAGCTACCGCTGTATCGAGCCCCTGACAGCCGGCCGGCGCTGCCCGGCTGTCAGGAGTGTTTCCCCGGTATCGGGAGCGTTCCGTCAGGGATTTTCCCCGTTTTCTCCAGTGCCGGTTTCTCCGCCTTGGGTGCCGGGCCGGGGCTGTTCTGATGGCTGTCCTGGCTCAGGATGCCCGTGTGACTGGGGTTCGTGGTCATGGTGCTCATGGAACTCGTTGGGGATGTGGTGCTTCGCCTCCATCAGGTGCTGCTGGAGTTTCTCCTCGGCATCCCGGCGCCGCCGTGCAGTGTCCCGTAATTCACGCGTTGCCTCGGAGCCGCGGGGGTCCAGGTAGGCGGGCCGCAGCTTGCCGGTTTGCTCAGCGGCAGGAATTCCAGTGCTGCGCGCTTCCCCAGCCTTCCCTTCGGTGTCCTCTGTGCCCTGGCCGTCCTGCGGCTTATCAGGCCGTGACTGTTCGTCCATCTCGATTCCTCCTTTGGTGGCCGCCTGGTGTGGGCTGCATCTCCTCCAGTCCACCACACCTGGCCCCGCGATGCTGGCCCGCTAGGCGTTGCCCGCGTCTGCCCGCTTGCGGAGTTCCTGACGCACCAGGGCCTGCAGCGCTGGAACGGACGACGACGGGTCCAGGTCGAATGCCTCCCGGAGCCTTTGGGCGAGAATTTCCAGGTCCTCTTCCGGCACGTCCGAAAGGCGGGAAAAGCGCCTGAAGAAGCGTTTGGCTGGGAGGCCCGCCCGCCGTCGGGCGTCCTTGTGGCGGGGTCTGCCCGCCAAGCCGCCTGCGGGATACAGCTGATTTTCCATGGTCGCCGTTCGTAGGAATGCCATGGCCAACTGCATAAGCCGATTTCATAGTACAGCCGCCGCCGCGCCGGGGAAGTGACCCCCATCACTAATTTATGCAGACGCCTGCCAAACTAGCTCCAGCCCAATGCCCTCAGCAGGGCAGCGGTACCGGCCCCGGCGATGACCACCACCAGGAAGGGTGCGCGGAACGCCAGCGCGAGTGCGGCCGCGGCAAGCGCCCCCAGCCTGGCGTCAGCCGCGAGTCCCTGGCCAGACACGACGGCATTCACCACGGTAAGGGAGGCCAGCAGGCCGATGGTCATGGTGCCCGCAACCCGGGATGTGCGCTGGTCCTCGAGGAACCTGGCGGGCACGAAGTAGCCCACGATCTTCCAGGCGTACGCCAGCGCGCAGGCAAGAAGCAGCCAGATCCACAGGCTCATGCGCCTGCCCCCGGATCCGTGCCTTCGCTCCCCTGCGCACCCGTATACGGGCGGCTTGCGTCCTGCTGCCGGCCAGGGTGATGGTCACGGTGTCCGCCATAGGGCTCGACGTCCGGCTCAAGGCCCTCGTCGCGCCGGCCGTGGCTGAACCAGCCCACCAGCGCGGCCACCAGGGCGGCCACCAGGATGGGCACCCCCGCCGGCACGAAGGGAACGGCGACAACGGTGGCCACCGCACACACCACCGCGATGGCAATGGGCTCGCGGCCCTTAAGCCTCGGCCAGAGCAACGCCAGGAAGGCGGCCACCGCGGCACCGTCGAGCCCCCATTGCTTGGGATCGCCCAGTCCGCTCCCGGCGAGCGCGCCCACGGCGGTGAAGAGGTTCCACAGCACGTAGACGCCAATCCCTGCAGTCCAGAATCCCCGCCGCTGCTCGGCCGGGTCCGTCTGGCCCGTGCTGGTGGCCGTTGATTCGTCGATGGTCAGCTGCGCGCCGACAAACTTACGCCAGCCGGTGGGCCGCAGCAGTGCGTTCAACTGCATGCCGTAGATGCCGTTGCGCATGCCCAACAGGGTTGCTGCGCTCATTGCGGCGATGCCCGAACCTCCACCTGCCACCACACCGATAAACGCGAACTGCGAACCACCGCTGAAGAGGAGCAGGCTCAGGGCCATGGTCTGCCACAGGTTGAGCCCCGAGGTCACTGCGAGCGCTCCGAAGGACACCCCATAAAGGCCGGTGGCGATGCTGATGGAAATCCCCACCCTGACCGCCGGCGAGGCCAGGAGTTTCACACCCAGCCTCCAGGTTTGCGTGCCTTTTGGATGGGCTTCCGGAGGCTCCAGGCCCAGAGGATCAACGGTGCCTGGAGCGGCAACCGCACGGTGTGGATCTTCCGCCGGCGGGGCGTACCCTGCGGACCATAAGCCTTCGCCAGTGCGTCAGCGTGTCCCGCCAGGAATGCGGCAAACATCGCTGTGAGGGCGGTGGCGGTCAGCTTCCGGGTGGGCGGGAGGAGGATTCCGACGGCGGCGGCCAACTCCAGCAGTCCACTCACGGCGATCCACTCATCCCGGGACAGGACGGCCAGGGGATGGTTGGGCACAGGATGGTTGGGCACCACAGTGTGGGCCGCACCGGGTTCCGGATCCGGTTCCGCGTCCCGGCGGCAGAGGTAGTCCGGAACGACGTCGCGGTAGAAGCCGGGATCCCTGAAGTGCTTGCCCGCGCTGGCCAGCAGGAGGGCTCCCATGGCAGCCGCGGACAGGGTCTGAACGGCGGGGCCCTGAAGGGAACAGTTCGGTACGGACAAGCCCCTGACTGCAGGACCGGACCAGGGAAGAGGCATGGAACCACTCAATCACAGCCACGGTGGCCGCCAGAAACCGGCCTGTGAGGCAAGGTCCCTCAATTCCAGGCGGGCGGAGAGCTTCCATACGGGGGCGGCGGGGACAGGTAGTCCACCGCCCGGCCCGCGTCCAGCAACGGTGGACCGACGTAGCGGAGCTGCCCGTAGGTGCTGTCCATGGAGTTGTGGTGGGGTCCGGGTAGCTCTGCCGGGCCGTCAGTGACCCCTGGTTCGGTGTCCCCTGCTTCGGTGCCCATTGGAAGGGAAAACAGTTCCTCGGCGGTGCGGGCCAGGGACAATTGCGCACAGGCACCCATCCCAGCCTCCCGGCGTCGGTCCAGGAGGCGGACGGCCGCCGCAGCCACCCCGTATCCTGTGGCGTGGTCCAGCGCCTGGACAGGCAGGGCACCCGGGCGCCACCCGCCGTCGTCATTGTCCTTCCCGTACACGTGCGCGATTCCGCAGGCGGCCTGGACAATGCTGTCAAAACCGCGCATACCGCTCCATGGCCCGGCGCTCCCCCAGCTGTTGAGGGTGACCACCACCAGCCGAGGGTGCGAGGCCAGCAGTTCCCGCGGGTTGAGCCCGAAACGGTCCAGGGCGCCGTGCCGGTAACCCGTGACCACGACGTCGGCGCGGGCCAGGAGCTGCTGGAGGCTGTGCTGGTTCTGCGGAAGCCCCAGATCGGCTTCCGCGCTGCGCTTGCCGAACGCGGTGTCCACGAACTGGTCTTCGATTTCCGGGAAGGCTGGCGGGTCGATCCGCAGGACGTCGGCTCCCAATGCTGCAAGCAGGCGGGTGGCCACCGGCCCTGCAATCACCCGGGTCAGGTCCAGGACCCGCAGCCCCTCCAGCGGCGGTTTGTGGCCGCCACCGATGCCCTCGCCGCCTGCCGTAGTAGCCGCCGCGGCAAAGTCCTGCAGTCCCAGACGGGCCGTGGTGCCGTCGGTATGCTCCACGGCAATCCAGGGTCCGGATCCCGCCGCCCGGCCCATGCCGGACGCAAGCCATTCGTCACGCGTCCTCACGGCCGCAGCGATCCCGCCGTGGCCCTGGATGGCGGCCTCAGCCTCAAGCGCCGCCATGGAACGAAGAGCCTGTTCCGCCCCTTCCGCGGAGGCGGCTCCCAAGGCGCGCAGCAGCCGCTGCTCGTGGTGCGGGTAGTTGGCGTGGAGCCGGATCCAGCCATCGCGGGTCTGCCGGAAGCCCGACAGGGGCGCGAAGCCCTGTGGCTTGCGTCCGGCAATCCGCAGGTGGCCGAAGGAATCGAAGGCAGCCGCGGTAAGCGCCGGCGTAGTGCTGAACCGGCCGGGCGTGCGCGCATACAGGTTCAGCGCTTCCGCCGCGGCTCCCACCGAGTACAGTGCCAGGCCTTCGACGTCGAGGGCGCCGGCCCACCAGCGTCGGGGCGAATACGGGAGCGGATTGACGTGGTGCGCGTCCACGTCCGCCCTACTTTCCCTGCGGAGAGGCTGCGTGGAGCTGGTCCAGGACGCGGGCCGGCACGTTGGTGGTGATCTCGTGGATGCCCAGCTCCTGGCAAAGTGCCACATCCTCCGGGGAGTCCACGGTCCACACCCGGAAGCGCCGCCCGGAGTCCAGCCATCGGCGGATTGTGGCCGGGCGCTCCCTGACGTAGTCGATGCCGGGGCCGGCCATTCCTACTTCCCGGTCGTCCAGGATCCGTTCACCCTCCAGCTGGGTGGCCTTCATGAGGTTGGCGACGGCGCTCCCCGTAATGAGGCCCAGGCCCAGCCCGCCGCGGATCTCATGGATGGTGAGGTCGTCCACCAGTTGGCAGATGTATTGCGGCGGGACGGACTGGAGCAGGTGGCGGACCGAGTCCGGGCTGAAGCTCATGAAGGTCACGGCCACGTTGTCCACGGTGGAGCTTTGCGGGTCCCAGCCCTCGCTGCGGAGCACCTCCAGCACGCGGTCCTCCAGTTTGAGCTGGTAGGGACTGGGATGCTTGAGCTCGATGGCGAGTTTCACCGGGCGGCCCGCCCCGCGGAGGATGTCCAGCAGCTCCGGGAGGGTCAGCAGCTGTTCCGAACGTGCTCCATACTCTTCGGGAATGCGGACCCCCTTCCAGGATGAGAAGTCCAGCTGGTGCAGCTCGCGCAGGGTCCGTTCAGCCACCGGCCCGGTCCCGTCCGACGTCCGGTCCAGGTTGGCGTCATGGAGCAGGACCAGGTGCTGGTCCCGGGTGAGGTGGACGTCGCACTCCACCCCGTCGGCCCCGTCAGCCAATGCCTGCAGGTAGGCGGCCCGGGTGTGTTCGGCGTATGCGCCGCTGGAACCACGATGGGCAAAGACCAGCGGCCGCTGCGGCACTGACTCGTCAATTGTCATGGACACACGGTAGCCGACCGGCCCCCGCCTTCGGGGCTAGGCTTGGCACATGCAGGTGAACTCTGAGGCAACTACTGGGCCAACCACGCAGGATTCCCCCGCCGAGGCCGCGCAGCAGGTGCGCCCTGGCACTATGGCGGCAGGCGCCGTCGTAAGCCGCCAGCCCGGTGCCGGCGACGCCGAGAAAGCGGCAGCGCTGCGGAAGATGAAGCTGCTGGCGCTGAGCCTGCTGATCGCCATGGCCGTGATTTTTGTCTTTGCGTTCGCGCTGCAGAAGGACTACCCGTGGCTGCAGTATGTGCGCGCGGCGGCCGAGGGCGGAATGGTGGGCGCGCTGGCCGACTGGTTCGCCGTGACGGCCCTGTTCAAGTACCCCATGGGCATCAAGATTCCCCACACCGCCATCATTCCCCGCCGGAAGGACCAGATCGGGGCCTCGCTGGGCGAGTTCGTGGAGACCAATTTCCTCTCCGAGCAGGTGGTCCAGGAGAAGCTGGCCAGCGTCAACATCGCGCGCCGGGCCGGCGTTTGGCTGGCTGGCCCTGGTGGTGCCGAACGCGTGGCCAAGGAGGGAGCTGCCGTTATCCGCGGCGCCTTCAAGGTTTTGAATGACGACGACGTCCAGGCCGTCATCGAGGGCATGGTGCGCAAGCATCTGCTCACCCCGCCGTGGGGACCTCCCGTGGGCAGGCTGGCGGAGCGCATCTTCCATGACGGGCACCATCACACGCTGGTGGACCTGCTGGTGGACCGCGCGGCGGACTGGGTGGACGATAACCACGAAACCGTCACCCGCCTGGTGTCCGACCGCTCCCCCACGTGGGTTCCGCAGTTCGTGGACGGACTGGTGGGCGACAAGGTCTATATCGAGATCCTGAAGTTCGTCCGTGCCGTCCAGGCTGACCCCCGCCACCAGGTGCGGCAGTCAATCGACAAGTACCTCAACGACCTGGCACAGGACCTGCAGCATGACCCCGCGATGATTGCGCGCGCGGAAGACATCAAGGCGCAGGTCCTGGGCGACCCCGAAGTGCGCGAACTGGCCTCGCGGACCTGGGGAACGGTCAAGAACGCGCTGCTGGGCGCCGTGGATGATCCGGACAGCGAACTCACCATCAAGTTCAAGGCTGCGGTGCGCGATTTTGGGTCACGGCTCGTGGACGACCCCGAACTGGCCGGGAAGGTCAACGCATGGATCGGTGACGCCGCCGGGTACCTGGTCCGCACCTACCGTTCGGACATCGCAGGCGTTATTACGGACACCGTGGCTCGGTGGGATGCCGAGGAAACCTCGCAGAAGATCGAGCTCCAGGTGGGTAAGGACCTGCAGTTCATCCGCATCAACGGCACCGTGGTGGGGTCCCTGGCCGGGCTGGGGATTTTCACGGTGGCACAGCTGATCTTTGGGTAGTTTTCCGCTGCTGTAGGTCCCGGGTGGACTTGGCGCTGCGCATCTTCCTTTTCGCTGCAGATTCATCTTGGCGCTGCGCATCTTCCTTTTCGCTGGGGATATTTGGGGTGCGAAAAGGAATGTGCGTGTCGATAAGGCGTACGACGGCGGCACGGAGGGCTGGAGTGACGCTGGAATTGTTGGAAAGAAGTCGGCCCGCCGTACGGCTGCAGGCTCCTACGCGAAGGACTCCAACCCGACGCCTGCGTCCTGAAGTCCTGCCCTGATCCGGGCCGCCATTTCTACGGCGTCAGGGGTCCCACCGTGAATGCACAG
This sequence comes from Arthrobacter sp. StoSoilB19, assembly GCF_019977275.1. Classification (NCBI taxonomy): domain Bacteria; kingdom Bacillati; phylum Actinomycetota; class Actinomycetes; order Micrococcales; family Micrococcaceae; genus Arthrobacter; species Arthrobacter sp. StoSoilB19. The sequence continues at coordinate 456,673 of NZ_AP024650.1, read as the reverse complement.
GGAGTCGGGCCGTACCGCAATTACGGATCCGTCCACGGCAACCACTTCGCCTTGCGTGGCCAGGCGGACGGCCCGTTCGACCACCGCATCGACGTCGTACAGGACGGCAGCGTCCTCGGAGAGCGGCACCAGGCCGCCGTCGGCGAGGTAGGCACGGTCGGCGAAAGCCTCAACGAACACCGGGTGCCCGGCTTCCTTGGCCTGCTTCAGCAGCTCCGAGCCCGGGAAGCCCAGGAACGGAAGGCCTGGATCGTAGGCGTTGACCGCAGCCACTACGGCGGAGGCCTGCTCGGCGTCATGGATCGTGGTGTCGTACAGCGCTCCATGCGCCTTCACATAGTCCACGGAGGCGCCCACGGCATGCGCAACCCCGTCGAGCGCGCCCAGCTGGTACAGCACGTCCCCGAAGAGCTCGTCGAAGCTCATGCCAAGCATGCGGCGCCCGTAGCCGGCCAGGTCCCGGTAGCCCAGGTGCGCGCCGACGGTGACATCAAGTTCGTACGCGGCCCTGCAGCTGTCGAGCATGGTGACGGGATCCCCCGCGTGGAGGCCACAGGCTACGTTGGCGCTGGTTGCCAGCTGGAGCATCGCCGGATCGCCTCCCGCGGTCCAGGAGCCGAATGATTGGCCTACGTCAGCGTTGAGATCCAATGATGTTGCCTTCCAGCGTCAGGTTGTCCGGCCCGGCAGCGGAAGTCAGCTCCCCGGGAATGGTGTCCGGCATCGGCCCGAACGCCTCCCGGGCATTCTTGGCCACCGCACGGCCCATCACGAGGTTACCGGCTCCGCCGACAACGGCCCCTATGCCGAACGGGAGGGCCCGCCCGAACAAGGCAGTCCCTTGGCGCTTGAGCAGGTTCTTGAGGAAGGCATGCTGGATCCTCTTCCGGACGCTGCCGAAACCCGGCACCACCATGGATTTGGACAGCGCGTTGCCCCAGGTGTTGGTGGCGCCGCCGGATGCCTGGCCGCTGAGCGTGCCCAGCAGGGCGGTGCCCTCCTCGCCGAGCATGATGGCCATGACCATGGTGCCGGCCTTTTCCGGGTTGGTCAGCCGGATGCCGTGCAGTTCAGCCAGCGAGGTTGCGTACAGGGCTGTGGCTTCCAGGAAGCCAACGGTGGCGGCTGCGGAAAGTCCCAGCGACGCCACGGTTCCAACGCCGGGGACGACGGCGGTGGCACCCACCAGGGCTCCCCCTCCGGCAACAGCCCGCAGGTAGTCGCGCTCTGCGATGTCCGCCAGCTGCGCGGCCGTCGCCCGCGGATGCCTCTTCTGGAGCCTGCGGATGTAGCCAACCACCAGGGGCCGCTGGATCTGCACTGCTTTCAGGAGCATGTTGTGGACGCCGGGCTTGGGCTTGCCCTCGGCGTCAAACATTGCGTTGTGGGCGGTTTCCTGTGCGATGCGTACTGCGGGGTTGCTGCGCCGGGCCATGGTCACCTTCATTCAAATCGACCTGCAGCGGGTAGGCTGCCGTGCCTTTCCATCCTATGTGGATAGACACTAAGCATGCTTAACTTCCGGGCCGTGGCTTCGTCCGGCGCGCTGCGGCGGCAGGATGCGGTACCTGCACCTCACCGCCGCCGCTGCAACCCGCCGTCGGACGTTACTTCCCGGCCTGCTGGACCTCGCGCCCCGCCGCCCCGGCGTCCTGGCCGCCGCTGCGCGCGGCAGTGGCCTGGTCTGCCTGAAGCTCGGCACGGAAGACCTCGAAGCGGGCCAGGTGGGCGGGACGGCGCCGCAGGATGGCCCAAGCCACGCCCAGGATGACGAACCAGATGGGGGTTACCAGCAGTGCAACGAGAGTGTCGGGCTGGGTGGTAAGGGCCCAAAGGACGAAGGCGAAGAATGCGTACACCACCCACACGGCGGGAATGCCACCGGGCATCTTGAACTTCGACGCCGCATGCAGGTGCGGCCGGCGGCGCCGGAAGGAGATGTAGCTGGCGAGGATGATCGACCAGACGAAGACGAAGCAGACCGCAGACACGGTGGTCACCATTTCAAAGGCCATGCCAACATCCTGGCCGGCATACATGAGTACGACGCCGGACAGCAGCAGGACGCAGGACAGGAACAGCGCGTTGCTGGGCACCTTCCTCGTGGAGAGCCGGCTGAAGATACCGGGGGCATCGCCTTCCTGGGCCAGGCCGAAGACCATGCGGGACGTGGAGTAGATGCCGGAGTTCGCGGAGGACATCGCCGAAGTCAGGACCACCAGGTTGACCACCGTGGCCGCGGCGCCGAGGCCGGCCAGGGAGAACATCCCGATAAAGGGGCTGTGGCCGGCGGCGAACTGGGTCCACGGGGTGACCGCCATCAGGATGACCAGCGCACCGACATAGAAGAGCAGCACGCGGACGGGGATGGCGTTGATGGCCTTGGGCAGCGTGCGCTCGGGGTTCTTGGCCTCGGCGGCGGTGGTTCCCACCAGTTCGATGCCTACGAAGGCGAAGACTGCGATCTGGAATCCGGCCACGAAGCCCATGAACTCATTGGGGAAGAACCCGCCATGGCTCCACAGGTTGGTGAAGCTTGCGGTGCCCGCGTCGCTCTGGAAACCGGTGAAGATCATGAAGAGTCCCACGATGATCAGGGCTGCGATGGCGACGATCTTGATGAGGGCGAACCAGAACTCGGTCTCGCCGAACGCCTTGACGGTGGCGAGGTTCAGCAGGAGCAGGATGCCCACCGTGGCCAGGCCCGGGATCCAAAGTGGCAGCGCCGGCCAAAGTTCCTTTGAGTACCCTGCGATGGCGATGACGTCGGCGATTCCGGTGATCACCCAGCAGAACCAGTACGTCCAGCCCGTGAAGAATCCGGCCCACGGCCCCAGGAGATCGGCGGCGAAATCACTGAAGGACTTGTAGTTCAGGTTGCTGAGCAGCAGTTCACCCATGGCCCGCATGACGAAGAAAAGCATGAAGCCGATGATCATGTATACGAAGATCACGGATGGGCCGGCCGCGGAGATGGTCTTGCCGGAACCCATGAACAGGCCCGTGCCGATCGCGCCGCCGATGGCGATGAGCTGGATATGCCGGTTGGTGAGCTGCCGCTCCAGGTGGGGAGGCTCGCTGCGGGCTGCCGTGGCAGCGCCTTGGCTGCGGGCTGGTTCGCCGTTGGACGTGGGGGGATGAATCGCCATGAGGAACTCCATCGATAAAGCGGCTTTTGGGTGCCGCAAAAGATTTGGTTCCTCCCCGCTCTGTAGTGGACCTGAGAGTTTCCGCAGCAAAAGCCGCTTGCACCGCCGGTGAGCCAGGGTCATGCCCGGCTGCTTTCCAGAGTTGCCTGTCCGCGGCGGTACGTGGGCCTGAGAGTTTCCTGGGGAGGGTTTGCTCCTACGGCGCCTGCTGGATGTACCCGGCAGGGCTCTCCCGCCGCAGGTCGAAGGCGTATTCAGTTGGAAGCCGCAGGCTTTTTGGGCCACGGCCGGTCATGCAATGGGACAGGCGCCGACTGGTGGGCTGCTCCGGATACGCTGAGCCAGCCACCGGCGGCGCCAATCCCGGGGTTCAGTGTGGTGTCCGTCACGATCGAATGTCAAACCCCTCCCGACACAAGCGGGGAAGAACGGCGTCACGTGCCCCTCGAGCCCCGCACGGAAGCCGCCCGATTTGCCACGGACGGGTCTATCCCGGTACCTTGTGAGCCGAATCACCCACATTTGAATAAGCCTTTCGAGCTGTGACGGGAGAGTCCTCCCGGCGAAACACCGGTCAGGCGCCGTAGGAGCAAATCCTCCCCAGGAATCTCTCAGGCCCCCGTACCGTCACGGCGAGGCGACTCTGGAAAGCAATCAGGCTTCTGCCTGGTTCACCGACGGTGCAAGCGGTCCCCTGCCAACAGCAGGCAACGCGGAATCTCTCAGGTCCAATACAGAGCGGGGAGGAACCCATCCCACGCCGTGCCACCTTCGGCCGGCCAGATCTGGAGTTCCTCATGACGATTCATTCGCATCCAACATCGTTTGTTGACCGCCATATCGGCGCGCGCCGCCAGGCCGACATCGACACCATGCTCAAGGCCATCGGCTACGACAGCCTGGATGGCCTGGTTGACGTGGCCGTCCCCGCGCCCATCCGCCAGGAAACTGCGCTCAAGCTGACCGACGCCCTCAGCGAGGTTGAAGTCCTCACGGAACTGCGGAAGCTTGCCGCCAAGAACAAGACGGCAGTCCAGATGATCGGCCAGGGCTACTACGACACCGTGACTCCGCCGGTGATCCGCCGCAACATCCTGGAATCCCCGGCCTGGTACACCGCCTACACGCCCTACCAGCCGGAGATTTCCCAGGGCCGGCTTGAGGCGCTGCTGAACTTCCAGACCATGGTGCAGGACCTGACGGCGCTCCCGGTAGCCAACGCTTCCTTGCTGGACGAGGCAACGGCGGTGGCCGAGGCCGTGCTGCTGATGCGCCGCGCCAACAAGTCCAAGGCAGCGAAGGACGGCAAGACGGTGCTCGACGCCGACTGCCTCCCCCAGACCATCGCCATCGTGCTGGGCCGGGCGGAGGCGCTCGGCTTCGAGGTGGAGGTCGCCGACCTGTCCAAGGGCCTGCCCGACGGCGACATCAACGGCGTCGTCCTGCAGCAGCCCGGCGTCTCCGGCCGCGTCTGGGACCAGTCCGCCGTCATCGCCGAAGCCAAGGAGCGCGGCGCGCTGGTCACCGTGGCTGCGGACCTGCTGGCCCTGACACTGATCACCCCTCCGGGCGAGCAGGGCGCGGACATTGCCGTCGGCTCCACCCAGCGTTTTGGCGTGCCGCTGTTCTTTGGGGGGCCGCACGCCGCCTACATGGCCGTCCAAAAGGGAATGGAACGTACCCTCCCGGGCAGGATCGTGGGCGTCTCCAAGGACAACGCCGGCACGCCTGCCTACCGGTTGGCCCTGCAGACCCGCGAGCAGCACATCCGCCGCGAGAAGGCCACGTCCAACATCTGCACCGCCCAGGCGCTGCTGGCCATCGTGTCCTCCTTCTACGCCGTTTACCACGGCCCCGACGGCCTGAAGGCGATCGCAGAGACCGTCCACCACAAGGCCAGGGTCCTGGCAACAGCACTCACGTCACTGGGCCGCGAACTGGTCACGGACTCCTTCTTCGACACCCTCACCGTCCGCGTTCCGGGCAAGGCCGCCAAGGTGATCACCGCCGCTGAAGCCCGCGGCATCAACCTGCGCTTCATCGATCCGGACACGGTGGGCGTCTCCGTTGATGAGACGACGACGGCGGCAACACTTTCCGCCGTCGCCGTCGCCTTTGGCGCCGGTCCGGTGGGTGACGCCCAGGGATTCGAACTGCCCGACACCATTGTGCGCACCTCGGCCTACCTGCAGCACCCGGTCTTCAACACGCACCGGTCTGAAACCCAGCTGCTGCGTTACATCCGCAAGCTCTCGGACCGCGACCTGGCGCTGGACCGCACCATGATCCCGCTGGGTTCATGCACCATGAAGCTGAACGCCACGGCCGAGATGGAAGCCATTTCCTGGCCGGAGTTCGCCTCGATCCACCCGTTCGCCCCGGACTCCCAGACCGAAGGCTGGCGCGAACTCATCGCCGGCCTGGAAGCGGACCTCGCCGAGATCACCGGGTATGACCAGGTGTCCATCCAGCCCAACGCGGGCTCGCAGGGCGAACTCGCCGGGCTGCTCGCGATCCGCGGCTACCACCATTCCCGGGGCGAGCAGCAGCGCAACGTCTGCCTGATCCCGGCCTCGGCGCACGGCACCAACGCCGCCTCCGCCGTGCTCGCGGGCATGAAGGTGGTCGTCGTGGCCACGGCTGCCGACGGCACCATCGACCACGACGACCTGACGGCCAAGATCGAGGCCAACAAGGACGTCCTGTCCTGCATCATGATCACCTACCCCTCCACCCACGGCGTGTACGACTCCGATGTCCGCGAGGTGTGCGACGCGATCCACGCCGCGGGCGGCCAGGTGTACGTTGACGGCGCCAATCTCAACGCCCTGGTAGGGCTGGCCCAGCCGGGCCAGTTCGGCGGGGACGTGTCCCACCTGAACCTGCACAAGACCTTCTGCATCCCGCACGGCGGCGGGGGACCCGGCGTCGGGCCCGTTGCCGCCAAGGCGCACCTGGCACCGTTCATGCCGGGCGACGCGAACAAGGCGGCGCACGAAGCCGGGCACGGTGTGGCGATCTCGGCGTCCCGGTTCGGTTCGGCCGGCGTGCTGCCGATTTCCTGGGCCTACGTGAAGCTGATGGGCGGTGAGGGCCTGACCGAGGCCACCAAGTCCGCGCTGCTGGCGGCCAACTACGTCGCGTCCCGCCTGAACGAATACTTCCCGGTCCTGTACACCGGTGAAGGCGGGCTGGTGGCGCACGAGTGCATCCTGGACCTGCGCGAACTCACGGCGAAGACGGGAGTCACGGCCGAGGACGTGGCCAAGCGGCTGATCGACTTCGGTTTCCACGCCCCCACCCTTTCGTTCCCTGTCGCGGGCACGCTGATGGTGGAGCCCACCGAGTCCGAGGACCTGGCCGAGATCGACCGCTTCATCGAGGCCATGATCAGCATCCGCAAGGAAATCGACCAGGTGGCCAGCGGCGACATCACCCTGGAGGCATCCCCGGTGCGCAACGCACCCCACACGGCCGCCGCCGTCGTCAGCTCTGGCTGGGACCGCGCCTACCCGCGGGAGCAGGCGGCCTTCCCCGTTGCCTCGCTCCGCCAGGACAAGTATTTCCCGCCCGTCGGCCGGATCGACGGCGCCGCCGGCGACCGGAACCTGGTCTGCTCCTGCCCGCCCCTCGAAGCGTTCGAGGACAGCACAGCCGAATTTGAGAACTGAGGACTTCCAATGACTGAGAACTACACCGCTCTTTTCGAGCAGCACAAGAAGGCCGGGGCCTCGTTCACGGACTTCGGCGGGTGGCAGATGCCGCTCAAGTACGAGTCTGAACTCGCGGAACACCATGCCGTGCGCAGGGCGGCCGGCCTGTTCGACCTCTCCCACATGGGCGAGGTCTGGGTGACCGGCCCCGACGCCGCCGCCTTCCTGGACTACGCCCTTGCCGGCAAACTGTCCGCGGTGGCCGTGGGCAAGGCAAAGTACTCGCTGATCTGCAACGCCGATGGCGGCATCATCGACGACCTCATCACCTACCGCCGGCCATCCCCCGAAGAGGGCGTGGACAGGTACCTGGTGGTGCCCAACGCGGGCAACGCCGCAGTGGTGGCCAAGGAACTGCTGGAACGCGCCGCCGCCTTCGACGTCACTGTGGAGGACGCCTCCGCCAACACCTCGCTGATCGCCGTCCAGGGACCGAATTCCGAAGCGATCCTCCTGACGCTGGTCCCGGCCGAACAGCACGCACTGCTCACCGGGCTCAAGTACTACGCCGCCGTCGAGGTGGGCATCGCCGTCAACGGTACGGTCCAGGACCTGCTCGTGGCCCGGACCGGCTACACCGGCGAGGACGGCTTCGAGATCTACGTTCCCAACCTGGACGCCCCCGCACTGTGGGAGGCCCTGCTCCAGGCCGGCGAAGGCTCCGGCCTGGTTCCAGCCGGACTGGCCGCACGCGACTCGCTCCGCCTCGAAGCCGGGATGCCGCTCTACGGCAACGAACTCTCCCGCCACGTCAACGCCTACGCGGCCGGTCTGGGCCCCGTGGTGTCGCTGGCGAAGGAGAGCGGCTTCGTAGGCAAGGACGCCCTGGCCGCCATCAAGGCCGCAGGAGTCGGTTCAAGCATCGGGCAGAAGCTGGTGGGCCTCAAGGGTGCCGGACGCCGCGCTGCCCGCGCCCATTACCCCGTCCTCAAGGACGGCACCCTGGTGGGCGAAGTAACCTCCGGCCAGCCCTCCCCCACCCTCGGATACCCCATCGCCATGGCCTACGTCGACGTCGAATTTGCTGAAGTCGGGACCGTCCTGGACATCGACCTCCGCGGCAAGCCCGAGCGCTTCGAAGTCGTCCCCCTCCCCTTTTACAAGCGCCAGAAGTAAATCGATTTCGCCCAACCACCACAGGTTTTGAAGAGAAGGAAAGTAGACAATGAGCAAAGTTGTTTCTGAACTGAAGTACTCCGCCGAGCACGAGTGGGTTGCTGTTGACGGATCCGGCCCAGCGGGGATCGGGATTTCCGCCGTTGCTGCCGACGCCCTGGGCGACATCGTGTACGTGGACCTCCCCGAGGTCGGCTCCACCGTGACGGCCGGCGAGACCTGCGGCGAGGTGGAATCCACCAAATCCGTCTCCGACCTCTACGCCCCCGTGACCGGTGAGGTCACCGAGATCAACGACGGCGTGGTCACGGACCCCGCCCTGATCAACAGCGATCCCTACGGTGCGGGCTGGCTCTTCAAGGTGGCCGTTACCGAGGAAGGCCCGCTCATGTCGGCAGAGGAATACGCCGCAGCAAACGGCGGCGAGCTGTGAGCGCCCCGGCAGAAGTGGGCGCCTTCGAGCAGGTGGCCTCCCCAAGCCTGAACGCCGACCTGTCCGTCCTGGACCCTGAGGTTGCCGCGAAGATTGACGACGAGCTTGGCCGCCAGCGCGACGGCCTGGAGATGATCGCGTCCGAGAACCACACGGCCGCTGCGGTCATGCAGGCCCAGGGCTCGGTCCTGACCAACAAGTACGCCGAAGGCTACCCCGGCAAGCGCTACTACGGCGGCTGCGAGCACGTGGACGTCATCGAGCAACTCGCCATCGACCGGGTCAAGGACCTCTTCGGCGCCGGGTTCGCCAACGTCCAACCACACTCCGGTGCACAGGCCAACGCCTCCGTCATGCACGCCCTGATCAAGCCCGGCGACACCATCATGGGCCTCAACCTGGCGCACGGCGGCCACCTGACCCACGGCATGCGGATCAACTTCTCCGGCAGGCTCTACAACGTGGTCCCGTACCAGGTCCGCGAGGACACCCACACCATCGACATGGCAGAGGTGGAACGGCTGGCCCAGGAGCACAAGCCTCAGCTGATCGTGGCCGGCTGGTCCGCTTACGCCCGCCAGCTGGACTTCGCAGAATTCCGCCGGATCGCCGACTCCGTGGGGGCCTACCTGATGGTGGATATGGCGCACTTCGCCGGACTGGTGGCGGCCGGGCTGCACCCGTCGCCGGTGCCGCACGCCCACGTCACCACGTCCACCACGCACAAGACCCTGGCCGGTCCGCGCGGCGGCATCATCCTGACCAACGACGCCGACATCGCCAAGAAGATCAACTCGGCTGTGTTTCCCGGTCAGCAGGGTGGCCCGCTGGAACACGTGATCGCCGGCAAGGCCGTGGCGTTCAAGATCGCAGCGTCCGAAGAGTTCCGCGAGCGGCAGGAGCGAGTCCTTGCCGGTGCCCGCCTCCTGGCGGAACGCCTGGTCCAGCCGGACGTCACCGCCAAGGGCATCAGCGTGATCTCGGGCGGCACCGACGTGCACCTGGTCCTCGTTGACCTGCGCAACTGCGACCTCGACGGGCAGCAGGCCGAAGACCGGCTCGCCGCCATTGACATCACCGTCAACCGCAACGCCGTTCCCTTCGACCCCCGCCCGCCGATGGTCACCTCAGGCCTGCGCATCGGCACGCCCGCACTGGCCACCCGCGGGTTCGGCGAGGACGCCTTCCGCGAGGTTGCGGACATCATCGCCCAAGCTTTGATCGCCGACGCCGACGCCGACCTCTCCGGTCTGCGTCACCGCGTCGAGGTCCTGGCTTCGGCGCACCCGCTCTACCCGGGCGTGGCACCTCTGTCCTGAGGGATCGTGATCGCTAACGGGCCCGGCGGACCGGACATTTTCACCGTGCTTGGGCCCACGCCGTCAGGGTTCCCTGGCCGAGCTTGCGAGGTTAGGGAGACGGTGGGGAGCAGGCTTTCGAAAAGTCCGGCTCCGCCGGCCCCTCGTGGGCATGTCGCCTTGGTGACAGACCCTCGGAGTGGGCGGGGCATCCGGCAGCGTGCGTCCAAGGGAGCGTCACGTCCGCTTAGCGGGCGTCTTCGCGACCGAGCACGCAGAGGATGTCCTGCCCGCCCACCCCAGCCCGGCCACACCAACCGAACCACAGTTTCAGTAAGGATTTAGTTATGGCAGTCGGAGTCTTTGACCTGTTTTCGATCGGGATTGGGCCTTCGTCTTCGCATACTGTGGGGCCGATGCGGGCTGCTGCGGTGTTCGCTGAGGAGCTCAAGGGCCTGGGTGTCCTGGGTGATGTGGCGGGGTTGCGGGTTGATTTGTATGGGTCGTTGGCGGCGACGGGTCATGGGCATGGGACGATGACCGCCGTTTTGTTGGGGTTGGAGGGGTTCTATCCGGAGTTGATCCTGCCCGCCGAGGTGGAGGAGCGGCTGGCCTCGATCGCGGAGACCGGGGTCCTGAACCTGGCCGGTGCTGTGGCCTTGCCGTACGGGGTGAAGGATATGGTGCTGCGGCCGTTGACGGTGTTGCCGCGGCACACGAACGGGATGACGTTCACGGTCACTGATGCGGCCGGTGGGGTGCTGCATGCGGCGACGTTTTTCTCGGTGGGTGGCGGGTTCATCGTCCGGGAGGGCGAGGAGGACGCGGCGCAGCAGGAACTGGACGCGTCCAAACAGGAGCTGCCGCTGCCGTTCCGGACCGCGGCGGAGTTGCTGGGGCACTGCGCGGTGACCGGGTTGGGCATCGCCGATGTGATGCTCGTGAACGAAAAAGTCTCCCGGGACGAGGAGCAGATCCGGGCGGGGCTGCTGCAGATCTGGTCGGTGATGGAGGGCTGCGTGGGCGCCTCGTTGAGGCGGGAAGGGGTGCTGCCGGGCGGGTTGAAGGTCCGCCGCCGCGCCCCTGACTGGTACGACCGGTTGAAGAAGGAATCCGCGGGCGGCCCGGTCGAGGAGACGGATGCGGCGTGGGACGCGGGCCCGTTCGATGCCAGGTATTGGCAGGAGTGGGTTAATTTGGTGGCGTTGGCGGTGAATGAGGAGAACGCCTCCGGCGGGCGGGTGGTCACCGCCCCGACGAACGGGGCGGCCGGGATCATCCCCGCGGTGCTGTTCTACGCCCTGCATTTCGCCCCGGGCATGGACAAGGCCACCCAGGAGGACCGGGACGCTGTGGTGGTGCGGTTCCTGCTGGCCGCGGGCGCGGTGGGGGTGCTGTACAAGGAACAGGCCTCGATCTCCGGGGCCGAGGTCGGCTGCCAGGGCGAGGTGGGGTCGGCGTCCTCGATGGCGGCCGCGGGCCTGGCCGAGGTCATGGGCGGGACCCCGGCGCAGGTGGAGAACGCCGCGGAAATCGCGATGGAACACAACCTGGGCCTGACCTGCGACCCGATCGGCGGGCTGGTCCAGGTCCCCTGCATCGAACGGAACGCGATCGCGGCCGCGAAAGCGATCAACGCCGCGAAAATGGCGCTCTGGGGCGACGGCACCCACCGCGTGTCCCTGGACGAAGTCATCATCACCATGCGCGAAACCGGCAAGGACATGTCCTCCAAATACAAGGAAACCGCCATGGGCGGCCTCGCCGTCAACGTCGTCGAATGCTGACCGGCAACAACCTGCCGCGAATCCCCAAGCAAGCAAAGGAAACAACCATGACATTGGCACCTGAAGGCCGGAAGATGCTGCGGATTGAGCAGCGCAACGCTGCGGTCCCGGTGGAACGCAAACCGGAGTGGATCAAGGCCAAGGTCCAGATGGGCCCGGAATTCGTCGGCCTGAAGAACCTGGTGAAAAAGGAAGGCCTGCACACCGTCTGCGAAGAGGCCGGCTGCCCCAACATCTTCGAATGCTGGGAAGACAAGGAAGCCACCTTCCTGATCGGCGGCTCCGAATGCACCCGCCGCTGCGACTTCTGCCAGATCGACACCGGCAAACCCTCACCCCTGGACCGGTTCGAACCCACCAAGGTGGCCCGCTCCGTCCAATCCATGCAGCTGCGCTACGCCACCGTCACCGGCGTCGCCCGCGACGACCTGGAAGACGAAGGCGTCTGGCTCTACGCCGAAACCGTCCGCAAAATCCACGAACTGAACCCCGGCACCGGCGTGGAACTGCTCATCCCGGACTTCTCCGGCAAACCCGAGCACATCAAGGCCATCTGCGACTCCGCCCCCGAGGTCTTCGCGCACAACGTCGAAACCGTGCCCCGGATCTTCAAGCGGATCCGCCCCGCGTTCCGCTACGACCGCTCCCTGGACGTCATCACCCAGGGCCGGAACCTGGGCATGGTCACCAAGTCCAACCTCATCCTGGGCATGGGCGAAACCCGCGAAGAAATCAGCGAAGCACTCCGCGACCTCCACGCCGCCGGCTGCGACCTGATCACCATCACCCAGTACCTGCGCCCCAGCGAGCGGCACCTGCCCGTGGACCGCTGGGTCAAACCCCAGGAATTCGTGGACCTCCAGCACGAAGCCCAGGAAATCGGCTTCCTCGGCGTCATGTCCGGCCCCCTGGTCCGCTCCTCCTACCGCGCCGGCCGGCTCTGGGCCACCGCCATGCGCAAAAAAGGCCGCGACATCCCCGCCGAACTCGCCCACATCGCCGACGGCATCCAGGACTCCGGCACCACCCGCCAGGAAGCCGCCACCCTCCTGGCAGGCTAAGGAGCCCCTGCACGCACCCGCGAACCTAGCTTCTGCCGCGCACCACGGGAATGCTCGCCGTCGGAGGTCCGCTCGGGAAGACTGTGGGCTCCGGCTCCGGGATGCGCTCCAGGTGCACCTGCACGGGCTGGCCCGTGACCATCAACCGCTGGCCGCGGACGTCCACCTCCAGGGGTTCGCCCTCCTGGACCGTGAGCGTAATGGCGTCGGCAGAAAGCCGGACCAGCAGCAGGCGGCCGCGGATCTTCAGGTGGAAGGCAAGCCCTTCCCACTGTCCAGGCAGGCGCGGATCGAAAAACGGGACCGGGCCCTGGTCGCGCAGTCCGGCGAAACCGCACACCAGGGAACTCCATACGCCGCCTGTGGACGCGATATGCACGCCGTCGATGGTGTTGCCGTGGGTGTCGTCGAGGTCGATGAACACGGCGTTGGTGAAGTGGTCCAGGGCCTCCTTGAAGTAGCCCACCTCGGCGGCCATGATGCCCTGGACGCAGGCGGACAGGGTGGAGTCGCCCGTAGTGATGGGATCGTAGAAGTCAAAGGCGCGCTGCTTTTCCTCCGCCGTGAAATCCTGCCACTGCAGGAACATGGCAAGCACCGTGTCGGCCTGCTTGAGGACCTGGTGGCGGTAAATCACCAGCGGGTGGAAGTGCAGGAGCAGCGGATACTTGGACCGCGGCGTGGTCCAGTCCCAGGCCTCCAGGGTCATGAAGTCATTGTCCTGGGAGTGCACCTGCATCCGCTCGTCGAACGGAAGCTGCATCCGGCTGGCCGCGGCTTCCCACATCTGGCGCTCTTCGTTGGTGATTTCGGCATGCTCAAGCGCGGCGGCGGCACGCAGGTTGAAGCGGGCCATCACGTTTGTGTACAGGTTGTCGTTCACCACGGCCGTGTACTCATCAGGGCCGGTGACGCCGTGGATATGGAAGAGGCCGTCCTTGCCGAAGAAGCCCAGGGAGATCCACATCCGGGCGGTCTCGATCAGCAGCTCCGCACCCATTCCTTCCCGGAAGGCGGCGTCGCCGGTGGCCCAGAGGTACCTGTTGGTGGCAAAGGCGATGGCGGCCGCGATGTGGAACTGCGCAGTGCCGGCGGCGTAATAGGCGCTGGCCTCGAGCCCGTTGATAGTGCGCCACGGGAAGAGGGCACCGTCAACGCTCAGCTCCTTGGCGCGGATCTTGGCTTCGGGCAGCATGCCGTGGCGGAACTCCAAAACCTGCCGGGCGCCGTCGGGATTGGTGTAGGTGAGGTACGGCAACAGGTACACTTCCTGGTCCCAGAAGTAGTGCCCCTCGTAACCCGAGCCCGTCACGCCCTTGGCAGGGATGCCGGCAACATCGGCGCGCGCGGTGGCCTGCGCCAGCTGGAACAGGTTCCACCGGATAGCCTGCTGCAGGCCGGCCCCGCCGCCCTCAACCACAATGTCCGATGTGGCCCAGTAGCCGCGGAAATGGGCTTCGCTCTCGGCAAAGATGTCATTCACCGGGCGCAGCGCCTCTTCGGCCACTGCAGCTGCGTCGACGTCAGGGTCCTGCACCATGCGGCCGGCGGCGTAGCTGACGCTCTTTTCCAGCCGGAACGGCTCGGCGGCATCCACTGCCAGGACGTACCGGACGCTGCTGTCGTCCTGGTCCACCAGAGTCTCGAACGGCTGGTGCCCGGGGGACGTCCAGTGGTCAACCGCGATCCCCACGCGCTGCTTTGATTCGGAGGCCTCCCAGGACAGGCGCAGGGAGCCATCGCCGCCGTCGAGCCGCACGGGCAAAAGCACGCGCCCGGCGTGGCGGCCGGCGCGGCGCGGATCATGCACGGAGTGGTCTTCCACCGGCTGGTCCTGCCGGTTGATGACGGAGGAGGTGACGTCCAGGGAGACCTGGCGGTCCGTGGCAACGTCAAGCGAAATACCAAGGCTGCCGCGGGAGGCGAAGCCAACGGCCCGCCGTTCCGTGGTGGTCACCACGGCGCCGGACCGGCATTGCCAGGTGATGCGGCATTCGTAGATGCCGGTGCAGAAGTCGATGCTGCGCCGGTAGTCGACGACCTCGGATTCGGCCAGGCTCAGGCTTTCCCCGTCCACCACCACGGTGAAGTTGTTGGCGTCCGGGATGTAGAGGATGCGCTGCCCCGTCCGGGCGAACCCAAACGCATTCTCGGCGTGCTTGATGTCCCAGATTTCGTGCAGCCCGTTGATGAAGCTGCCCGGGAGTTCGGCGTCGGCCGCAGCCCAATGGGCACCCCGGATGCCCAGGTGCCCGTTGCCCAGGGCAAACAGGGTCTCAAGCGTTCCCGCGTTTTCGGATTCATGGCGCGTTTCAACGAGCTGCCAGGGGGTGTCGGGGAACCGTTCGCGGTCCGCGGTGATCAGTGCCATGGTCGGGGTCCTTTTGGCGATGCCGTGCGGGCGGGCGGGCCGGCACGGAATATTCGGGGGAATGCGGTATTCGAATTGGTGCTGCCGGGGAAGCAGCAGGGGTTGCCCGGGGGAAGGCAACGGGGTTTCTGGCGGCGGGTTTAGGGAAGAAGTTCCTGGAGGTCGTTGACCACCAGGGTGGCTCCGGCATCGAGCAGCGTCTGCCGCCCTGCGCCCCGGTCCACGCCAATGACCGAGTGGAACGATCCCGCGTGTCCGGCCTGCACGCCGGACACGGCGTCTTCCACCACCACGCACCCGGAGCTGGACAGGTCCAGCAGCTTGGCTGCGTATTCGTAGGTGGCCGGGCTTGGCTTTCCGGGGAGGCCACGCTCTGCGGCCACCACCCCGTCCACTACGACGGCGAAATGGTGGCTGAGTCCGGCGGCCTTCAGGACGGCGGGGGCATTGCGGGAGGAGGAGACGACGGCGACCTTGAGTCCGCGCTCAAGCGCAGCCTGGAGGAAGCGCACGGAGCCTTCGAACGGTTCGACGCCGGCGCTCACGATGTCGTTGAAGATGGCGTTCTTCCGGTTGCCCAGGCCCTGGACCGTGTCGTTGGAAGGGTCGTCATCCAGCGGGCCTTCCGGCAGCGTGAGTCCCCGGGAGGCCAGGAAGTCGCGCACTCCGTCAAAGCGGGGCTTGCCGTCGATGTGGTCGAAGTAGTCGCTTTCGCTGTAACCGGAGACCCCCGGCTGCGAGGCCAGGTATCCGTCGAACAGTTCCTGCCAGGCACGCTCATGCACAGTGGCCGTGGGCGTCAGCACCCCGTCCAGGTCAAACAGGATTGCTGCCGCGCCGGTCCAGGCGGCGGTATCAGCTGCAGTTTGTTGTGTCATCAGCAGTGCGGTGTCCTCTCGGGTTGCGGACTACCGGCCCTGCCGGGACAGCCTGAAGGAAGGTGCTGCCGGCGCATTTGCGCACAGCATCGCTTCCTTGCCCGCCCACTGCAGGACCGATCATGGCCGTAGACGAGTGTAAGCGCTTGCAAATTTGACTTGCAAATGTTTTTTTAGCCGTTCACACAACTGCCCACGGCCATGCAGCAGCATAGGGGTCAGCGCAGCACGTAATGGCGCAGGAAGGCGCTGACGTCCACCATTTCCGCCTTGGACATGGCGTGCCCCATCCCCGGGTAGGTGCGGGCAGTCAACAGCGTGTTCTTTTCGAGCCATTCGGCGGTGTAGGCAACGGCGTCTTCGTTAATTACCAGGTCCGCCTTGTCCCGGCCCCAGAAGAACGGCGGCTTGGCCTCGAACGAATCCATCACGGAGAGGAGCTCGTTGTTGAGTACGAAGCCGGACAGCCCCACGACGGCCTTATAGTCTTCGGGATGCAGCCGCAGGAGGGTGCTGGCCATGGCCATGCCCTGGGAGTACCCCATGAGGCTGACGCTGCTGTGCCGGTCCTTGACGGAACTGATCCAGGCGTGCACCGCGTTGGCGGCCGAGATGACGTCCGCAAAGTCGTTGGCCAGGAAGTAGTCGAGCAGGAACCAGCCCCAGTGGTCGCCGATGGGCATGGGGGCCCGCAGCGCCGCGAAGGTGAACTCCTGCGGCAGGTACTCGAACAGGCGCACCATCCGCGACTCGTCCGTCCCGTATCCATGCATCATCACCAGTAAGGGAGTGCCGGCGCGTTGCCCTTCCGGCCTGGACCACACAACTGTTTCCACCGGACAAGCCTAGCCATGGAACCGCGCCGTCCCGGGCGGGTCGTTGAATCCGGAATCACAGGGAGGTAGCGTGACGCTTGACAGACAGCAGGCTTAGCTTTCGAAGTGTACGCACCACCTTTCCGTCAGGCCCTACCAGCGCCGCGCAGGACGCGGCCCTAAGGAGCAAGTCATGAGAATCGGCTCGTCAATCTTCCTCATCGCCCTCGGCGCCATCCTTGCCTGGGCCGTTGCTCCAGGGCTGATTCCATTCGTGGACCAGCAGCTGGTGGGCTACATCCTGATGGCCGTGGGCGTGATCGGACTGATCGCTTCGCTCATCCTCGCTTCCCCCGGCCGCAGCCGCCGCGTGAGCGAGTCCCGCTCCGTCATTGACCCCAATACCGGCGAGCGCATCACGCGGCACGAAAGCCGCGACGGCGGCGTCTAAGCAAGGCGCAATTCGGGGCAGGTGCCCGGAGAGGCGTCGATGAAAACCCGGAAAGCCGGGCTGGACAGAACCTGTCCAGCCTGGCTTTCGCCATTCCCGGCAACGTCCCCCAAGAAACGCAAATATTGTTTCATGTTGGTTTCCATTGACAAACCAACAGAAGCAAAGATAAAGTCAAGTAACTCAACATCGATGTGATGCCAGTCACGTCGATGTCGGGAACCCGCAAGGCAACAGAAACAGCAGGACCTACGCAACGGAGGGTACGTGTTCGCCGAGGAGCGCCAGCAAAAGATTGCCGAGCTTGTCGCCGGCAGTGGCCGGGTCAGTGTGACCCTGCTGGCTGAGCGCTTCAGTATCACCACCGAAACAGTCCGCCGGGACCTTGCAGCCCTGGAAAATGCCGGCACTGTCCGCCGTGTCCACGGCGGCGCGGTAGCGGCAGACCGCTTCAGCACCACCGAGGAAAGCGTTACTGACCGGGCCATCCAGCGGCCGGACCAAAAAATCCGGATTGCCGAAGCCGCCCTGGCCCTGATCCCCCGGAACTCGTCCGCCAGCGTCCTCATGGACGGCGGCACCACCACCGAGGTGCTGGCAGACATGCTGGCGCGGCGCACCGCCGTCGAACCTTCCGACGGGAACGGACCCCACCACGAACTGGTGGTCATCACCCACGCCGTCCCCATCGCCAGCAAGCTCTCCAACGTTCCCGGCGTTGCCCTGCAGATCCTGGGCGGCCGGGTCCGCGGAATCACCCAGGTGGCCGTGGGGCAGGCAACCGTGAACGCCGCCGCCCGCATCCGCCCCGACCTAGCGTTCATCGGCACCAATGGCATCCACGCCACTTTTGGTGTCAGCACTCCCGATCCTGAAGAAGCAGCCGTCAAGGCAGCCTTCGTCCAGTCGGCACGCCGCATTGTGGTGCTGGCCGACTCCTCCAAGCTGGACACGGAAACCCTGGTCCAGTTCGCCTCCCTGAAAGATCTGGACACCTTGATCACAGACAGTGAACCCGGACCTGAGCTCGCAGCCGCCCTGGAAGATGCCGGCGTAGACGTGGTGGTCGCATGATCATCACCTTCACGGCCAACCCCAGCCTTGACCGGACCGTCGCCCTCCCGGGCCCGCTGGAAAGGGGTGAGGTGCAGCGCGCCGTCTCCGTCCGCCAGGAGTCCGGCGGCAAGGGCGTCAACGTCTCCCGTGCACTGGTGGCTTCCGGCCTGGAGTCGCTTGCCGTCCTCCCCGGGGCGGACAGCGATCCCGTCCTCGCCGGCCTGCGTGAAAGCGCAGTTCCCTTCGTCTCGCTCCCCATCGATGAGCCGCTGCGCACCAACGTGGCGCTCACCGAGCCCGGCGGCGTGACCACCAAGATCAACGAACCCGGCCCCGTCCTGGCCGCCGACCAGCAGGAAGCCCTCGTCAAGCTGCTGCTGGAAAGCTCCCGCGGTGCCAGCTGGGTGGTCCTGGCCGGCTCGCTGCCGCCTGGATTCCCGGACAACTTCTACGCCACGGTGGCCCGGCGGATCCGGGAGGCGGGCAACGGCACTGCGCCGCTGATCGCCGTCGACTCCTCCGGGGCGCCCCTGGCCGCCGCGTTGACTGGCAACGGCGCCTCTGACGCCGGAACCAGCGGCGGACCAGGCACCGGCGGCGGAACAACCACAGGTTCCGGGAAACCGGACCTCCTCAAGCCCAATGCCGAGGAACTGGCGGAGCTGGCCGCAGCCGCCGGCTTCGCCCCGGCCTCCGGTGACGAACTGGAAGCGGACCCGGCTGCTGCCGCGGCCGCCGCAGCCGCCGTCGTACGTTCCGGTGTGGGTGCTGTGCTGGCAACTCTCGGTTCCAAGGGAGCTGTCCTTGTTACGGCCGACGGCGCGTGGCTGGCCACGCACCCGCCGGTCGCCGCGGTCAGCACGGTTGGCGCGGGCGATTCCGCTCTTGCCGGCTACCTGCTTGCCCACGGCCGGGGCGCCGCCCCGGCCGACTGCCTTCGCCAGGCGGTGGCCCATGGTGCCGCCGCTGCCTCCCTGCCGGGTTCCACTGTTCCGGCAGTAAACCAAACCACCCCGGATGCCGTAACCATCACGGCCCTTCGAAAGGATTGACAGTGACCCAGCTCATCACCACGGAACTGGTCGAGCTCGACCAGAACCTGGGCAATGCCCCCGAAACGGTGATCCGGCATCTGGCAAGCAAGGTAGCTGCCGCCGGACGCGCCTCAGAAGTCGAAGGCCTGTTCGCAGACGCCTTCGCCCGCGAGCAGAAGACGGCCACCGGAATCCCCGGCGGCATCGCCATCCCGCACTGCCGCTCTGCAGCGGTCACCGTGCCCACCCTGGCCATGGCCCGGCTCAACCCGAAGGTGGACTTCGGCGCCAAGGACGGACCGGCAGACCTGGTGTTCTTCATTGCCGCTCCGGACGGCGCGGACCAGGAGCACCTGAAGCTGCTGTCCAAGCTGGCACGGTCCCTGATCAAGAAGGACTTCACCGCAGCCCTCCGCAACGCTTCATCGGAAACGGAGATTGTGGAACTGGTCGAAGGCGCACTGGCTGACAAGCCGGCCGCACACGCCGCACCCGCCCCCGCTGACGCAGTCCCGGTTGGCGCCGGCGTCGGTTCAACCGGTTCCCCGGCTGCTGCCGGTGCGCCCGCAGGGGCATCGGCAGGTTCCGCCGGCAAGGGCCCGAAGCGCCTCGTCGCCGTCACCGCATGCCCCACCGGCATCGCACACACCTACATGGCGGCCGATTCCCTCGTGGCAGCCGCCAGGGAAGCAGGCGTGGACCTGCAGGTGGAAACCCAGGGTTCCTCCGGCGCCAAGGCGCTGGACCCCGCCGTCATCGCCGCGGCGGACGCCGTGATCTTCGCCGTGGACGTTGACGTGCGCGGCAAGGAGCGCTTCGCCGGCAAGCCCGTCATCAACGCCCCCGTGAAGCGCGGCATCGACGAGCCGGACAAGATGGTCCAGGAAGCGCTCGCCGCAGCCGACAACCCCAATGCCCGGCGCGTCCCGCACTTCGGGGCTGAGGAGCAGGCCGAGCACGAGGCTGAGGAAAAGGGCGAGCACATCGGGCAGAAGCTCAAGAAGGCCCTGCTCACCGGTGTCAGCTACATGATTCCGTTCGTGGCAGGTGGTGGCCTCCTGATCGCCCTCGGCTTCCTCATGGGCGGCTACCTGATCACCAAGTACGCAGACAACATAGTGGTCCAGAACAGCCTCTTCAACCTGCCCACCGAGTTCCCTGACAACGCCTGGGGCCCGCTGGGCGCCTACCTGGGCGCGGTGCTGTTCAAGATCGGTGCGCTTTCACTGGGCTTCCTGGTCCCGGCGCTGGCCGGCTACATCGCCTACGCGATCGCTGACCGTCCGGGTATCGCCCCCGGCTTCGTTGCCGGTGCAGTGGCCGGATTCATGGGAGCCGGCTTCCTCGGCGGTATCGTCGGCGGCCTGCTCGCCGGTTACATCGCCCACGTGGTGGGCCGCCTGCAGGTGGCCCGGTGGCTGCGCGGCCTGATGCCGGTGGTCATCATCCCGCTGCTGGCATCCCTGGTGGCTTCCGGCCTGATGTTCGTCATCCTTGGCGGACCGATCGTGGCCATCACCAAGGGCCTGAACGCGTGGCTGTCGGGCCTGACCGGCGCCGGCGCCATCGCCCTGGGCGTAATCCTGGGCCTGATGATGTGCTTCGACCTCGGCGGACCGGTCAACAAGGTTGCCTACTCCTTCGCCGTCGCCGGCCTGGGTGCAGCAACCATGGACAACCAGGCACCGTGGCAGATCATGGCAGCCGTCATGGCGTCCGGCATGGTTCCCCCGCTGGCCATGGCACTGGCCTCCACCGTCCTGAACAAGAAGCTCTTCAGCCTGGCTGAGCAGGAAAACGGCAAGGCCGCCTGGCTGCTGGGGGCCTCCTTCATCTCCGAAGGTGCAATCCCCTTCGCCGCAGCCGACCCGCTGCGCGTCATCCCCGCCAGCATGCTGGGCGGGGCCGTGACCGGAGCCATCTCGATGGCGGCGGGCGTCGGGTCCAAAGCACCCCACGGCGGACTCTTCGTGTTCTTCGCCATCGACAACTTCCTGATGTTCGTCGTCTCAATCGCCGTCGGCACGGTGATCACCGCGCTGTCGGTCATCGCCCTGAAGCGCTGGGCAGTCAAGAAGACCGTTGATACGGTTGAACCGGTTCCCGTAACCGTCTGAACCGGCTTAGCCGCATACCCCACCGGCCGCTGAACCCTCAGCACGCCGAAAGACTAAAGGAGCAACAATGCCAGAACGCACCGCAACCGTCGCCAGCCGCGTGGGCCTGCACGCCCGCCCCGCCGCCATCTTTGCAGAGGCAGCCGGCGAGTACGACCTGGACATCACCATCGCCCGTGAAGGCGAGCCGGTCGACGAGGCGATGGACGCCGCCAGCATCCTGTCCCTTATGAGCCTGGGCGCGTCGCACGGCGACGTGGTGGTGCTCCGCGCCGAAGGTGCCGGTGCGGACGATGCGCTGGACCACCTGGTGCAGATCCTGGAAACGGACCACGACGCCTAGCAGCAGCCACGCTGCCTGAGGGCAGCACACAAGCCGGCGGCCGCCGTCGGATGTTCCCCCATTGGAAGAACATCCGACGGCGGCCGCTTGGCTTTTAAGCGTTGGGCACCCCGGTTAAGCGTTGGTTCCAAGGGCGGGCGGGTCAGCGGCGTTCAGCGAGCGCCTTGACGTCGGCCAGGAGCTTGTCCCACATGGCTTTCGAGTGCGCGGCGGCTTCCTCGGTGGGGTTCCTGTCCTGGGCCAGTGTCAGCCGGGTGGCGCCGCCCTGGTCCTCGAGCGTCCATTCGAGTGTGTGGTAGTTGTCCGGCTCGTCCTCCTGGCCGGACAACGGGCTGAAATGGGTGTGGACCAGTTTCCGTCCCGGTTCAACCGCCAGGATTTCGCCTTTGTCCTGGTACGCCTTTCCTTCCCACTCGCCCTGCCAGGTGATGGGGCTTCCAACGTTCCAGTCGGTCTCCAGCGTGGTCCCGAACATGAACTCCTTTACGGCAGCCGGGTCCGTGATCACCTCCCACACCCGCCCAGGACTTGCGTTGATGGTGGTGGCGGACGTTGCCACATGGTTCTCCGCCATGGCTCAGGCTTTCCTGGCCGTGAAGAGCAGGTACTCCCATTCCATCTGGAAGGGCACATCACCGTGGGCGTCGCCGAACGAGTCCGCCAGCTCCGTGAGGGCCTGGTCCAGTGCCTTGACCTTGTCCTGGTCCTCGCCCAGTGATTTGTACACGGAGATCATGGGGCCATAATGGGACTTGAAGTACCTGACGAAGTCCGCGGGCTGGTGGAAGCTCTTGACCGCCAGGTTCTGCTTGCGGGTATGGATTTCGGTAACCCTGTCGCCCAACAGTTCGCGGACATGCTCCTCGCTCCCCCACAGCGGCGCCGGCTGCGCACCCGGCGGGGGCGGTGGAGCGAACGGCTTCATCGCGGTAAACATCTGCCCGATGAACCCTTCCGGCGTCCAGCACAGCAGCCCTATGGACCCTCCCGGCTTGCACACCCGGAGCAACTCGTCGGCCGCCGCCTGGTGGTGCGGCGCGAACATGACGCCGATGCAGGACATCACAGCGTCGAACTCTGCATCGCCGAAGGGCAGGGCTTCGGCGTCGCCTTCCTGCCACTCCAGGCTGACGCCGCGGTTTGCGGCTTCCCGGCGCCCTGCCTCGAAAAGCTCGGGGGTGAGGTCGCTGGCCACCACTTTGGCACCCATCATGGCTGCGGGAATGGCTGCATTGCCGGTTCCTGCCGCCACGTCGAGGACCCGCTGGCGCGGCCTGATACCGGAGGCTTCGACGAGGACGGCGCCCAGTTCCAGGAGCATCTCATCGGCGAGGGCCGGGTAGTCACCTGACGCCCACATGGCCCGGTGCTTCTTCTTCAGCTCCCGGTCAGCGTCCATCACGTCGGTCTGGTTGTCCATGTCCGTGCCCCTCTACGTGTCCGTTCAAAATGGGCGACAGCACACTGTTGGCACAGCGGAGGCTGCGATGCGACTCATTGTGGACGCGATACAGGCCGCTGTAAAGGCAGGATTGCGGCTGGGCGCCCGGGTCAGGCAGGCTTGCGCGCCCTGGTGGCCTTGGCCGCAGGCTTTTCTGCGGTCTTGGTTCCAGTGGACTTGGTGTCCGTGGACTTGGCCGCTGATTTAGACGCTGTTGATTTGGAGGCGGTTGATTTGGCTGCACCCGATTTGGCGGCCGTTGACTTGGAAGCCGTCGATTTGGCTGCGCTCGACTTGGCGGCAGCGGTTTTCGGAGCCGGGGACTTCGCGGACGCTTTCCGCGCCGGTTTGGCGGGCTCGGCCTCCTCCTCCCCGGTATCTGCTTCGTCGTCGGAAGTCCCCGTGGCAGCGGCCTCGCCGCCGCCACGCTTCCTGTCCAGGCTCCGCTTGAGGGCCTCCATCAGGTCGATGACCTCGCCCTTGCCGCCCTCACCGGCTTCGACGCCGAAGGTCTCCTCCGTGTCCAGCGATTCACCCTGTTCGAGCTTGGCCTCGATGAGCTGGCGGAGCTGCACCTGGTACTCGTCGGTGAAGGACGTGGGGTCGAAATCGGCAGCCATGGACTCCACCAGCGCCGCGGACATGTCCCGTTCCTGGGCGGAGATCCTGATGTCGGCGTCCAAGGCGGGAAAGTTCGCCTCCCGTACCTCGTCGGGCCAGAGAAGGGACTGCAGCACCAGCACGTCGTCCTTGATCCGCAGGGCCCCCAGCCGGGTTTTCTCCCGCAGCGCGAACTGGACGATGGCCACCCGGTCCGTGTCCTCCAGGGCCCGGCGGAGCAGCACGTAGGCCTTGGGCGACTTGGAGTCCGGCTCCAGGTAGTAGCTCTTCTCGAACATCATGGGTTCGAGCTGCTCAGACGGAACGAACTGCACCACCTCGATCTCGTGGCTGTTCTCCGCGGGAATGGACTTGAGCTCATCCTTGGACAGGACCACCGTGCGGCCGTCCTCCTCGAACGCCTTCTCGATGTCCGAGTAGTCCACCACCTCGCCGCACACTTCGCACCGGCGCTGGTAACGGATCCTGCCGCCGTCGGCATTGTGAACCTGGTGCAGACTGATGTCATGATCCTCAGTGGCGCTGTAGACCTTGACGGGCACGTTGACCAGCCCGAACGCGATGGCACCTTTCCAGATGGCTCTCATTCATACAGTCAACATCAGAGCGGGCCGGAGGTGAAGCCCCGTGGCCGGGAGTAGGGAACGTGTCCGGGTAGCGGGGCGCGAACTGACGCTGACCAACCTGGACAAAATCATCTATCCGGAGACCGGTACCACCAAGGCGGACGTGCTGGCCTACTACGCCGCGGTGGCCCACGTCCTGATCCCGGCGGCGGCCAACCGTCCCGCCACGCGCAAGCGGTGGGTCAACGGCGTGGGCACCGCGGACAAGCCGGGTGAGGTGTTTTTCCAGAAGGACCTGGAGGAGTCAGCGCCGGGCTGGCTGCCGAGGGCGGCGATCACCCACAAGGACCGGACCATCTACTACCCGTTGGTCAACGACGCCGCCACCCTGACCTGGTTCGGCCAGATCAACTCGATCGAAATCCACGTACCGCAGTGGCGGGTGGATTCGCATGGCAACCAACTCAACCCGGACCGGCTGGTGCTCGACCTGGACCCGGGCGAAGGGGCCGGGCTGCCCGAATGCCGCGAGGTGGCCCTCCTGGCGCGGTCCATCCTGCAGGATGTGGGCCTGGACCCGGTGCCGGTCACCAGCGGCAGCAAGGGCATCCACCTCTACGCGGCGCTGGACGGGACGCAGACCTCTGAGCAGATCTCCGCTTTCGCCCGGGAACTGGCCCGGGCCCTTGAAGCGGACCACCCGGACCTCGCCGTCAGCGACATGAAGAAGTCGCTCCGTGCGGGAAAGGTACTGGTGGACTGGAGCCAGAACAACGCCGCGAAGACCACCGTGGTCCCCTACTCACTGCGGGGCCGGCCCACGCCCCTGGTGGCCGCACCACGGACCTGGCGGGAAATCGCATCCCAGGGGCTCAAGCACCTGGACTACCAGGAGGTCCTGCGCCGGGTGCGCGACGGCAAGGACCCTTTCGCCGCCGTCGTCAATGCCGGGGCCCGTGCCGCAGCCGGCGCTGCGGAAGGCGCTGACGGCACTCCCGACGGCGGCCCCGGCCAGGGGGAGGCATCCCACGACGGCGATCCCCGCCTGGGCAGGTACCGTTCCATGCGCGATCCCAAGGCAACGCCTGAACCCTTCGCGGGCATCCCCGCCGGTGGCAACAGCTTTGTGATCCAGGAGCACCACGCCAGCCGGCTGCACTACGACCTCCGGCTGGAACACGAGGGTGTCCTGGTGTCGTGGGCCCTGCCCAAGGGCATTCCGGAGTCCGGGGCCAAGAACAACCTGGCGGTCCAGACCGAGGACCATCCCATGGACTACCTCACCTTCCACGGCACAATCCCCAAGGGACAGTACGGGGCGGGCGTCATGACCATCTGGGACACCGGCACGTACGAACTGCACAAGTGGATCAACGGAAAGGAAGTCATCGTCACCCTGACCGGGTCGGAGGGCGGCGGCCTTGGCGGGACCAGGAAGATCGCGCTTATCCATACGGGCCGCGGACAGGGCAAGGACGCCGAGAGCCAGTGGCTGGTCCACCTGATGGACCAGGAGCATCAAGGCGGACGACGGCGGCACGCGGCCCCGGCAGCGACGGAGCCGTCGCAGGAAGCAGGCGCAGTGGACCCTGCACCGGCCGCCGCGCCTGCTGAAACTGTGGACCCTGCCAACGGCGCTCCCGCAGACCCACTGGAATACCAGCCCATGATGGCCACCTCCGGGAACACCAGTGACCTGCAGGGCAGCGCATGGCAGTACGAGCTCAAATGGGACGGCGTCCGGGCCATCCTGGTGGCAGACCGGGAGAGGGTCCGGATCTTCTCCCGCAACGGCAACGACGTCAGCCGCACCTATCCCGAGTTCACGGACCGGGCCTGCTGGCCGGAGCACCCTTTCGTGGCGGACGGTGAGATCATCGCCGTCGGGCCCGGCGGGAAACCCGACTTCGGCCTGCTGCAGGGACGGATGAAGCTGACCCGGGCCGCCGACGTCGCCAAAGCCCGCACCACCATCCCGGTCCAGCTGATGCTGTTCGACCTGCTCTTCGACAACGGAGAAGACCTCCGGCGCAAGCCGCTCAGCACCCGGCGGCGCCGGCTGGAGGAATTCTTCCGCCCGTCCGGCTGCCCCGTGGAACTCTCCATGGTGCTGGACGAACCTGTGGACCTCCTCATGGAAAGCGCGCAGGAGCTTGGGCTGGAAGGAATCATGGCCAAGCGGACGGACAGCCGCTACGTGAGCGGCCAGCGGACCCGGACGTGGATCAAGCTCAAGACAGAACAGACCCAGGAAGTGGTGGTGGGCGGCTGGCGGCCGGGAAAGGGCGGACGCCAGGACACGGTGGGGTCGCTGCTGGTGGGAATTCCCGACGGCGACAAGCTGCAATACGTCGGCAGGGTGGGCAGCGGTTTCAGCATGCGCGAACTCACGGAACTGCGGCAGACGGTGGAGCGGCTTGGCCGGAAGACGTCGCCGTTCCATGACGTCCCCCGCCCCGACGCCGCCGACGCCCACTGGGTCTCGCCGGAACTCGTGGGCGAGGTGACCTACGGCGAATGGACCGGGCCGGGCAAGCTGCGGCATCCCCGGTGGCGCGGCTGGCGCGTGGACAAGGACCCGGCCGAAGTGGTTCGGGAAGCCTGACCCGGGTTTTCGACGCGCCAACCACCCCACGACGCGCAAATTACCTGGCGCCCGCCAGATTTCGGGGGCGCCAGGTAATTTGCGGGTCGACGGCGGTTTTAGGTGCCGGTTACTTTAGGTGCCGGTTACGAGGAGTGCGGCATCTGCGGCCGGCCGGTGCGGTGGACGGCGGTCACGGCCGCCTCATGTCCCATCCGGCCATGGCCGGCAGCCCGGTCCTTGGGATGCCGGCGCTTCCCGTAGCCGTCCGGCCATCCACTTTGCTGCTCCATCGGGCCGGTGCCCATGACCGCGGGGCCCGGGGCCATCGGCGCATCCATGGCCGCCGCAAGGTGGTCCGCCACCTCGGGGTTGATATGGAACTGGTTGGACTGTTCACCCATTGTGGTTCTTCCCTTCTTTCCTTCGTTCTTCCTTGAAACGAAACGCCAACGAAAAGCGTCCGGGCGCGCGCGGACTGTTACCCGGAAAGAGGTGTGTTCATCGCTCTACCATAGGCATGCCACGGGGTCCTGTGAACCCCCTCCAAACGCCGTGGCCCCGATCACTTTCGCGGCCGCCATCACCCAAAAATGGGACCTGAAACGGTTCCGGACGGAAAATTTTTGGTAACACCGCCGTTGATCAGCGTGCTTCCCAGTAATGGCGCGGGAAAACACGGCACAAAAAATTGCGGAATCCACCCCTGGAGTGGCCCAAAAGGGCGGACTCTACGCCATTGAACTGCCGACGCGCTACAGAAATCCCGTAAAATTGAAGGCCTGCCCAGAGCGGGGCAGCTACAAGTCGCAAGCAAATGACCTCCATAGGAGTTGCCCAAATGCCCACAGACCGAAGCAGGACCGACTCTCCAGCAGGCGCCAGGAACGCCAGCGGAACAGACCTGGCAGCCCCCGTGGCTGCCAAGAAGCCCAGGCTGCTGCCGCGCCGCCGGCTCAAGGAATCAGATGTCAACGTGGTGGACCAGCCCATGCTCAAAAAGGCGCTCGGCGGAACCATTGTTGGCAACACCATGGAATGGTACGACGTAGGCGTCTTCGGCTACCTCATCACCACCATGGGGCCGGTATTCCTTCCCGAGTCCGACCCCACCACCCAGACGCTGTTCCTGCTGGGAACCTTCGCCGCCACCTTCATCGCCCGCCCCCTGGGCGGCGTCATCTTCGGCTGGCTGGGCGACAAGGTGGGCCGCCAAAAGATCCTGGCCACCACGCTGATGATCATGGCGGCAAGCACCTTCGCCGTCGGCCTCCTGCCCGGGTACGCACAGATCGGGCTGTGGGCCGCCGCGCTGCTGGTGCTCCTAAAGGTCGTCCAGGGCTTTTCCACCGGCGGCGAGTATGCCGGTGCCACCACGTTCGTGAGCGAATACGCGGCTGACAAGCGCCGCGGCTTCTTCGCCAGCTTCCTGGACCTGGGCAGCTACCTCGGCTTCGCTATTGGCGCCGCCCTGGTTTCCGTCCTGCAGCTCACGCTTGGCCAGGACACCATGGAGGACTGGGGATGGCGCATTCCGTTCCTGGTGGCAGGTCCGCTGGGCCTGATCGCCGTCTATTTCCGGAGCAAGATCGAGGAATCGCCGCAGTTCCAGGCAACCCTTGATGCCCAGGAAGAGAACGCCAAGAATGCATCCGCCGGAGACACCGCGACGGCCAAGGGACCTGTGGGCATCGTCAAGGCCTACTGGCGCCCCATCATCGTTGCCATGGTGGTGGTGGCCGCTGCCAACACCGCCGGTTACGCCCTCACCTCCTACATGCCCACCTACCTGACGGAGTCCAAGGGCTACGACGAAGTCCACGGCACGCTGCTCACCATTCCGGTGCTGGTGGTCATGAGCCTGTGCATCCCGCTGACCGGCAAGCTGTCCGACCGGATCGGCCGCCGCCCGGTGCTATGGATCGGCGCCGTGAGCACCATCGTCCTGGCTGTTCCGGCATTCATGCTGATCGGCATTGGGCAGATCTGGTCCACCCTTGCAGGGCTTTCGCTGATTGCCTTCCCGGTGACCTTCTACGTGGCCAACCTGGCCTCGGCCCTGCCGGCACAGTTCCCCACGTCCAGCCGCTACGGAGCCATGGGCATTGCCTACAACTTCGCCGTGGCCATCTTCGGCGGGACCACGCCGTTCATCGTGGCAGCCCTGATCAGCGCCACGGGCAACGACATGATGCCTGCCTACTACCTCATGGCAACCTCCCTGGTGGGCGCCATCGCCATCTACTTCCTGAAGGAATCCGCCAACCGTCCCCTGCCGGGCTCCATGCCCAGCGTGGACACCCAGGCGGAGGCGAAGGAACTGGTGGCCACCCAGGATGAGAACCCGCTGATCGACCTGGACGAACTGCCGTTTGAAACCCAGGACGGCATCGACGCCCAGGCTGGCCGGAAGGTTCCGGCGGGAGCATAATCCCGCCGGCCGCCCGGGCACTCTTGTAGCCCACGCTCACAGGCCCGTCCCGCGTGTTTCCTTGGGGGAAGCACGCCGGACGGGCCTTGGCGTTCCTGCCGGATGTCCAAGTGTGACTGCCGGCAATATGACTCCGGCCGGTGCCGGTGGTACGTTCCCAAAGGCCCCGGGCCCGCTGCAGGACAACAGGACAGGACAGGTCGGGAAAATGAAGCGCGTCATGGAACAGGTCCGCGCGCTGCACCGGCTTGAACCTGCCAACAACGACCATCTTGCCGCCCTGCGCGTGGCCCTCAGCGTGGCGGTCCCGTCGCTGCTCCTGCTGGCCGCGGGCCGGACCGACCTCATGATCTACGCCGTGTTCGGCGCATTGACCGGCATGTACGGCCGGTCAGAACCCCACCAGCTGCGGCTCCGGCATCAGGGCCAGGCCGCCCTGGTGCTGCTCACCGGGGTAGCCGTGGGGGTGACGCTGTCCATCAACCACATCCACTCTTGGTGGCTGGTGGCGGTGGAAGCCACGCTGGCTGGAGTGGGCTCAGTGTACTCGGACCGGGTACACCTGAAACCGAACGGGCCCTTCTTCGGCATCCTTGCCCTGGGTGCCTGCGCCTCCGTTCCCACCACAGTCCCCTGGTACGCCGCCATACTCATCGCGGGCGGGTCCGCGCTCTTCTCCATACTGATCGGCTTCAGCGGCTGGATGCGCCGGAGGGCCTGGAAACCCGGCGCCACCAGGGGCGTGCCGGCCCGCTCATCGGCGGGACGGCGCGAGCTGGCCGTCCACGCTGCCAGGTACGTCCTGGCCGTCGGTGCTGCCGGGACCGTGGGGGTCATCAGCGGCAGCGGCCACCCGCACTGGGCGATGGCCGCAGCCGCCGTACCGCTCGCCGGCGCAGACTTGCCCAGCAGCGTCCGGCGCGGTGTCCACCGCATCGTGGGGACGTTCCTTGGCCTGGCGGTTACCGCCGTCGTCATTCTTCCGGGCCCCTGGGCGCTCGCTGCGCTCTACCCCGCCTTTGAGGAGCCGGCGCACCACGCCACGGTGCTGGCCCTGCTGGTCATCCTCTTCCAGTTCGCCACCGAGCTGTTCATGACCCGGCACTATGGCTTGGCGATGGTCTGGTTCACGCCGGTGATTCTGCTGATGACCCAGCTGGCCTTCCCTGCCGAACCGCAGGTCCTGATCCTTGAGCGAGCGGTGGAAACGCTGGTGGGCGCACTGCTGGGGATCCTGGTGGTGGTGGCTGTCCGCCGCCCCGGCGCCCGCACGCCTGCCGCGTTCCCGGCGCTACTTCGGTTTCCGCGCCGGCCCCGCCATTAGCCGCGCCGGAGCAACCTTGGCCACCGCTGCCACCACCTTGTAGCGCTTGGACGGGATGGACACGGCCTTGCCGCGCTCGTTGTCCGCCAGCCCTTCACGGACCACCCGATCCGCCCGCAGCCACGTCCAGGACGGGGCCACGGACTTGTCCATCCCCATCCGGTCGTGGAACTCGGTGTGGGTGAAGCCGGGGCAGACCGCCGTGACCTTGATGCCCCGGCTGCGGTAAGCCAGGTTGGCCCACCGGCTGAAGCTCACCAGCCAGGCCTTGGCCGCCGAATACGTGCCGCGCGGCAGGAACGCCGCCACGCTGGCCACGTTGA
This sequence comes from Arthrobacter sp. StoSoilB19, assembly GCF_019977275.1. Lineage (NCBI taxonomy): Bacteria > Bacillati > Actinomycetota > Actinomycetes > Micrococcales > Micrococcaceae > Arthrobacter > Arthrobacter sp. StoSoilB19. The sequence goes on along the minus strand of NZ_AP024650.1, from coordinate 425,761 downwards.
TGATCCTGCCCTGCCCGCGCTCCAGCATGCCTTTGAGCGCCGCATGTGTCAGCACCATGGCCGTTTCCGTGTGCAGCTTCAGGTGCTTCTTCTCCTCTGCCGCGTGGTTGTCCTCGAAGTTGTGCAGCAGGCCGATCCCTGCGTTGTTCACCAGGATTCCCACCGGGCGGCTGGTGTCTTCCAGGCGTTCGACGACGGCGGCAACGTCGTCATCGTCCGTCAGGTCTGCGGGAAGCACCTCAGCCGTGATTCCGTACCGGCGACGGAGGTCCTCTGCTGTTTCCGCCAGCCGCGACGCGTTGCGCGCCACCAGGACCAGGTCATGCCCCTGGGCGGCAAGCTGCCTGGCGAATTCGTGGCCGAGCCCGGCGCTGGCCCCGGTGACGAGTGCTGTGGTTCGGGAGGTGGTAGGCGTCATGCTGCAAGCCTAACCACGGGATGGACAACCACTGTATGGGCGGCCCTGACTTGTGCATTATTTAGTAAGCATGCTTTGCTTATGGCGTAGATGAACCTCCGCAAGCAGTTCGCGGCGGGGCTGCCAACGCCGGCGGTTCCGTGAAAAGCCCAAGGAAGAACATAATGACCACCGCACCGGAAAACCAGCTGACGGCGTTTGGGGAACGCAGCGAGGCAGCTGGGCAGCTCTTGGCCACCACCGTACCCGTACCCGTGGACGCTGGGCTGCTCATGACCCTGAATTCCCGCATGCACTGCCGTATGCCGATGCAGCGCGTAGACCATGCGGAGATGCCGGTCCGGGAGCCCGTTTACGTCGACGGGAACTCCATCGTTGCCATGCGGCCCGGGTCCGTCCCGGAGAGCGTAGTCACCTACCGGTGCGCCTGCGGCTTCACCATCGACGATCCCGGCGCCGCCATGCCCGTCACCGACCAGGCCCTGGCCAGCTAGTTCCGCTCAGCGTTCCGGCCAGTCGACGAATTGGCCGTAGCCTTCGTGCTTGCGGAGGTAGCTGGAGATGAACGGGCAGTGCGGAATGATGCGCTTCCCGGTGGCCACCACGTCGTCCAGGGCAAAATGCGCCAGGACCTTGCCAAGGCCCTGGCCTTCAAACTCCTCACCGGTCTCGGTGTGGGTGAAGTCGATGTGCCCGGGAAGGTCGCGGAAGAAGGCCTTGACAGCCAGCCTTCCATCCACCAGAAGCTCATACCGGTGCTCGGCGTCATTGCGCTGCAGCGAGACATTGGCGGTGAAGGTGTCCTCCGTGGACGCGGTGTTCTCGGTCATGGTTCGACACTGGCACTACTTCACGCCGCTGGCAATGCCCCTTGGGCCCCTCTTCCCCGGACCCCGCTTCCGGCCCCCGGGGACGGCTCTCCGCCGCCGCAGCGGCAAACCGCCCAGCAGGAGGATCGCCACGGTGAAACACACGGTACCCGCTGCCAGCAGGCCCAGTGAGAGGCCGTTGAGGGCGGCGTCCGCCACGGGAATAAAGACCACCACGACGGCGGCCCCGGCGGCGGCGGGCCTGCAGCGGAAGGCCTGGGGCGCCGTCGTCCGTTCCTCCAGGCGGCCAAAGGCTGCGGTCGCCGGCAGGAGCAGGAGGACCAGCGCAAGGACCACCAGCGGGCGCGACCACCACCATCCAGCGGTACCGGACGACGGTTTGGGGACCGGCGTCAGGAGCAGCAACCCGGACATGGCGCCCAACAGGGGCAGGTGCCACAGGTAGACCGTCAGCGACCTGGCACCCGCCAGCTGCAGGAGCCGGGCGATCCAGCGGATCCCGGCGAGGGGTGCCAGGACGGGCCGCGCCAGTTCCATCACCGCCAGCTGGGAAACGCCCAGGATCACCAGGGTCAGGTTGGGCGGGTTGAGGTTGACCAGCATGTTGCCGCGGTACAGGCCCAGCCCCGTCACCAGCCCCAGCAGCAGATGTGCCGCCACCGCGACGCCCACAAGTCCGGAGCGGGAGAGCGGGGCCAGGTAGCCATCGGCGGCCAGGAAACCCAGCTGCTGTACGGCGCACCACACGAACACCAGGTTGACATTGGCAAGGTCCGGCAACGCCCCCCTGAAGCAGTCCACGGCAACCACCAGGCCGGCCAGCAGCGCAAGGGTCAGCCAGGGCGCGCGGTGGTGGAGCGCCGCCAGGACTGGAATGTTCAACTGCGCCGCGAGGTAGGCTGCCAGGAACCACAACGGCATGCCCGCCCCGGTGGCCACGAGTTGGACCACCTGCCGGTCCACGCCCAGCGCGGCTGCCGCGGACAGGCCCGCCACCATGGTTGCCAGCAGCGCCGTGGCCGGGCGGACCAGCCGCAGGAGGCGCGCACGGATGAACTGGGCCGCCGTCCCGCCGCCTGCCTTGAGCCGGCGCCAGGATTGCAGGCCCGTGATGCCGCCGGTGACGAAGAACAGAGGCATCACCATGAAGATCCAGATGACGGGCTCGAACCAGTCCTGCTCGGCCAGGGTGTTCTCGGTGGTCACGGTCCCATCAGGGTGCAGGACCGGGCTGACCATCATGGAGTGCCCCACCACCACCAGGACCAGGCAGACCAGGCGGACAAGGTCGATGGCCGGATCACGGTCTGCCGTGTCCGTTCCGGTTACTGTCCCCCGCGTCCCGGCGCTTCCCATGGGGGCCTATAAGGACTTGACGCTGCCCATGCCACCATTGTGCCCCCGGCGGCCGCGCGGATTTAAGGACTTAAGCCGGTTGTGGATCCTTACTGCAGCGTTGCCAGGAGTCCCAGCACGACGGCGACCAACGGTGTGGTGCCCTGCGTCAGGGCGGCGCGGAGGTACTTTCGCCCGGTCAAGGCCAGGACGGCGGCCGCCAGCAGCATGGAGCCGCAGCAGCTGAAGATGAGCGTCCACCCTGCCACGTCCTGCGCCGATCCCGGGCCGCCAAGCGCCACGAGTCCTATGCCGATGAATGCTCCGATGGCCAGGAACAGGTTGTAGAAGCCCTGGTTGTAGGCCATGGGCCTGGTGGTCTCGGCATCGGACTGGGAGGCCAGGCCGAAGCGCTTCCAGGTGGCAGGACGTGTCCAGGTCAGCGACTCCATGGTGAAGATGAAGACGTGCAACGCGCCGGCGAGGAAGGCAAAAAGAAGGGAGACCAGGACCATTGCTTGATCCTAGCCTCCCTGTGGGGTCCGCCAATCCAGCGGCGGCGCCTGCTGCGACGTCAGCGTGCCAGCGTGGCCAGCGTGGTGGCGGCAAAGCCCTTGGCCGACCGGTTCCAGGTGGCCAGCAGGCCCTGCAGGTTCTCCCCGTCCGCGCGGTGGGCGGGAAGCTGGTCCTGGAGGGTGGCCAGCACCCCGGTCCGGAGCTCGGTGTTGAAGTTGACCTTGCCCACGTTCATGGCCGCAGCCTTGACGAGCTCCCCGGAGGGGATGCCGGAGGCGCCGTGCAGGACCAGCGGAATGTGGACCCGCGCCGCGATGTCCTGCAGCACGTCCCAGCGCAGCCGCGGCTCACCCTTGTACTTGCCGTGGACATTTCCAACGGCCACTGCCAGCAGTTCCGCACCGGTGCGGGCTACGAAGTCCTCCACCTGCGCCGAGTCCGTCAGTCCTGCCACGTCCACGCCGGACTGGCCGGCCGGCTGCTCGGCCGAGAAGGCACGGTCCTCGTCGCCTGCAAGGCCGCCCAGTTCCGCTTCCAGCACCACGTCGGCGCCCAGCAGGGCCCGGGCCGCCCGGACAAGTGAGATGTTCTCCTCATACGGAAGGGATGAACCGTCGGCGAGGACGGAATCCGCCCCTGCCGCGACGGCGTCGGCCATGACCTTGAGGTCGGAGGCGTGGTCGAGCTGCACCGCGACAGGCACCGCGGCAGCGTCGGCCAGGCCGCGCAGCGCCGCGATGAGCCGGAGTCCGTTCGCGGTGGCGGCGGTTTTGGGTGCCACCAGCAGGATTACGCCCCGGCCGGATTCCTCTGCGGCGCCCACCACGGCCAGCGCGGTGGTGAAGTCGTAGCAGGTGAAAGCGGGTACCGCGGAACCCTGCTGCAGGGCGGAGGTGACCAGGTGGTCCAGTCGGGTCTGCATCAGGCGCCCAGTCCTCCCACCAGGATCCAGGCCACAAAGGTCAGCGCGAAGCCGGCCAGGCCCAGGACGGTGGTCAGCACGGTCCAGGTCTTCAGGCCGTCGGAAACGGTGAGCCCGTAGTATCGGACCACAACCCAGAAGCCGGCGTCCGTCACGTGGGACAGGCCCAGGGCGCCGAAGCCGATGGCGATCACGATCACGGCGATCTGCGCCGGGCTGTAGCCGCCGCCGCTGACCGCTGCGGACAACAGGCCGGTGGTGGTCACGATGGCCACCGTGGCTGAACCCTGGGCCGCACGCAGCGCCAGCGAAATGATGAAGCCAAGGAGCAGCAGGGGTACGCCCAGGGTGTCCAGGGTCTTGGAGAGCGCCGAACCGATACCTGAAACCTGCAGCACGTTGCCGAACACGCCGCCGGCGGCCACCACCATCAGGATGGAGGCGATGGGAGGCAGGGAGCCTTCGAAGATTTCACCGGTTTCCTTGAAGGACCAGCCGCGGCGGACGGCCAGCAGGAAGAAGGACAGCGCTACTGCCACCAGCAGCGCCAGGAAGGGGTTGCCAACGAAGGCCGCCAGGCCATACAGGGGGTGGGACTTGGGGAGGATGAGGGTGCCGGCGGTACCCAGGAGGATCTGCACGATGGGCGCGGCAATCAGGAAGATGATCAGGGCCGGCCGGGGAGGTGCGATGGCGGCGGCACCGGGGCCGTCGTGGCCCACCTTGACCAGCGAGTCGGAGCCGAACTCCTCCACCTGGGCCTTGACGGCCGGCAGCAGTTCGTAGTCCTTGCGGTTCATGATGGCGGCAACCCAGTAGGACAGGAAGCCCAGCGGGATGCAGATCAGCAGTGAGATCAGGGCGATGAGTCCGATGTCGGCACCCAGCACGCCCGCACCGGCCACAATCCCGGGGTGCGGCGGGACTGCCACATGGATAGCGAGCATGATGCCGGCCATGGGCAGGCCGAACTTGACCGGGTGGACCTTGGCGATCTTCGCGAACGCGTACACGATGGGCACCAGCACGATGATGCCGACTTCGAAGAAGACGGGGATGGCCACCAGGAAGCCGACGGCGGTGAGCGCTACGGCCACCCGCCTGGCGCCCAGCTTGCGGGTGAAGTGGTCCGCGAGGGACTGGACGCCGCCGGACACCTCGATCATCCGGCCCAGCACGGCGCCAAGCGCAATCAGGATGGCCACCTTGCCCATGGTGCTGCCCACGCCGCCGGACACCACCGTGAAGATGTCCTGCAGCGGGATGGTGGCAGCCACGGCAACCAGGATGCTGACGGTAAGCAGGGCCACGAAGGCCTGGATCTTGAAGCGGATGATCATCACCAGCAGGATGGCAATGCCCACCGCCGCGATGGTGAGCAGTACCGGGGTGCCCAGCTCAACGGCGGGCTTGATGGCCGGGGCGTCGGCCGCCCGCTGTATCAGCGGGGTCATGAGGTGGTTCACGGGAAAATGTCTCCTTTGACGTGCCGTCCGGGGCAGACGGGCATCAGGTCTTACGGCGGGGATGGAACGCTGCGGAACAAAGCCGACAGCGCTGGGAGGTACGACGACGGCGGAGGGGGGACCGCCGTCGTCGCACCGTTTGAGGGCCTACTGCCGGGTGGGCCTACTTGGTGCGCTTTGTGGGCGCAACGACCTTGATGACGGCGGAGTCATCGGCGGCGGCGAGGCCCTGGGCCTGGCCCAGGAGGTAGAGCTGCTCGGCGGCGGCGGCAACGGGGGCTGCCAGGCCGGCGGCACGGGTGGCCTTGCCCACGATGCCCATGTCCTTGACGAAGATGTCCAGGCGGGACAGGACCTCGGCGCCGTCCTCGTCGTAGGCCTCAAGGATGCGGGGGCCACGGTTGGAGAGCATGAAGGAACCTGCGGCGCCGGCCTCCAGGGCGGCGAGGGTCTTGGCCTGGTCCAGTCCCAGCGCGTCGGCCAGGGCCAGGGCCTCGGCCGCGGCGGCGATGTGGACGCCGCACAGGAGCTGGTTGACGGTCTTCAGGGCCTGGCCGTCGCCGGGGTTGTCGCCCACCACCGTGAGCGTGGAGGCCAGCAGGTCCAGGGCCGGGGCGGCCTTCTCGCGGGCTTCGGGGGAAGCGCCCACGACGATCAACAGGTCACCTTCGCCGGCGCGTTTGGGTCCGCCGGACAGCGGGGCGTCCACCAGGTCCACGCCGTATTCGGCCAGCTTGGCCACGGTGGCGGGAATGGCGTCCGTGCCCACGGTGCTGCCGAGGATCACGACGGCGCCCGGCTCGAGAACGGAGGCCACGCCGTTCTCGCCGAAGAGGACGTCGTTGAGCTGTTCGCCGTTGCGGACGGCCAGGAGGACTGCGTTGGCGCCCTTGGCGGCTTCGCGTGCCGTGGTGAAGGTGGCGATGCCGGCTTCTTCCGCCAACTTGAGGCGGGGCTCGGCGATGTCGAAGCCGTGGACGGTCAGCTGGGATGCCAGGCGGGTGGCCATGGGCAGGCCCATGGCGCCAAGGCCCAGGACGGTGACGGTGTAATTGCTGGTCATGGTGTTCTCCATTGAATTCTTGCGGGAATCAGGGTTCGTGCCGGGTGGGGATCAGAAGGTGTTGCTGAGTTTGCGGGTGACCTGGGCCAGGGAGTCGTCGTCGCCAACGTTGCCGGCGAACACGATGTACGGGATGCCCTTGGCAGGTCCGTCCACCGGTTCCCAGAGGCTGACGATGCCGGGCAGCATGGGGCCGCGGACAATGGCGTGGCGGATTTCCAGGCCGTGGGCCGCGACGTCGGAGGAGGTGATGCCGCCCTTGGCGATGACGAACCGCGGAGGGAAGGTCTTCAGGGTCCGGTTGACCACGTCCACGACGGCGGCGGAGACGGTCCGGGCGATCCGCAGGCTCTCGGCGGGGTCGTCCGTCTTGATGAGCAGGCGGCTGGTGTGGACGATGACGTCACCGGCGCGGAGGGCGTCGACGACGGCGTCCACCGTCTGGTCCAGGTGCGCCTTGGCGTCCGGTTCGGCGCCGAGGAGCTTTTCGACGTCGATCTCGATGATGCGCGCGGAGCTGTGCTGGGCCGTGAGGACGTTCAGCTGCCGGGTGGTGAGGCCAACATGCGAGCCCACCACGATCAGGCCGCCCGCCTCTGACGGGGTGTTGCCGGCATAGGCCTCTTCGGCCGTGAGCGCGGTGCGGATTTCCTGGCCGATGCGGCCGCGGACGAATGGGGGGCCGACGCGGTAGAGGAGGTTCTTGCCGCGGCGTTCCGCTTCTTCAAGGCCCAGGGCCAGTGCCCGGAAGTCGTTCTCGGTGACGATGTCGGCCACGATGGGCGTGGAGTCGGTGGCCGGCTCGATGGCATCGGCAATGGCCTTGGCGGAGATGGCCGGGTCCTGCGCGGCGGCGCCTGCACGGATGATGTTCAGGTCCAGGACGATCACGGAGTCTGCGGGGAACCTGCCCTGCGACTTTTCCGCCACGTAGTCGGCCATGACGGATGTGCTGAAGCCGAAGGAGGCGTCCCTGGCGAACTCGGTCTCGGAGACGGGGACCAGGGTGCCCTTGGCGTCACCAGTGCCGCGCATGTAGTGGACGCCGCCGATGGTGAGCCGGCCGGCGTCGGGGAATGCGGGAACCAGGACAACGCCGTCGGTCTTTTCCCCGCTCACTGCTGCAACAGTGGCTGCGATGACGTCCGGTTCCAGCGGGTAGTGGCCCCGGAGGGTGGAGTCGCTGCGGCTGACGAAGCCTAGGCGCAGGCCGGAACCTGCTGCTGCCAGGGCGTTCCGGACCACTTCGCCGTTGCGGGCCGCGGCCTCTGCCGGGTCGAGGCTGCGGGTGTTCGTGAGGACGTAGACGGCGGGCTTGTCCTGGCCGAAGGCCCAGGTGAAGTCCTCCACGTCCCAGCGGGTGAGAACGGGCAGGTCCGCCACGGACTGCGTGCCGGTGGGGTCGTCGTCGAGCACTACCAGGACACGGGGAACCTCCGCGTTGGAAGCGGCCAGCGCGCCGGCAACCAGCCCGGCGGGGATCTCCATGTCAGCCGGGTAGGCGGCCAGAACGTCTGCTTCAAGCGTCACAGTGCACTCCGTTGTGTAGCGATCCGGGCGGACGGATCCTGATGTAAGGGTAACTGTAAGATGTCTGACATCTTGCATTTGAATGTTAGTGTGGCACACGGCATACGGACGCGCAAGTACACTTGTCTGACATATCCGCCAGGCGTCGGCCGGGCACAGGGATCGGGGGGCAACATGGCACGGAAGTCACTGGTAGGCGTGGTGGCGGACGAACTGCTGGACCGCATCATCGAAGGCGAGTTTCCACCCGGTTCCACCGTTCCCGGCGAGCACGAACTGAGTGCCCGCCACGAGGTCAGCCGAATGACCGTCCGCGAAGCCATGAAGACGCTGCAGGCCCAACGCATCCTGAGCGTGGAGCGGGGCCGGGGAACATTCGTCAACCCGTTGAGCCGCTGGGCTTCGCTGGAAGCCGTGCTCCGGGCCGCGTCCGAGGGCAAAAATGATGCAGACGCCTCCATCCAGCTCATCGAACTCCGCCGGATGCTCGAAACGGGAGCCTGCGAGCTTGCGGCCGGACGGATCGCCGAGGAGGACATCAAGGCCCTCTTCAACTACATCGCGGCAATGAAGGCCGCCCACAGCATCAACGACGTCGCGGCCTTCGTGGAGGCAGACCTGGCCTTCCATGACGTCATCCTGCACGCATCCGGGAACGTCTTCGTATCGGTCCTGTTCGAGCCGCTGCACCGCGTGCTGGAAAAGCGCCGGACTGAGACCTCTGCCGTTCCGGCAATCCAGGAGCACGCCATCGGCCATCACCAGAACATTGCCGAGGCCCTGGAGTCCCGCGATGCAGCCCGGTCACGCCAGGCCATGGACGCCCACATGCAGCAAACCCTCGACGACCTGAAGCAACTGGTGCTGGAAGCCAAGTAGCCGGCGCGCGGACAGGGTCTGTTCAACGCTCCCGCAGTCCCACTAGGCTTCAGGGACGGCCCGCAACCGGGAGCAACGATGATCACGAGGAGCGAAGTTGTCCAACCACACGTACAGCATTTCTGAAATTGTCGGCACCTCCACCCAGGGCGTGGATGACGCCGTCCGCAACGGTATTGCCAAGGCATCCCAGACCCTGCGGAACCTTGACTGGTTTGAGGTCAAGGAGGTCCGCGGCCACCTGGAGGACGGGAAGATCGCAGACTGGCAGGTCACCATCAAGATTGGCTTCCGCCTGGAAGAGCACTGACTTAAGCAACTGACCCGCAGCCATCGTCGCAAAACCTGGTTTTAACGACGGTGACTGCGGGTCAGTTCTGCTTTAAGGCGCCCTAGTTCGCTGTGCCCTGGCTGCGCCGCCGCCAGACTGTTGGGACGCCGTCGAACGCGGGGAAAACGTGGCCCTCAAAGAAGGACAGGACCGTGTGCGGATCGAGGTCCGGGCTCCAAAGACCCGAAACCGGGCAGTGCGAACCGGTGGCGGTGGAAGCGGCGCCGGCGGACGCCTGGCGCTCCTTCAGCAGGGCGATGCGTTTCATCGTTGAGACCATCCTGGGTGTGAAGACTGGGCAGGGAAAACGTGTACTCCCACCCTAGGAAACGCCTGGTCAACGGCCAATGGGCGGCTGGCCAGAATCACCGCCCTTCGCTGGACGAATGTACAGGAGCACGGCGGCTTTCAGCCCGCTTCTCCGCTTTCGCCCACCGCCGCGGGGTCGCGGCCCGGGCGGACGTCCGTCCCCGCGCCAAGGCTGCCCAGCAGGGCAAGGGCGTCCGACGACGGCGATCCCGGCCGCGCGGAGTACACCCGCAGCGTCTGGTCAGGATCCTCCGGCAGGACAAGGTTTTCGAAGTTCAGCTCCAAGTCCCCTACCGCGGGATGGTGCAGCCGGACGGTGCCGGCCGAGCGGGTGGCCACCCGGTGCCCGGCCCACCACTGGCGGAAGTGTTCACTGTGGACCGCGAGCTCGCCCACCAGGTGGCTGGCCTGGGGGTCGTTGGGGTGCCGTCCCACGTCCAGCCGAAGGGATCCCGTGGCCTCCGCCGCGACCGTCTTCCAGTCCCTGAACAGTTCCCGGGCTGCGGGGTCCAGGATGGTCCAGCGGGTGAGGTTCCGCTCCGCGGGCGGCAGTGCCGGGAAGTCCGTGAACAACAGGAAGGCCATCCGGTTGCCTGCAAGGACATCGCTGCGCCGGCCCAGCACCATCGCGGGCACCTCCCCCACGGCGTCGAGGAGCTGGCGCAGCGCCGGGCGGACACCCTGCGCAGTGTTCGCGCCGGGTTCGCGGGGAGCGCCGGCGCAGTTCTCCAGCAGGTCCAGCATGTGCGCGTGTTCGCTGCTGTCCAGGCGCAGCGCCCTGCCCACTGCATCCAGGACCGTCCGCGAGGGGTGGATGTTCCGCCCCTGCTCCAGCCGCACGTAATAGTCGGTGCTGACGCCGGCAAGCCGCGCCACCTCCTCCCGCCGCAGCCCCGGAACCCTTCGGGCCCCGGTGCTGGGACCCGTTCCGGCAACGTCCGGGCTCAACCGGGACCGCATGGCTTTGAGGAACTTTCCGAACTCCGCGCTTTGACCCATGCAGACCATTCTGCCTGCGATGACTGCCCTCCTCTACAACGAAGGTAGGACTGGCAGTCCTAGGAAAAACAGGAACAGCCTTGCCTGCTGACTTGATGGCGAAAAGTGCATAGGCTCGGGAGTGAGCCGGTGGAAACCGCTTTCTGGACGGCGTCATACCCCCGCCCCACCCGGCCCTAAATCCCAGCACCAGACTTTCCAAGGAGCACACCATGTCAGAGCTGACCCCGAACCTGACCCTGAATAATGGCGTCACCATCCCGCAGCTTGGCTTCGGCGTCTTCCAGGTCCCTCCGGAGGACACCCAGCGGACCGTGGAGGACGCGCTGGAAGCGGGCTACCGCCACATTGACACCGCCGCGGCCTACCGCAACGAGGCAGGGGTGGGGGCGGCACTTGCCGCCACCGGGATAGCACGTGAGGACATCTTCGTCACCACCAAACTCCGCAACGGCGAGCAGGGCCGGGCGCAGGAAGCGTTCCAGAACAGCCGCAAGGCACTGGGCCTGGACTTCATCGACCTCTACCTCATCCACTGGCCGGTCCCCTCACAGGGGCTCTTCGTCCAGGCCTGGAAGGAGATGGAGCGGTTGTACGAGAACAAGGAAATCCGCGCCATCGGCGTCTCCAACTTCCTCTCCGACCACCTCGACACACTGCTGGAGTCGGCTGAAACCGTTCCGGCCGTCAACCAGATCGAACTGCACCCCAGCTACCAGCAGGCGGACCTCGCAGCCAAGTGCCGGGGCCTGGGCATCGCGGTGGAGGCCTACAGTCCGCTGGGGCAGGGCGGGGACCTGAACGGAAACGCCGTCACGGCAATCGCCAATGCCCACAACGCCACGGCAGCCCAGGTTGTGCTCGCCTGGCACCTTGCCGGCGGAAACATCGTCATTCCCAAGTCGGCGAACCCGGACAGGATCCGGGAAAACTTCGCAGCCTCGTCCCTGCAGCTTTCCCAGGACGAACTGGCCGCCATCACGGCACTGGAGTCCGGTGCCCGCATCGGGTCCGATCCCGCCGTCGCCGCCTTCACCCAGATGTAGCGTCCGGCAACCCAGCCGCCGGAACGCTCCGCCACCGAAAGGATTTTCCATGCAGTACACGCACCTTGGCCGCTCCGGCCTGAAAGTTTCCCGCCTCTGCCTGGGCACCATGAACTTCGGGCCTCAGACGGAGGAAGCGGACGCCCACAGCATCATGGACTCCGCGCACGGGTCCGGCATCAACTTCTTTGACACCGCCAACGTCTACGGCGGGGCAGACCACCGCGGCTGGACCGAGGAAATTATTGGGCGCTGGTTCGCCAAGGGCGGCGAGCGCCGCGAGCACACCGTCTTGGCCACCAAGCTCTACGGCACCATGACGGACCGGCCCAATGAATCCAAGCTCTCGGCACTGAACATCCGCAGGGCCCTGGATGCGAGCCTCAAGCGGTTGCAGACCGACTACATCGACGTGTACCAGTTCCACCACATTGACCGTGACACGCCATGGGACGAGATCTGGCAGGCCATCGAAGTTGCCGTCCAGCAGGGGAAGATCCTCTACTCGGGCAGCAGCAATTTTGCCGGCTGGCACATCGCCCAGGCCCAGGAAGCAGCCCGCCGCCGGAACTACACCGGCCTGGTCAGCGAGCAGTCCATCTACAACCTGTTCATGCGCCAGGTGGAACTTGAAGTCATCCCGGCGGCACAGCAATATGGCCTTGGCTTGATCCCCTGGTCGCCCCTGCAGGGCGGGCTGCTGGGCGGTGTGCTGAAGAAGGAACGCCAGGGCGTGCGGCGGACCGAAGGACGGGCGGCCGAAACCCTGAAGAAGCACCAGGACCAGATCCGCCAGTACGAGGACTTCGCCGATGGACTGGGCCATGAGCCCGGCGACGTTGCCCTGGCGTGGCTCCTGCACCAGCCTGCCGTGACCGCCCCGATCGTCGGCCCGCGCACCCAGGAACAGCTGGACGCCGCCATCCGCGCCCTGGACGTCTCCCTCGATGACGACGCGCTCAAGCGGCTGGACGACATCTTCCCGGGACACCGCACGGCGCCGGAAGACTACGCGTGGTAACCCCGCCTGTTGCCGATACGGTGGCGCCGCGGAGCATCCTCTTCATCGGCGGCACCGGCGTCATCAGCACCGCGGCGGCGGAACGGGCCGTCGAGCTCGGCCACCGGCTGACCATCCTGAACCGGGGCCGGTCCACCCGGCCGGTCACAGACGGGACCGAAGTGCTGCACGCGGACGTCCGGGATGCGGCGTCGGTCCGGGAGGTCCTGGGAGGCAGGGAGTTCGACGCCGTCGCGGACTTCATCTCCTACACCCCGGACCAGGCGCAAACAAGCATGGACCTGTTCCGGGAGCGGACTGGCCAGTTCGTCTTCATCAGTTCCGCCTCCGCGTACCAGAAGCCGCCCACCAGGCTGCCTATCCTGGAGTCGACGCCGTTGAAGAACCCCTTCTGGCAGTACTCCCGGGACAAGATCGCGTGCGAGGAACTGCTTTTCCGGACCTACCGGGAGCAGGACTTCCCCCTGACAGTCATCCGGCCGTCGCATACCTACGACCGCACCAAGATCGCCATGGTGGGCGGCTGGACGGACATCCACCGGATGCGCAGCGGCCTCCCCGTCATGGTCCACGGCGACGGCACCTCGCTGTGGACGCTGACGCACAGCAAGGACTTCGCCAAGGCGTTCGTCGGGCTGCTCGGAAGGCCGCAAGCGGTGGGCGAGAGCTACACCATCACCTCTGACGAGTACCTGCCCTGGAACCAGATCTACCGGCTGTTCGCCCGGGCAGCTGGGATCCGGGAGCCGGAACTGGTGCACGTGGCGTCCGAGACCATCGCCGCCCATGACCAGGAACTCGGTTCCAACCTCCTGGGCGACCGGTCCCATTCAGTGGTCTTTGACAACACCAAGATCAAGTCCCTGGTCCCGGACTACACCGCAACCATCCCGTTCGCGGACGGGGCCCGGGAAATTGTGGACTGGTACGACAGCCACCCGGAGCTGCAGCAGGTGGACGAAGCCTATATGCAGCTTTCGGACAAGCTCACCAGCTGGTCCCGCCAGGGCGCCTGAGCCTGCGTCGCCGATATCGCTGGGGCCGCCGCATCCAGCGGCGGGCCAGCGATGCCTGCCGGCTGTGCTAATTTCGGCGCATGACGTTGCCCCCTTCCGAACAGCCCGTCGATAAGCCTGTCGCCGCCGCCATCGCGCTCCTGGCCTCGCAGGGTTTCGATGCAACGTCCGTTGAGGAGCTTGCCGAGGCCTCGGGCATGAGCCGGAGCACGTTCTTCCGACGCTTCGGGTCAAAGGAGGACGTGGTCTTCGCCGACCACGAACGGATCCTGCGCCAGGTGAATGACCGGCTCGCGGAATCCAGGCTCGAGCCCCTGGCCGCCGTCGCGGACGCGGCACTGCTGGTCTTCGAACACCATATGCGGAACCGCGATACGTCCCGGGCCCGGTATGGACTGCTGCAGGCGGTTCCGGCCCTCAGGGACCGCGAACTGGTCACGTCGCACCGGTACGAGCGGGCATTCCTGAAATACTTGAACGACAGGCTGCCGGAGGACCAGCGGAGCGGATACAAGGCCGTGGCCTTCGCCGCAGCCGTGGTGGCCGTGCACAACGCCTTCCTGCGGCAGTGGTTGCGCGCCTCGCCCGGCGCCGGGGAAACCGACGATGGGGACCGGGAAAGGGCTGCAGCCCTCGCGGCCGAACTTCGTGCCCTCTCAGAAACGTTCCGGCCTGCACTCCTTGGTGCCGCCGCCACCGCCCAACCCGCGCCGACCGTCGTCGTCACCGTTCTCCCGGGCCAGGCCGGCAGGGAGGCGATCGCCCAGGCCGTCCTCGACGCCCTTCCCTAGTCCGCTGCACCCCTCCGTGGTACCCAGTTTCTTGACGTGGAACTGAGTTTCAAGGCATCCTTGGTCGGTGTGGTGCAAGCCACATGCTTCCCGCCACTGATTCAAAGGATGCAGATTAATGACGACGACGTCGCCCACCGACGTGTCCGGCCGCACCGAAAGCCCCGCAGGCTTTCCTGCAGGCACCGTGGAGCCGGACTACTTTCTGACCGAGGCCCTCGGGACTGACCCCGCATCCGTTTTCACCCGCATTGGCGATGAGGACCGCGCGTACTGGGACCGGGCCCGCCGCTTCGTCCAGGATGAGGTCCTCCCCGTCATCGACGGCTACTGGGAGCGGGGCGAGTACCCCCTGCACCTCCTCCGGCGCCTTGGCGAACTGGACCTGCTGCGGGACGGCGTGCCGGTTGACGGTTTCGCGCCGATGAGCAGCATGGCCGCCGGGCTGGTGAACATGGAAATCAGCCGCGGGGACGGCTCCGTGGCCACGATGATCGCCGTCCAGGGCGGCCTGGCCCTGCGGTCCGTGGCGGAATGCGGATCAGCCGCGCAGCGGGAGCGCTGGCTCCCGCCGATCGCCAGGGGCAGCGAGTACGCCGCTTTTGCCCTGACGGAGCCCACCCACGGCTCCGACTCGGTGGCCCTGGAAAGCACGGCGACCCGTACCGACGGTGGTTTCCTGCTCAACGGCGAAAAGAAGTGGATTGGCAACGGCTCCGTAGGTGGCGTCACCGTTGTGTGGGCCCGCGGCGACGACGGCCAGGTCCATGGCTACCTGGTCCCGCAGGACTCCCCCGGCTACACCGCCACCAAGATCGAGGGCAAGCTGGCCCTGCGCGCCATTTGGCAGGCCCATATCAGGCTGGAAAACGTCTTTGTCCCGGAAGGGAACGTCCTGCCGGGCGCCCGGACCTTCAAGGACACAGCCCGCGTCCTCCTGGCCACCCGCCTGGGCGTGGCCTGGTCCGCCGTCGGGCACGCCACCGCCTGCTACGAGACCGCCGTGCAGTACGCCAGGCAGCGCAAGCAGTTCGGGCGGCCGCTGGCCGCCTCCCAGATCGTGCAGGAACGGCTGGCCCGGATGCTCAGCGAACTGGCCACCATGCAACTGATGGTGGTGCAGATGACACGGCTGGACGACGCCGGATTACTCACCCCGGAGCAGGCGTCGCTGGCCAAGTACACCTGCACCCGGACCGCCCGGGGCATAGCGTCCAATGCGCGCGACCTGCTGGGCGGCAACGGCATCCTGCTGGAAAACCGCGTGGCCCGGCACCTGGCCGACATCGAAGCCATCCACACCTACGAAGGCACCGAGACTGTGCAGGCCCTGATCATCGGCCGGGGCATCACCGGCATGTCCGCCTTCGCCTGATCTCCGCCCCGCATCCCCGAAAGGACTGTTCTTGAACCAGAACGCCAACATCCCCGTCATCCTGGGCGGCGCCCGAACCCCGTTCGGGCGGTTCCGCGGCGGGCTCACGCCCTTCTCCTCCAGCCAACTCGGCGCCCACGCCATCCGGGCGGCCCTCGAACGGACAGGCGTTGCCCCGGAGCAGATCGGCGCCGTCATCGTGGGGCAGGTCATCCAGGCCGGTGCCGGGCAAGGCCCCGCCCGGCAGGCCAGCCTGGCCGCCGGAATCGGCTGGGACGTTCCCACGATCACCATCAACAAGCTCTGCCTGTCCGGCCTCACGGCCGTGATCGACGCCGCCCGCATGATCCGCACGGGGGAAGCGGACTTCATTGTCGCCGCCGGCCAGGAGTCAATGACCAACGCACCGCACCTGGTCCCCGGGCTTCGCGCCGGCGTCGTCATCGGCGACGCTCCCATGCTCGACTCCCTGAACCACGACGGGCTGCAGGACCCCGTGAGCGGCAAGCTGATGGGCGAGGCCACCGACGCCGGCAACGCCGAGCGCGGGATCACCCGTGCCGGGCAGGACGCCGTGGCGGCCCGCTCCCACCAGCGCGCCGAAGCGGCCCGGGCCGCCGGGGTGCTGGCCGAGGAAATCGCCCCCATCCAGGTGCCCCAGCGGAAGGGCCCTGCCGTGACGCTTGAACACGATGAGGGCATCCGTCCGGAAACCACGGCAGAATCACTGGCGCAGCTCCGCCCTGCGTTCTCCAAGGAGGAGACGGCCACCATCACCGCCGGCTCATCGTCTCCCCTCTCCGACGGCGCCGCAGCCCTGGTCATCGCCAGCAAGGCGGCCGCCATTGCCGCAGGGCTGGAGTGGATCGCCGAGATCGGAGCACACGGCCAGACGGCGGGACCGGACGGATCCCTGCACTCCCAGCCTGCCCGGGCCATCGAACGCGCCCTCAAGGACGAGGGGCTCACGGTCCAGGAACTGGACCTGGTGGAAATCAACGAGGCGTTCGCCTCGGTCCTCATCCAGTCCGCCAACGACCTGGGCATCGACCCCGAAGCCGTGAACGCCGAAGGCGGTGCCATCGCCCTGGGCCACCCCGTTGGCGCCTCGGGCGCACGCCTGGTGCTGCACCAGGCGCTGGCGCTGAAGCGCCGCGGCGGTGGCACCGGCGTCGTGGCCCTCTGCGGCGGCGGCGGACAGGGCGACGCCCTCATCCTCAAAGCATGACCCTCCCACCGAAGAAGCAGGCCATGACCAATACCCACTCCGCCGACGGCTTCGCCACCATCTCCGTCGCAGCCGTCCTGGCTGAATCAGCCAAAAGGACTCCGGACAGCATTGCCCTCGTCGTTGGGGAGGACCAGGTCAGCTACGCCGACCTCTGGAGCCAGACCCGGGCCTACGCCGGAGCCCTGCGGGCCCGCGGCATCGGCCCGGGAGACGCCGTCGCCGTCCTGATCCCCAACGTCCCGGACTTCGCCCGGGTGTACTACGCCATCCTGTCGCTCGGCGCCATCGTTGTCCCGGTGCATGCCCTGCTGAAGGCACGCGAAATCGAGTACGTCCTCCAGGACAGCGGTTCCAAGCTGCTGGTCTGCGCCGCTCCCCTGCTGGCGGAGGGGGCCGCCGGCGCGGCGGCCAACGGCATTGACGTGCTGACCGTGATGGCTCCCGACGACGGCGGGTTCCGCCGACTGGAAGCGGAGGCCGCCCGCACCGAGCCGATCCGGACGTATGAGCCGTGCCGCCCGTCGGATACAGCCACCATCCTGTACACCTCGGGCACCACCGGTAAACCGAAGGGCGCGCTGGGCACGCACTTCGCCCTGGTGGAACAGACCAGTGTCCTGCTGACCAGCGTGATGGACTTCCGGCCTGGCGACGTCCTCTTCGGCGGACTGCCGCTCTTCCACACCTTCGGACAGACCGTGGTCCTCAACACCGGACTGCGCGCCGGGGCCACCATCGTGCTTATGCCGCGCTTCAGCGGCGAGGACGCCCTGAAGCTGCTGGCACGGCACAACGTCAACATCTTCCTGGGCGTACCGACGATGTATGTGGCGCTCCTGGAAGCCGCCAAGACCGTGCCGGACCGGCCCACGGCGCTCCGCTACGGCATCTCCGGCGGAGCATCGCTTCCACTGGCCGTCATGGACAAGTTCCGCGACGTCTTCGGGGTGGAAATCCATGAAGGCTACGGCCTGACGGAGACCTCCCCGGTGGCGGCCTTCAACCATGTGGGCACGGCGCCGCGGCCCGGAACGATCGGGATCCCGATCTGGGGCGTCGACATCGAAATCGCCCGCCCGGAGACGGTGGAGAGCATTGAGCTGCTGCCCAACGGGGAACTCGGTGAACTCGTCATCCGCGGGCACCTGCTGATGAAGGGGTACCTGAACCGGCCGGAGGCAACGGCGGAGGCGGTGGTGGACGGCTGGTTCCGTACCGGTGACCTGGGGACGAAGGACGACGACGGCTACCTCACCATCGTGGACCGCAAGAAGGACATGATCATCCGCAACGGATACAACGTCTATCCCAGGGAAGTGGAGGAAATCCTGCTGACCCACCCGGCTGTGGTGAGTGCTGCCGTCTACGGCATCCCCGATGACGTCCACGGGCAGGAAATCGCAGCGGCGATCGTGCTGGATGCCGGGGCAACCGTCAGCGACACGGAGCTGATGGATTTCGCCAGCAACCAGCTCGCGGCGTACAAGTACCCTCGGGTGATCAGGATTCTTTCCGAACTCCCACTGGGGCCCAGCGGGAAGATTTTGAAGCGGAAGCTGGCTGAGGACCCCGCCTAGGGACAGGAACGGCCGTGGGAGGGCAGACTGATGGCATGACACTTGCACCCCTCATCGACCTCAATGATGGCAACAGGATTCCGCAACTGGGGCTTGGCACCTGGCCGCTGGACGACGAACAGGTGGCTGCCGCCGTCGTACACGCCGTGGAAGCCGGCTACCGGCACATCGACACCGCCGTGAAGTACGGCAACGAACGCGGCGTGGGCAACGGCATCCGCGCCAGCGGGGTGGACCGGAGCGAACTCTTCATTACCACCAAGCTGGACGGGGAATTCCAGGGCCACGACCGCGCTGTGGCGGGCCTGGATGGATCCCTGAAGCGCCTGGGGCTGGATTATGTGGACCTGCTGCTGATCCACTGGCCGCTGCCGGGACGGGACCAGTATGTCTCCACGTGGCAGACGTTCGAACGGCTGCAGGCACAGGGGAAAGTCCGGTCCATCGGGGTGTCCAACTTCAAGCCCGCGCACCTGGAACGGCTGATGGCGGAGACTGATGTGGTTCCGGCGGTGAACCAGATCCAGCTCAGCCCCGCAATCACCCGAACCGCAGAACGTGAATTCCACGCACGCCACGGGATTGTCACGGAATCCTACAGCCCGCTTGGCGGATCGGGCGCCGGCTTATTGGGTGCTCCCATCCTTACCCAGTTGGCGGAAAAGCATGGAAAAACACCCGGCCAACTGGTCCTTCGGTGGCACATACAAAACGGATTGGTAACGATTCCCAAGACCGCTTCCCCGGAGCGGATGGCAGAGAATTTGGACGTGTTCGATTTCGCCCTGGACCCGCAGGATCTAGCGGAATTATCGATCCTCGACGAGGGCCCCGGTGCGGGCAACGACTCGGACAAAACCGGGCACTAAAACACGCCTGAACTGCACCTTTTTCCAAAAACGGGGTTGGCAAATAGATAGTAAGCATGATTACTATTGGGGCAGAAGGATGAAGTGCCTCCGGAACCCGGAGGCCTCCTCTAAGCAGGAAGAGAGCAACAAATGGGATTTATTGCATTTCTGATTCTCGGACTTATTGCTGGTGCGATCGCTAAGGCGATCCTCCCGGGCAGGCAGGGTGGCGGCTGGGTCATCACCTTGATCCTGGGCGTCGTTGGCGCCTTCCTCGGTGGCTGGCTGGGTGGAATGATCTTCGGCAGCGGACTGCAGGAGTTCTTCTCGATCCAGACGTGGCTGCTGGCGATCGTCGGCTCGCTGATCGTCCTTGCCATCTACGGCATGGTCACCAAGCGAAGCGCCCGCGGATAACTGTACGGGCAAGCCAGGAAGCCGGCCTGGGGACACCATCCCCAGGCCGGCTTTCTTTTTCTCCGGTAACGGGCGCCCGATACGCCGGCCGGGACTGACAACCTTCTCGCAGAGCAGGAGTTCATCGTGAAAAACAAGCTTCTTTTGGGTGTAGGCGTTGCTGTAGGTTATGTCCTCGGCTCGCGGTCAGGCCGTGCCGCCTATGACAAGCTCAAGGCCCGGGCAGCCGGCATCTGGGACAGCAAGCCGGTCCAGGACAAGGTATCCGTGGCCACCGAGGCCATCAAGGAAAAGGCTCCCGAGGTTGCGGACCAGTTGGGTGAAGCCGCACGCCGGGCAGGCACGGTCATTGGCTCTGCGATGCACCGGGAGGGCAGCTCCAGCGGAAGCCAGTCATCCGGGCCTTCCACAGGTACTCCCACCGCCTCTTCCGTGGGGAGCGATGCCACCAGCCTGGGCGAAGACCACATCCCGGCCCACAGCACGCACCCGGACACCACCAACCTTGGTACGTCCGACGGGACGGGCACAAAGGCCTGATTCCCGCTTCCGCCCTCATCATTACGCATGGAAGTGCGTATGACATGGGAAGATGCGGGCTTTGTGCTACAACTGAATCGCCTTGCCGGCCGTCGCGATCCTTGGGGGACGCGGCGGCCGGCAGCGTTTAACCAGGCTTGCACGTACACCGTGCCTAGGTTATCCACATAGGGGTTTTGGGGGCTCTTGATTGTCGGTGGTGGCTGGCAGAGTTGGGTTATGGAGGCCATTGGGGAGCAGCTGGATGGGTTGTACGGCGGGTTGTTCGGCGGGAACGCTGACGACGCCGACAGCCGGGTGGTGAGTCCGGCCCGCCTTCGTGCCGTCCCCGGCGGTGAGGGATCCAGCCCTGACGGATCCCGCCTTGACGGATCCAGCCCCCGTTGGCCTGTACCCGCGGCTGAAAACCCGGCTGCGAAGCTGTCCGCGCCTCCGCCCATCCCGCGGACACCTGCCACGCTCGGGGAACTTGCCGAAGGACTCGCCACCGCCGCCCTGGCCGCCCCGGGCGTGCTGGCCACTGCCACCTATGTCGAGGCCGCCGATTACGCCGCCCGGGTCGAGAACCTTGCCCGCACCGTGGAGTATCTGCAACTCATCTCAGCCCTGACTGTGGACCGGACCCGCACCCAGGCCATCACCCAGGCCACGGCCAGGACCACAGCAGCCCGCAGACCCCTGGCCCCGCCCTCCCCTGCCGATGACGGCTGCCGCAACACGGCGGAGTTCCTCCGCCTCAGGCTCCGCATCCCCATCCGCGAAGCACGCCGCCGCCTCACCCTCGCCCAGCACACCCTGCCCCGCACCAGCCTCACCGGCCAACCACTCCCACCAACCCGGCCCCACCTCGCCACCGCCCTAACCCCCCACCCCGCCACTGACGGGACCACCACGCAACCGCCCACCGGGAGCCTCCAGGCACCGGCCGTGTCCTCCTACGCCGCGACCCTCATCACCGCCACCCTGGACCGGCTCCAACACCACACCACCCCGGACACCCTGGACCGGATCGAACACCACCTCACCACCGCCGCCACCAGCACCGACCCCGACTTCCTCACCCGCCTGGCCCAACGCTGGACCGACACCATCGACGCCGACGGCACCGAACCCACCGAAGAAGCCCTCCGCCACACGCAAGGCGCCTTCATCCGCAAACCACGCCACGGCCTGCACCACCTCGAAATCTTCGCCACCACCGACCAATACGAACACCTCCTCACCGTCATGAACACCGCCACCAACCCCCGCACCACCACCCCAAACACCAGCACCGGCACCGGCACTACCACCCCAACCACCGGCACCGGGACCATCGCAACGGCGAACAACGCAACCGACCACACCGCCCAGCCGGCCCCGCCTGACCTGGACAGGCGCACCCGCGCCCAAAAACAACTCGACGGCATCATCACCGCCACCAAAACCGCACTCGCCACCAACACCCTGCCCACCGCCGGCGGCAACAAACCCCAAATCATCGCCACCATCCACTACCGGGACCTCTTCCCCACCCACACCACAGCAACAGCGACAGGAGAACGGCCGGGAAGACCCGCACCACCAGGGACACAGACAGGCACAGGGACAGAGGCAGGGACCGGGGCTTTCGCGTTCACCGGACCCGTCGCCGCCACCACCCTGCGCAAAATCGCCTGCGACGCCGACATCATCCCCGCGCTCCTGGGCACCCACGGCGAAATCCTCGACCTCGGCCGCAAAACCCGCCTCTTCACCCCCGCCCAACGCACCGCCCTCACCACCCGCGACCAAGGCTGCGCCTTCCCCAACTGCACCATCCCCGCACCCTGGTGCGAAGCCCACCACATCACCTACTGGTCACACGGCGGACCCACCACCATCAACAACGGCGTCCTGCTCTGCAGCCACCACCACCACCTCATCCACAAAGAACAATGGACCATCACCACCACCAACCACACCCCAACCTTCATCCCCCCACCCCACATCGACCCCATCCAAAAACCCCAACAAAACCACTACTTCAAACCACCACCACCCCAACCCCAAGACGAATAGATAACGCAGACGGGCCGGTCCTGGGGTTTTCCGGACGGTTCAGAAGGACCGTTACGTGCGGTCCACGGCTGCTGGGCCTGGTTGGCTCGATCCTCCAGGCGGCAGGCAAGATATTGGGGAGCGGGAGGACGGGGTTAGTGGGTCCCTGCCGCCACGCGCCCCACGACCACGGTGCCGTCCACTTCCTCCGAATGGACTGTCCGGGTGCCGAACCCGGCGGCGGCCAGGATCGCGGAGGTGCCGGATGCCTGCCGCTGGCTGGTTTCGATGATCAGGTGCCCGCCGGGAGCCAGCCATCCGATGCCCCCGGCGGCGACGCGTCGGTGGAAGTCCAGTCCATCAGGACCGCCATCGAGGGATGCGGCAGGTTCGTACAGCCGCGCTTCGGGGGGCATGGTGCGGATTGCCTCCGTGGGCACGTAGGGAGCATTGACCACCAGCACCCGGACGCGGCCACGCAGTTCACGCGGCAGGGCATCGAACAGGTCCCCCGCGTGAACCTGGCCGCCCACGGGCCCGACGTTCCGCCTGGCGCACCGGACGGCCACAGGATCGATGTCCGCCGCATGCACCTCCGCCCATGGCGCCTCATGAGCAATGGCCGCTCCCACGGCTCCGGACCCGCAGCAGAGGTCCACTACAACAGCGGGCTTCCGCCGGGGCCCCTCCGGCCACGTCGCCGGCAGCAGGGCGAGGGCCTCATTTACCAGCAGCCCGGTACGGCGGCGCGGCACGAAGACACCGGGCTCCACCAGAATGCGCCGGCCCGCAAATTCCGCCCAGCCCAGGATGAGTTCCAAGGGGACGCCTTCCACCCTGCGCCGGACATTTCGCGCTAAGTCGCCGGGAAGTGAGGCCTCCGCCAGCAGCAGGCGGGCCTCTTCCTCCGCGAAAACGCAGCCGGCGGACCGCAATGCGGAGACAATGCCTTCGAAGACCGGCGACGGGGCAGGACTGCCGGCAGTCCGTGAGTCGAGAGGGGGCACAGCAACGCCTTTCGGTGGGAAGACGGGCGTCCCCATGGCGGCTAGGCCAAGCTCTCCGGACGGCACCGAACGGGAATACCCAAAACTGTGACTGCGGTAATGGGATCCACCTCCTTCGTCCGCTGCTGGAAATCCCATGCTAATAGGTGGCCGTGTGCTCGGGAATGGATGCCAACTCTTGGCAGGATGGGTTAATGACCACGGGAACAGCCAGCAACATTCTTTGGATCGGCACCTACACCCCCGACGGCGGCGGCCGCGCCAATGGCATCGGGGCCGTGCGGGAGCATCAGGACGGAAGCCTTGAATGGTTGGGCACGGCAGTCCAGGCACAGTCGCCGTCGTTCCTGGCCGTGCACCCGACGCTGCCGTTAGTTTACGCAGCGGCGGAGCAGCGCAAAATGGTTCAGGCCTACCGCCGACGGGGTGACTTTGCGCTGGAACTGTCCGGGGCACCGGAGCCTGCCGGAGAGGCCACCTGCCACGTCGCCGTGGACCCGGACGGCCGGTTTGTCACCGCTGCATGCTGGGGTGACGGGCAGGTCCTGCTCTACGAGCTGGATGACGACGGCGGCATGACGGCACGGTTCCCCGCGGCACCGTCGGTTGACCCCCACGCCGGCCTTTTCCCCGGCAGCCCCAGGCCGAGCCGCGCCCATGCCAGCCTGATGCTGCGCGACGGGCGCATCATGACGACCGATCTGGGCCACGACACCCTCCGCATTTGGACCTATGAGCCGGGCACCGGCCTGGTAGCCGACCACGAGGTGGTCCTCCCCTGCGGCACCGGTCCCCGGCACATGGTGGAGCACCCCACGGGCAACGTCTTCATTGTGTCGGAGTACTCCGTGGAGGTCTTCGTGGTCCGGCCCGAGGCCGGCACCTATGAGCTGATATTCCGCGGACCTGCAACTGCGGGCGGCAGCCAGGACGGTGATTCGGCCGCCGAAATCTGCCTTGGCCCGCAGGGGAACTTCGCCTACGCCGGCGTGCGTGGATCCAACCTCCTCAGCGTCCTGGAAGTAGCAGCCGGCGGCACCGAACTGATCCCCGTCAAGGACTTCGACAGCGGCGGGGACTGGCCGCGGCACCACATGGTCCGGGGCAGCTGGCTGCACGTGGCCCACGAACGGTCGGACAACATTGCCACGTTTGAACTGGATCCCGTCACCGGGCTCCCCGGCCCCGTGCTTCATGATCTTCGCACCCCCTCTCCCACTGCCTTGGTGTCCGCCGGCTAACTGCGATGCCCGCTACGGCTTCCTCCCCTTACTCTTCCCCAGACGCTGGAGTAATTCAGTGCAAGCGCTTACAGTTGTGACTTGGTTCACAGGTCTGCATGCTGTCCTTCGAACCCTCCTGCCGCATCCCTTGTCAACGGCAAGCCTGTACAGCAGCGCTGCTTCCCAGGAAGGTCTCACCCTTGTTATTCCGCACCCCTCCCGGCGCGCCCCCACGCGCCCAACTGCAGGCAAAGCCCGCAGGAACACAGCACCCCACAACCCGCCGCCGGGCCCCGGGCCGGGCAATCACGGCGAGGTCGGCGGCCGGCCTCCTTGCCGCCGCGGTAGCCGTTTCCGCAGCAGTCCTCCCGGCCCATGCCGCGGTGGGCCTCAAGGATTCAGGCTCCAAGAATCCCGGCGCCCAGGGCCAGGGATCCTCCACCGCCCTGCATTCGCTCCGCGGTCCCGTGACGGACGAGAACTTCTACTTCGTCATGGCAGACCGGTTCAGCAACGGCAGCACCGCCAATGACCAGGGCGGCCTGGGGCCGGATCCCATGGTCTCCGGCTTCGATCCCACCAGGAAGGGCTTCTACAACGGCGGCGACCTGGCCGGCCTGCGCAGCAGGATCGACTACATCCAGGGCCTGGGCACCACATCCATCTGGCTGACCCCCAGCTTCAAGAACAAGGCGGTCCAGCCCGAGGACAAGTCGGCCGGCTACCACGGCTACTGGGTCACCGACTTCACCCAGATCGACCCCCACCTGGGCACCAACGGTGAGCTCAAGGCCCTGATCGACGAGGCCCACGCCCGCGGCATGAAGGTCTATTTCGACATCATCACCAACCACACGGCCGACGTCATCGGCTACCAGGAGGGCAACCGGAAAGGCTACATCTCAAAGGACGCAGTCCCTTACAAGACAGCCTCCGGCGAAGCGTTCGACGACCGCGACTACGCCGGCACCGGAACCTTCCCCCGGCTGGACGCCAACACGTCATTCCCCTACAAGCCGGTCCTGGCACCGGGCGAAGAAAACCTCAAGGTTCCCGCCTGGCTGAACGACCCCACGCTGTACCACAACCGCGGCGACACCACCTTCACGGGTGAGGACTCCATGTACGGCGACTTCTTCGGCCTCGATGACCTCTTCACCGAAAACCCCGCCGTGGTGCACGGCATGGAGGACATCTATAAGTCCTGGATCGGCGACTTTGGCGTGGACGGTTTCCGGATCGACACCATGAAGCACGTGAACAACGAGTTCTGGCAGGAATTCGGCCCCAACGTCCTCAGCTACGCCAAGGAGCACGGCAAGGACGAGTTCTTCATGTTCGGCGAGGTCTTCGACACCACCAAGAGCTTCACTTCCCAGTTCACCACCCGCAACAAGATGCAGGCCGTGCTGGACTTCCCCTTCCAGGATGCCGCCCGCAACTTTGCCTCCAAGAGCCAGGACGCCAAGGCGCTCCAGGAATTCTTCGCCGGTGACGACTGGTACACCGACGCCGATTCCAACGTCTATGAGTTGCCCACGTTCCTGGGCAACCACGACATGGGCCGCATCGGCAGCTTTATCGCCCAGGACAACCCCGCCGCAGGCGATGCCGAGAAGGTGGCACGCGACGAGCTGGCCCACGAGCTGATGTACTTCTCCCGCGGCAACCCGGTGGTGTACTACGGCGACGAACAGGGCTTCACCGGCCCGGGCGGCGACCAGGATGCCCGCCAGACCCTCTTCGCCAGCAAAGTCCCGGACTACCTGGACGACGACCTGCTGGGCACGGACGCCACCCACGCCACGGACAACTTCAACCCAAGCCACCCGCTTTACGCCAAAATCCGGGAGCTTGCAGCCCTCACCAAGGAGCACCCGGCACTGCGGAATGGCGCACACCAGCACCGCTACGCCGCTGACGGGCCGGGCATCTACGCCTTCTCCCGCACCGATGCCAAGGACCAGCGCGAATACGTGGTGGCACTGAACAACAGCACCCAGACACAGACGGTGGAAGTCCCCACCTACATCGCCAAGCGCAGCTACATGCGCGTTTACGGCGAAGGCGCCGATGAAGCCAAAACCTCTGACGACGCCAAACTGACCGTGACCGTGCCGCCGCTTTCCGCCGTCGTCTACGAATCCTCGGGCCGCATTCCGCACTCCAAGGAGGCTCCCGCCGTCGCCCTCCGGCAGCCGGCCGCCGCGCCTGGTGACAACGGACGCATCAACGTAACGGCCGACGTCGACGGTGCTTCGTTCTACGAGGTCACCTTTGAAGCCCGGACGGCGAGCGGCGCGTGGCAGCCGATCGGCACGGACGACACCGCTCCGTACCAGGTTTTCCACGACGTCGCGGCGCTGGATGCCGGCACACCGCTGGAGTACCGCGCCACCGTTCTGGACAACGGCGGGCATTCCGCCACCAGCCAAAGCCGCTCCGCGGCCGTACCCGCGCCCGTGCTGACCCTGCAGAAGCCTGCGGAGGGCAGCAGCGTGGAAGGCAAGGTTGAGCTCAGCGCCACCGCTGACCCGGAGAAGGCCAGCCACGTGGTGTCCTTCGAGCGCAGTGTTGGCGGCGGGGTCTGGACCGCGGTGGGCACGGACTCGTCCTCGCCCGTCTACTCAGCAACCGACGACGTGACCGGGCTGGCGGACGGCACCAAGGTCCAATATCGGGCGGCCATGACCGGCACCGGCTACAACGTCACCAGCGAAACCAGGACTGTCACGGTGGGCCAGGCCCCGCAGCCCGACTCGGTCACGGTGGCCGGATCACTGAACCAGGCGATGGGCTGCAGCGCACAATGGGATCCAGGCTGCAGCCAGGCCCGGATGGTGTTGGACCCGGCGGACCGCATTTGGCGGCTGACCGTGGACCTGCCGGCCGGGAAGTACGAATACAAGGCAGCGCTCAACGGCGGCTGGGACGAAAACTACGGCGCCGACGGCCAGCTAAACGGGCAGAACATCGTGCTGGACCATCCCGGCGGCCCGGTGACCTTCCGTTATGACAACAGCACCCACCTGCTCAGCGCCGTCTACGCCTCGCAGCAGCCGGCCGCCGTGGCGGCAGCCGGAAGCATGGACAGCGAGCTGGGCTGCGCCTCGGACTGGGAGCCGTCCTGTAACCAGGCGCAATTGGTGCTGGACCCGGCAGACCTCGTGTGGAAGCTGTCCGTTCCGGACCTTCCTGCGGGAAGCTACGAGTTCAAGGCGGCCCTGAACCGCAGCTGGGACATCAGTTATGGGGCCGGCGGCGCTTCCCCGGGTGCCAACATAGTGTTTGAGCACGACGGCGGCCCGGTCACCTTCCGGTACGACCACTTCACCCATGTGATCGCCGCTAACTAGTTCACCCGCCGAACAAGGCAAACCAGGCAAAGCAACTACGGCAACAGGCCCCGCCGCTTACAAAAGCGGCGGGGCCTGTTGCCTTGAGAGCCGCTTAGGCCCGGCGCAGGGCTCCCTCCACCGCCGCGAGCAGCGAGTTGAACCGCTTGTTGGCGGGGAGGTCATCAAGGTAGACGGGTTTGCCGTCCGGCCCCCCCAGGGGCACCTGCCAGTTGGGGTACAGGGCTTCTGTGGTTCCGGGCTGGTTCTGGACCCTCCGCTCCCCCACCGCATCCACCAGGGCCACGCCGAGCAGGACCGACGGCGCCTGGGCCAGCAGCAGGTGCAGCGCCTCGATGGTGTGCTCCTCGGACGGCTGCCCCTCCACGCCGCCGGCGGCACCCTCGGAGAGGTACCCGCGCTCGCGCAGCAGGGCGAACATCTTCTCCAAAGACGCGTTGTGCTCCGCGCGCTCCTCCTGCTCGGACCGTTCCAGCAGCCCCAGCCGGCTCCGGAGCCCCACATGGTCCCCGGCAAGGTAGCCGGCGGTGGGTGGCAGGTCGTGGGTGTTGACGCTGGCGAGCGCCTGCGTGCGGTACTTTTCGGGCGCAAGGGGCGAATCGCCGTCGTACTCAAACCACAGGATGGACGTGCCCAGGATCCCCCGGGCCGCAAGGTAGTCACGCACCCAGGGCTCGAAAGTGCCCAGGTCCTCCCCGATCACCACGGCACCGGCGCGGTGCGCCTCGAGCGCGAGGATGCCGATCAGGGCCTCGTGGTCGTAGCGGACGTAGGCGCCATCCCCCGGAGCGTTCCCCATGGGGATCCACCACAGCCGGAAGAGTCCCAGGATGTGGTCCACGCGGATGCCGCCGGCATGCCTGAGCACGTTGGCCAGCATGTTGCGGAACGGTTCATATCCGGCCTCGGCCAGGCGTGCGGGGTGCCATGGGGGCTGGCCCCAGTCCTGCCCCTGCTGGTTGTACATGTCAGGAGGTGCGCCCACGCTGGTGTTCGGGGTCAGCACGCCGCGCAGCGTCCAGGCGTCGGCACTGCTGTGGTCCACGCCTACTGCAAGGTCGTGCACCACGCCCAGCCGCATCCCCGACCGGAGCGCGGCCCTCTGGGCGTTCTCGAGCTGCTCGTCGCAGATCCACTGCAGCCAGCGGTGGAACCCGATCCGGTCCGCCAGCTTCTCCCGGAGGGCTTCGGCTTCCGGTGTTCCGATGGCGCACTCCGGGTCTGTCCAAAGGGGGTCGTCCGGCGCCAGGTCCTCGCGGATGGCTGACCAGAGCGCGAAGTCCTCCAGGCCGCGGCCGGAGCTGCGGCAGAACTCATCGAAGGCGGCCTGCCGGGCCGGTGAACGGCGCGTGTGATAAAGCATTTCCAGCGCCTGCAGCTTGGCCGCGTACACGGCATTGCGGTCGAGGCGGGTGCCTTCCCGGTTCAGCCCTGCCACTTCCTCGTGCAGCTTTTCCAGCGCCGCACGTTTCCGCGGCCGGAGGTATGCCAGCTCGGGAATGGCCTCGATGCGGATGTACAGCGGATTGAAGAACCGGCGGGTGGACGGCGAGTAGGGCGACGGCTGGACCGGCGGTACCGGCTCGGCCGCGTGCAGCGGGTTGACCAGCACGTAGTCGGCGCCGCGCGCACCACTGATCGCGGCCAGGTCCGCCAGGTCCGCAAAGTCGCCGATGCCCCACGACCGCTTTGAGCGGACCGAATACAGCTGCGTGGCCAGCCCCCAGCCGCGGCGTTCCTCCAGCGGCTTTGCCGTGGCCAGCCGCGCAGGGGTTACCACCAGGGCGGCGCTGGCCGTAGCGCCCTCCGACTCGACGTGCAGCGTGTGCCAGCCCAAGGGCAGGTCCTGGGGAAGCGCGAAGGTGGCACGTCCCGTGGAGACGCCGTCCACCTCCCGGGGCTGGACCCAGACATCCTGCTGGACCGCTTCGCGCTGTTCGGTTCCAGCTTCCAAGGTGACGGTCAGGCGCGCGGTGGCGCCGTCGCGCACGTGGACCGGCACTTGGGCCGGTTCGCCCTGCTTAATGACGACGGCGGGCGGCAGCATCCGCCGCCACGGCGCCAGTTCGGCTTCGGCCAGGGCAGCCTCAATGTGACTGTTGGTGTGTGCCTCAACACCGAGGGCTGCCAGCACCTTGACCAGCGTCTCCTGGGCAACGGAATGCGGCAGCCCATCCCAGCCCTGGAAGGACGTACCCACACCATGCGCGTCGGCCAGCTGCTGCAGCAGGTGCGGATCGACTGGCCCGGCCGCAGCGGCGGGAGGGCCTGCTGGGATCGCTGGGCCTGGTGCGTGCTGCTGGTCTGAAGCCGTCATGGGTGTCCGCCTCGTCTGTGATGGTCCCGGAACTTACAGTGCTGTTGTACCGGGCGCTGACACCCCCGTGCACAACCGTTGGTTCAGATTATTGCAGGGCGGCGCGGAGGCGAAACCGGGACGGCATCCAGGCGGATCAGGACGGGTTCCGGAGGTGGACGTTACGGATCGAAGTGCGTGGTCACGGCTCCGTCGCTGACCCGGCCGATGACTCCCGCTGCCAGGTCCCGCAGCTTCTGGTTCCGGTGGCTGGACGCCTTGGTGAGCAGGGCCATGGCTTCATCCTGGCTGCACCGGTTCTGGGCCATGATCACCCCGCACGCCAGGTCGATCGTGGTGCGGTTGGCCATTGCGGCCCTCAGGTCGTCCGCCAGGTTCTGGGCGTCGGCGATCCGCAGTGCCAGCCTCAATGCGCGGCCCGCGAGGTCAGCAAACCCCTCAGCCCTGCGAACGACTTCGTCAGCGAACACGTCCGGTTCCGAAGCGAAAAAATTCAACGCGGCGGACTGGTGCCCGTCCAGGGCAAGCGGGACGCCCAGGACGCTGCGGCAGCCGTTCTCGGCCAGCAACTTCTGGTACTTGGGCCAGCGGGTATCGGTCTCCACATTGGAAAGGATGACGGGCGTCATGGCCTCCAGCGCCGCAATGCACGGACCTTCACCCAGGACCTGCTCCAGCTTGTCCAGGACAACGGCGCGTTCACTGCTGCCCGCAATGGTGGCACTGCGTTTGCGGCGCTGGAGGGTCACGCCGCACTCGACGAACACGCCCGCGTCCTCGCTGACGGCGGAGGCTGCAACAGAGGACAGCTCAGTCAGGAAATCAGCAACATTGCCGCTGCCCATGATGATGTCATGCAACTGGACGAACTGGTCGTCACTATTGGAGGAGCCCATCCCTCAATATAGGCGCTATGGAGTGCCGCGTGCGCGCCACAAAACGTCATTTGCGGGGCGCCGGTTACTCCGTACGACGAAAAGAGAAGGACTAAGGCGGGAATCTGTGGCGGCCTGCCGAATCTGTGTAGCCTCGTGACGATCCAAGGCACGGCAACTGAATGGAGGAGGCCGCAGATGAGCCTGAGCGAACTGCGGGTGTTCGGACGGTCGGGAACCCCCATCAGTCCCCTCACCCTTGGCACCATGAACTTCGGCGAGGGGAACGGCAGCTCCCAGGGCGCCCCCACCGGCGCGGACGAGAGCATCCGGATCATCCATGAAGCCCTGGACGCCGGCATCACCGCAATCGACACCGCTGATGTCTACTCCCAGGGTGAGTCCGAACAGGTGGTGGGCCGGGCCCTCCGCGGCCGCCGGGACGATGTCTTCCTGGCCACCAAGTTCCACGGCCAGATGAGCCCCAACCCGGCGCACTCCGGGAACTCGCGGCGCTGGATCACCCAGGCCGTGGAGGGCAGCCTCCGGCGCCTGCAGACGGACCGCATCGACCTGTACCAGGCGCACCGGCCGGACTACAACACCGACGTCCTGGAGACCATCACCACCCTCAACGACCTGATCCGCCAGGGCAAGATCCTGTATTACGGGACCTCGGTGTTCACGCCGGCCCAGCTGGTGGAGGCCCAGTGGCTGGCCACCACAAACCATCTGATCCCGCCGCTGGGCAACCAGGTTCCGTACTCCATGCTGGTCCGCGGCAACGAGCGGGACGTCCTGCCCATCGCCCAGCAGTATGGCCTGGGCGTGCTTGCCTACGGCCCACTGGCGGGCGGTTGGCTGTCCGGCAGCTTCGTCCTCGAATCGGGCAAGCCGCCCACCCGGGTCCACACACTGTCCGGCCGGTACGACATCTCCGGGCCATCCAGCGAGCGGAAGCTGCTGGCCGCGGACTCGCTGGCCCGGCTGGCGGACAAGCTGGAAATGTCCCTGGTGGACCTGGCCGTGGGGTTTGCCCTGACCCATCCCGCCATCAGCAGCGTGATCATCGGCCCGCGCAGCGAGGAACACCTCCGGGCGTACCTGCGCGCGGCGGATGTCCAGCTTGGCGAGACCGTACTGGATGCCATCGACGACCTGGTGCCGCCGGGAACCAACTTTGTGGAGCGGGACGCGGGCGCAATCGTGCCGTCCATCGAGTTCGCGGAATTACGACGCCGGTAGGCGGCTTCCAGCCCGGACCCCGGACTATTGACTAACCGGTTGAAGGCTCCTACGGTCGATACCGATACCGCCGCCCAAGGAAGCCGGGGCCTGCCATGCCAATGTCCGATGAGGAGCGACGCCTGCTCAAGGAGCTGGAACTGGGGCTGATCGCGGACGATCCCCACCTGGCCATGGAACTGCTGTCCGGCTATCCGGCACGCCGTCTCCCCGCAGGCCTGTTCCCGGGCATGGCGGCGGCACTGATTGGTGTGGTGCTCATTATCGCGGGGGCCGGGCTGCCGGCTCCCGGTGCGGTGGTGCTAGGGATTCTGTTGCTGGGGCTGGGCGCCTGCCTGCTGCTCGGTCCCACGGTGCTGGCCCGGAGCGGCGGCCGGCAGACCACCGGCTGATGGCCGTGGTGGTGCACCTGCGCGGCCCCCGGGTGCCGCAGCAGTTTGCCGCCGCGGCGCCAGGATGAACATGCTTGCCAGGACGACGGCGGCGCCAAGCCAGGCAAGTGCTGGGAGCCGTTCTCCCACCACGAGCACGGCCAGGACGGCGGCCACCACGGTTTCGAGCAGCGAGATGCCGGTGGCCGTGCTCGCCCCTACCCGGGCCAGGCCCCACCCGAACAGCAGGTACCCGGCAAACATGGGGACCGCCGCCATGTAGGCGCCGACGCTGACGCTGGTCCAGGACTCCAGCAGCGGGCGTCCCGTTGCGGCAAGGACAGGCACCAGGAGGAGCCCGCCGAGTCCGAAAACGGCGCCCATGGCCGCCCGTGAAGAGACCCCGTCACCGGTCAGCCGGTGTGCCGCCCAGGAGTACAGAGCATAAGTAGTTCCGGCCAGCAGCCCCAGCAGGATTCCCGCCGTCGGCGCCAAGGAAGTCAAAGTCAAGGAAGTCGAGTTCCAGGAATCAGCCCCGGCGCCAGCAGCCCCGTGTGCGGGTGCTGCCGGCGAGTGCCCGGCAAGGGACAGCAGGGCTGCGCCGCCAATTCCCAGCAGCGCCCCGAGAATCCAGCGTCGGCTCAGCGGCTTCCCGTCCGCGAAACGTTCGATCAGGGCGGCCGCTACCGGAGCTGAACCGATGGAAACCACCGTACCCACGGCCACTCCGGAGAGGCGCATGGAACTGTAGAAGGCCAGGGGGTAGACAGCAACCGCCACGGCACCGAGGGATACCAGGCGCCATCGCGCAAGCAGGCTGCCCGACTGAACGGCAATGTGCCGTGCGGCGTACAGTGCCTGCATCAGTCCGCCCAGCCCCATTGCCACCGCGCCGATGGCCAGTGGGCTCACGGCGGGCGCGAAGGTGGCCGCTGTTCCGGTGGTTCCCCAGAGGATGGATGCCGCCACTATGGAGAGCGCTCCCCAGGGCTGGGCCTGCTGATGGTTTGGCTTGTTGTTCACAGGTCGTCCAGCAGTTGCCCGGCGATGGCCCGGGCTTGCCGCAGCGGCACGTCGCCGCCCTCCAGGCCTGCCCTGGCCATGGCACCTTCGAGGAGGAAGGCCAAGTGGGCGGCAACGGCAGGCGCCTGCCCCTCCCTCCCGGGCAACAGTGCCGTGACGTGCCGGGCCAGGAGTTCCTGCACTTCCTCCTTGTGGAGCCGCACTGCAGTCCGCCCGGGGTCCCCTGCGGGCAGTTCAGCCGCCGCGTTGAGCAGCCCGCAGCCGCGGAATCCGTGCTGGTAGGCGGCATTTGCGTGGTCCAGGTAGGCGTCGAAGACCGCCAGTGCCTGCTCCGACGGGGTCCCGGCCTTTTCCAGCCGCGTCC
Source organism: Arthrobacter sp. StoSoilB19 (assembly GCF_019977275.1). Classification (NCBI taxonomy): domain Bacteria; kingdom Bacillati; phylum Actinomycetota; class Actinomycetes; order Micrococcales; family Micrococcaceae; genus Arthrobacter; species Arthrobacter sp. StoSoilB19. Next base: position 391,498 of record NZ_AP024650.1, on the reverse strand, counting down.
GGTAAAGGCCGAGCCACTCCTCACGCCGTGCTTCCAGGTAGGCGGCCACGAGGTCCGCTTTGGACGTGAAGTTGTTGTAGAGGCTTTTTTTGGCAACGCCCGCCTCGGCAGTGATGGTGTCGATCCCCGTGGCGGCCACCCCCTGGGCATAGAAAAGGCGCGCTGCCGCTTCAAGCAGCAGCACCCGGGCGGGGCGGCGGCTGGTCGCCGAAGCGCGTGACACAGGCATGGGGCTCCTTGCGGTGGTAGTAGGTAGGCCAGTCTACCTACTACCACCACAAGGGCGGAACACCCGTTTGTGAATCAGGCGGTGCGGACCGCCTTAGCGGACACGGCCTGGAGCTCCGTGGCCAGCCGTTCCACCAGGAGTTCCGGGGGCTCGGTGATATCGGCCAGGAGGTGGGCCTCGTCCTCGTCCAGTTCCTCCAAGGCTGCGAACTGGGATTCCAGCAGGGTCCGCGGCATGAACTCGTGGGCGCGGGCTTCCATCCGCGCGCCAATGGTGCCCGCGCTTCCGGTCAGGTGGATGAAGACAACATCCGGCGCTGCGCTGCGCAGCAGGTCCCGGTAGCGGCGCTTCAACGCTGAGCAGGCGACGATAGGCGGGACTGTTGTGACGCCGTCGGCCTTTCCTGCGAGCAGCTCCCCCAGCGTGCCAAGCCAGGGCTCCCTGTCAACGTCCGTGAGCGGTTTGCCGGCGCCCATTTTCTGCTTGTTGGCGGCCGGATGGAAATCGTCGCCATCGAAGAATGGCATGTCCAGACGCAGGCCCAGCAGGGAGCCCATGGTGGATTTCCCCGAGCCGGACACGCCCATCACCACCAGGGGCGGCAACGGGGCGTTCACCGTTCCTCCCCGTTCCCGTCGAAGCTGAGGAGGACTTTGCCGGAACTGGTGGAGTCCTTGGCCACCTCGAAGGCGTGCAGGGCGTCCTCCACGGGGTATTGGTGGGTGATGACGGGGTCGATGTGCAGTGACCCGTCGGCAAGCGCCGCGATGACCTCGTCGATTTCGTCGTTGAAGCGGAAGGAGCCCTTGAGGTCCAGTTCGCGGGTGATGGCCAGCGAGATGGGTAGCGGCTGCATGCCGGTGGGCAGCAGCCCCACCATTACCACGGTCCCGCCCCGCACCGCGCCGCGGATGGCGGAGGCCAGTCCGTGGTGGTTGCCGGAGGATTCGATCACCACGTCCGCCTCCACGGCGGCGATCGCTTCCGTGTCTGCGGCGTTGATGACCTGGTCCGCGCCGACGGCCTTGGCGATCTCCAGCGGCTTGGGATGGAGGTCCACAGCGGTGATGTGCGCTGCACCGGCGCGTTTGAGGACCGCGACAGCGAGGGCACCGATGGGGCCGGACCCGATCACCAGCGCGGTCTTCCCTGCCACGTCCCCGGCGCGGGAGACCGCGTGCCAGGCCACGGACGCGGGTTCGACCAGGGCGGCCGTGCGCAGGTCGATGCCCTCGGGCAGGGCCCGCAGCATCCGGACGGGCAGGTTCACGTACCGGCTGAAGGCGCCGTCGGTATGCGGGTAGCGGGCGGCACTGCCCAGGTAGGTGCAGCCGGGTGAGAGGTTGGGCCGGTCCGCGGGGTACCTGGCCGCGCCGGGTCCCGGGGTGGCGGGGTGGACGGCGACGGCGGTTCCGGGCTGCGGTCCCTGGCCGTTGGCGGCGGCGCGGACCACCACGCCGGAGATTTCGTGGCCCAGGACCAGGGGTGCCTTCAGGATGGATTCCCCGGCCGCGCCGTGCAGCCAGTAATGCAGGTCCGAGCCGCAGATGCCGCCGTACAAGACCTCGACGACGGCCTGGTCATCCGCCGGCAGGGCCAGCGGGACCTCATCGATCCGGAGGTCCCCGGCGGCGTGGGCCACCACGGCCGGCCCGGAGGCGGGCAGCGTGTTGGGGCCTGGCTGGACGGGTGTGTTCGCGGGCATCAGACCACCACCGTCATTCCGCCGTCGATGAAAATGGTCTGGCCGTTCACGAAGTCCGACCCGTCCGAGGCCAGCCAGACCACGGGCCCGGCCAGGTCCTTCGGCGTGCCCCAGCGGTGGGCCGGGGTGCGGCCCAGGATCCAGGTATTGAACTGTTCGTCGTCCACCAGGTTCTGCGTCATCTCGGTGTGGATATACCCCGGCGCGATCCCGTTGACCTGCAGGCCGGAAGCGGCCCACTCGGCCGTCATGGCCCGGGTGAGGTTCCGCAGCCCGCCCTTGGCGGCAACATACGGGGCGATAGTGGGGCGGGCCAGGTCCGTCTGCACCGAGCAGATGTTGATGATCTTGCCCCGGCCGCGCGGAATCATGTGCCGGGCCGCCTCCCGCCCCACCAGGAACGCACTGGTCAGGTCCGTGGAAATGACCCGCTCCCAATCCGCCACCTCAAGGTCCAGCATCGGCACCCGGTGCTGGATCCCGGCGTTGTTCACCAGAATCTCCAACGGACCCACGTGCTCTTCGATCCACGCGATGCTGCGGGCTGCCGCCTCGCCGTCGGTGACGTCAAACGCGATGCTGGCGATGCGGCCGGCCGGGAAGTCGGCGGCGAGCGCGGCTTCGGCTTCCTTGAGCCGCTCCGGGTTGATGCCATTCAGCACAACCGTGGCACCGGCGTCGGCCAGTGCCCGGGCGAGTGACGAGCCGATGCCGCGGCTGGAGCCGGTGACCAATGCGACGCGGCCGGTGAGGTCAAACAGTGAGCTCATGCGAACGGTCCCTGCTGCACCAGGTTGACCGGGGTTTCGCCGACGGCGAGGGCCTCAAGCTGCCGTTTCAGGAGTTTCAGGATCCGTGGTTCGAACGCTGAGGCGTTGCCGCCAACGTGGGGGGTGATGAGGGCGTTCTCCGACGACCAGAGCGGGTGGCCGGCGGGCAGCGGTTCGGGGTCGACAACGTCGATGGCGCAGTGCAGGCGGCCGGACACCACTTCAGCCGTTAGGGCGTCGGTGTCGATCACGGCGCCGCGGCCGACGTTGACCACCAGGGCGCCGTCCGGCAGGGCGGCCAGGACCTTGGCTCCCACCAGGTGGTGGGTCGCCTCGGTGAGGGGAAGGACGGAGACCAGGATGTCGTGGCCGGCGGCGAGCGCCACGAGTTCATCCGGACCATGGACCTGGCCGTCCGCATCGGTCCGTGCGGCGCTTCCCACCCGGGTCAGTGTGACTTCGAAGGGCTCCAGGCGGCGGGCCAGCTCCTTCCCGATTCCGCCGATGCCCAGCAGCAGGACCTTCCGGTCGGCCAGCGACTGGCGGCGTTGCGGGTTCCAGCGTTCGGCCTGTTGATCGCGGGCGGCCTGGTCGATGCCGCGGAGCTTGGCGAGGATGAGGCCAACGGCCAGCTCCGCGGTGGCAGCTGCATGGACGCCCGAGGCGTTTGCCACGGCGGCGGCCGGACCCGCTGCCTCGCGGACGCCGTCGAACCCTGTTGACTGAGTTTGCACGAACTTCAGGTCCGGGACCTTGCCAAGGTTCGCCAGGACCGCGCCGGCATTGAGGTACGGCAGGATGACCCCGTCGATGCTTCCGTGGGCCTCGTCAGGGGCCCCCTGCATGTCCCACACCACTCCCGTCAGTCCCTCCGGGAGCGGGGACAAATCGGCCAGGAGCTGGGGTTCGGGGAAACTGACGGTTTGCACGTGCTGCATCGTTGAAGGCCTATCGGTTGGTGGGAAGGTGCTGCGGGCGGATCGTTATGCGTCGCGGCGGTCGAAGGTCAGTCCGCCGGGGACCTGGAAGGTGGGCATGAGCTCGAGCATGCCCACATTCACGTGGCGCGGGGTTTCAATGGCGTAATCAAGGGCATTGACGATGTCGTCGGTGGTGAGCGACTCGTAGCCCTCGTAGTAGGTCTGCCAGGCTTCTTCCATGGCCTCGGGGCTGCCGCCCAGGTTGCGGCCGAAGATTTCGGTCTCCACCCGGCCGGGGCAGATTTCGGTGACGCGGATGCGCTTGCCGACCGTGTCGTTGCGCAACTGCCGGGAGATCTGGTGCACGGCGGCCTTGGTGGCGTGGTACGCGGTGTGGCCGTAGAAGTTGTAGAGCCCGGCGATCGAACTGATGTTGACCACGTGGCCCAGGTCCCGCTCCACCATGCCGGGCAGCACCAGCCGGGTGAGCTGCAGCAGGCCGCGGAGGTTGACGTCGATGAGTTCGTCGATGTCCTGCTCGGAGGAGTCCAGGATGTTGCCGGTCCGGGAGACCCCGGCGCAGTTCACCAGGACGTCCACCTTGAGGTCGCGGACGACGCCGGCCAGGGCGGCGGTGTCGGTCAGGTCCACCACATGCGGGACTGCTCCCGTGCGGTCGGCCAGTTCGGCGAGGCGTTCCTCGTTGCGGGCCACCGCGTGCACGGTCAATCCGCGCTTGGCGAGACGTTCGGCGATGGCCGCGCCCATGCCGGTGGACGCTCCGGTGACGAGGGCTGTGGTGTAGTCGGAAAAAGGCACAGGGACTCCAATAAGTGGTAAATGGCGGGGCTCTTAGGTCCGGCGATGGGCTGGGCGTAGTGGTTGGCAGGGGGTTAGGGATCGCGTAGCGGTTTGTGGGTGCGGTCCCGGGCGGTGGGACGGGCATTCATGATGTTCAGGCTCCTGACGCCGGGCTGAGTTCGTGCCAGCGCTGGCCGGCGCCGACCCCCAGGAGTCCGAAGACTGTGTTCACGGTGTTCCGGAGTCTGTCCAGCTCCAGGCAGGCTGTGCGGTGCATGGCTGTTGCTTCAGCCACGGTTGTCTTTCTGAAGGTGACGGTGTGTCCGGGCCTGGACTGTGCCAGGACATCCAGGGAGCGGCTTGTGACGACCCCCATGACCGGATAGCCCGCCGTAACGCCGCGTCCCCGGTGCAGGACCAGCAGTTCGTCCCGGGACGGAACCTCGATGGCCCCCACCGGGACACCGCGGGAGAGGACCTCGGAGGTGAGTTGGCGTTCGGGAAGTGCGCCGCCGAGCCGGAGTCCGATGTGGTTGCTTCGGGGGCTCACGGTGTACTGCGTGGTGAAAAGCAGGTCTGCGGTGTCGCCGAATTCGGCTACGTCCGGCCCGTCGGTGACGTCGATGACCGGGTGGGTGGTGAATTCCGGCTTTGCCAGCCCCAGCCGGAACAGGGGCAAGCCGAAGTATGGCTGAGTGAGGGGCGCGGTGGTCTTTTGCGTTGCAAGCCGGGTGCCCTCAACAAGTTTCAGTCCGAAGCCCACGACCGTGTCCGGTGCGCAACTGCCCAGCAGCGTGGGGACAGTGAAGGATCCGCGGACGGCGATGTAGGCCCGGAGACCGGTGCGGATTCCGCGGACCGTCACTGTTTCGCCGGCCCGTACGGAGACGGGCTCCCACTGGGGGCAGTCGCGGCCGCCCACCGAGAGGTCCAGCGGCGCGCCGGTCACGGCGATCAGCAGGTCCGTGGTGGCGCGCATCCTGAAGTCCAGGGCGGTTAGTTCCAGCAGCGGATCGTTGTCCCCGTTGCCGGCCAGGATGTTCGCGGCCTTGGCCGAAAACTGGTCCAGGGCGCCGTTGACGGGAAGTCCGAATGCAGGACCCTTCGTCCGGCCAAGATCGGTGACGACGGAGTGTCCGGGCTGAAGGACGACAAGTGACCCGGTCATGGCCGGGCCTCCAGGAACTGCCCCTCATACTTTCCGAAGTCCTCCGCGGGAATGCGGTAGAAGCGCAGTTCATCGCCGGGGACGTAGGGCACCAGGGGTTCGCGTGCTGCGTCCAGGACCGTCAGGGGGGTCTGGCCGATGACGCACCATCCTCCTGGTGCGACGGCGGGCGCGATCACGGCTTGGCGTCCGGCCACGGATACTGCACCGGCGGGTACGGACAGCCGCGGGTCCTTGAGCCTGGGGACGGGGACCGGGAAGTCTGGTCCGTCCATCATGGGCGAGCCTGCCGGCGCTCCGAGGCAGCGGATGACGTAGGTCTTGGCCGTGTGCCGGGCGATAACGTGCTGGACATCCAGGCCCTGGTGTTCTGCCACGCTTTCCAGGTCCGGCCCGTAGCTGCCCCCGTACACGACCGGCACCTCGAAGCGGCGCGGCTCGCGCAGGGTGGTGCCAACAAAGTCCAGCTGGCGCATCCCCAGGAGGATGAACGCCCTGACCTGGCGGGCGGAGGTGAGGTAGGGGTCGAATTCGACCAGGACGGAGTCGTAGGTGGGAACGGCGCCATGGATGCCTTCGACGCCGGCGGTCGCCAGCCAGCCGGCCAGGGAGTGGACCGTGGCCCAGTTGGCTTCTGCGTCACCGGCCTGTGCCACCACACGCAGGGCGGCGTCGCCTGACTCGTAGATGTCCAGCGTTGTCCGGCTGGTTGTCGTTGGGGCGGCCATGGTCAGGAAACCTTTTGCTTTGCGGCGAGCACTTGTGCCAACGGGGCAATGGTGACGCCTGCGGCGATCAGTTCGCTGCGAACCAGGCGGGCAAGTTCGACGGCGCCCGGATTGTCGCCGTGGAGCAGCACCGTGTCGGCATGGATGGCGATGTCGCTGCCGGAGACTGTTTCGATGAGTCCTTCGGTCACCATCCGCACAGTGCGCCGGACAATGACGGAAGGGTCGTGGATCACGGCGCCGGGCCGGCTGCGCGGCACCAGAGTACCGTCATCCTGGTAGGCGCGGTCCGCGATGCCAACGATGGCCACCCGCAGGCCGCGCTCCGCCGCCGCAGTGGCGAGTTCACCGTCCTGCGCCAGGATGATCAGCTTCGGGTCCACCCGGGCGGCGGCATCTGCTACGGCTCGGGCGTAGTCCGCGCGGGTGGCCACCAGGTTGCCCAGGCGGCCGTGGGGAGCCAGGTGGGAGACGGTACCGCCGTGGTAGGCGGCAAACGCCGACAGGGCACCCAGCTGGTAGAGCACATCGTTGCGGACTTCGTCAGCCGTGAGGTCCATGGCCCGGCGGCCGAAGCCGCGAAGATCCGGGAAGCTCGGGTGGGCGCCGATGCCGACTCCCGTCCTGACACATTCAGCCACGGTGGCGTCCATGATGTCAGGGTCCCCCGCGTGGAAGCCGCAGGCGATGTTGGCGCTGGAGACGATTTCCAGGAGGGCGTTGTCGTCGCCGATCGAGTAGGCGCCAAAACCTTCACCAAGATCCGCTACGAGATCAACTGTGGGCATTGCGGGCCTTCCTCTGCTGGTGCTGCGGGTGTAAATCAGTGTGGCATCGGGATTGGAGCCACACAAAGACGAATGCGGTATCACGCTATAGGGAACAGTTATGACCTTTAGGGGCGCTATTGGCGACCCCGAAAAATTCAAGCGGCCCTTATTTCGTAACAACAAGACTGGCTTTTCCAACAAATTTTTTCCTGCTTATGCACAAAACATATGCCGGCATCAAAACCGGCGATGGCTTGGGCCGGGATAGAATGATCTGGTCATTGGAAAAGTCATCTGCAATTAACCTATGCCCGAGACTCGGATCACACAAAGACGTATTGCCTGTCCCGCCATAGCGCCAACGTATGACCCCGCAGGCTGTGCCGTCCCCGGCTGGAAAAGAGGAGCGCTATGGACACCCGGAAGCTGGCGTACTTCGTGAAGATCGTCGACTCAGGAAGCATCACCAAGGCGGCCGCCGCCCTCCACGTCGCCCAGCCGGCGCTGAGCCAGCAGGTGTCGGCCCTGGAAACGGAGCTGAAGCAGCGGCTCCTGATCCGGAGCAAGCAGGGCGTGGAGCCCACGGCGGCCGGCCATACCCTCTACCGGCACGCCCAAACCATCCTGCGCCAAGTGGAGCAGGCAAGGATCGATGTGGCAGCTTCAGGAGCGGCACCTTCCGGGCGCGTCTCCATAGCAATCGCTCCCTACAGCATGGCCTCAAGCCTTACCCCGCGGATTATCCGCGAAGTAGGGCGGCGCTACCCCGACATCGTGCTGCACCTGACCGAGATATACGGCGGCGTACTCAGCGAGGCCATCAAGAACGGGCGGCTGGACATGGCCCTCATCTATGAACCGGGGCCCATCCGGGGTGTGCAATTCACCACCCTCATCGTCGAGGACCTGTACCTGGTGGTCAACGCCGCGCGGGAGCTTCCGGTGGATCCCGGGGCCGGCACCATCGCCCTGGAAGCGGCGGCCACGCTGGGCCTGTTCCTGCCCGAACGGATCCACACCCTCCGCCAGGTGGTGGAGGCGGGCTTCGACAGCAAGGGCCTCACGCTGCACCTGGTGGGGGAAGTGGAATCGGTGCCGTCCCTGACCAGGCTGCTGCGCAGCGACCTGGGTGCGACCATCCTGCCAAAGTCGGCCGCGGATGCCCTGTTCCATGAGGAGGACTTCCGGGTCCTGCGGATCACCGGGCCTGCACTCCAGTGCAAGATCGCGCTGTGCACTCCGGACCACGAACCGCTCTCTGAGGCCGGTTCCGCCGTTCTGCTGGTGCTGAAGGAAATGCTCCAGGAAATGCTGCGCAGCAAATACCAGCCGCTTTCCAGCGGAACACCCTCAGCTGGCGCGGGCGCATCATAAGCGGCCCTTATCAGGTCACGCTCCATAAGTCTTATCCATGGAATTTGCTGCGTCCTAGGATAAAAGCCATAAAGGTTCGCCAACGGCGTTTACCCGGCACAAATGATTCCCTTGGAGCCCAGCATGAAAAAGATCACCAGCCTGCAATACCGGAAATCCTCGGAACGAAGGATCCAGCTTAAGGCCAGCACCGGTTCGCATTGCCCCACCAATGGTTTCTGGCGGGCCGAGGACGGCGCTGCCTCGGATCCGGTGTTTGTCTTCGAGGGCAGCATGATGCCGCCGGGCAAGCGGGGATCCACCATGTGGTACCTGGACGACTCCCAGGTGGGGCCGCCTGCGTACCTTCTTCCCGGGATCAACTGAGGTGGCTTGAACCACCGCCCCGCCGGCGGCCAACAGAAGGCCCGGAGTTCCAGAAGGAACTCCGGGCCTCTGTGGTTTAACCCCATCGGTGTGAGCTACAGCGCGGGCTCCAATTCGGCGTCTTCCACCAGCAGCCCCTTTGCCTTCAGGACCTCGGTCAGCTTGCACAACTCGATGGTGGTGCCACCCTCCTTGTAGCGGCGGATGAGGTCGTCCTCAGCGTCCACGCGTGCCTGCGACAGCCTGATGACTTCCTCGATCTCATCCTTGCGGACCACCACCACACCGTCGGCATCACCCAGCAGGACATCGCCCGGGTAGACAATTTCGCCGCCGAACACCAGGGGATGGTTGATCGGGCCAATGGTTTCCTTGACGGTCCCCTTGATGCAGACACTGCCGGAGAACACCGGCAATCCGAGTTCAATCAGGTCCTTGGTGTCGCGGACGCCTGAATCCGTAACCATACCCGCCAGGCCTTTCGCCTTCATGGCGTTGCCCAGCACATCGCCGAATGTCCCGGCTTCCTCGTACTCACCGGCTGCCACCAGGACAACGTCGCCCTGCTTGGCGTAGTGAATGGCCACCTGAAGCATCAGGTTGTCCCGCGGTGCACAGACCACGGTAACGGCCGGGCCGCAGAAGGACATGCTGCGGTCAATCGGCTTGATCTTCGAACTCAACGCACCTTTGCGGCCCTGGGCTTCATGCACTGTGGCAGAGGAGAACTTGGAGAGCCGCTGAACGGCATCTTCGGAAGGGCGGTCGAATTTTGTTTTGACATGGATCATGAGGTGCTCCTGTTTTGTAGAAAGCGTGGGCAAAGCAGTGATTGGGTCAGGCCAGCGCCCTGACGGCCTTTTCGATGGCAGCGATGGAATCCTCGATCACCGGCAGGCCGGTGGCATAGGAAATCCGGAAGTAGGGGCTTAGTCCGTACGCCGAACCCTGGATGACGGCAACGGACGCCGCTTCCAGGAGATACAACGTGAAGTCCTCGTCGTTGCTGATCCGCCTGCCGTCGGGTGTCGTCTTGCCGATGACCCCGGCGCAGTTGACGTACGCGTAAAAGGCGCCTTCCGGCGTCGCGCACTGCAGGCCATTGACCGCGTTAAGCCCGGCGACTGCCGCATCACGCCGTTCGCGGTACACCTCCACGCTTTCGCGGACGAACGCATGGTCTCCCGTGAGTGCCGCGGCGGCAGCCGCCTGGCTGATCGAGGACGGGCAGGAGGACATTTGGGACTGCAGCTTGTTAATGGCAGCCACCAGGGGCGCCGGGCCGCCGGCGTAACCCAGCCGCCATCCGGTCATCGCGTAGGCCTTGGAGACCCCGTTGGTGACCAGCACGCGGTCCTTAAGCTCAGGGGCAACGGCCACGAGACCCGTTATGGGCTCTTCGCCGAAGTGGATCTCGTCGTAGATCTCATCGGTGAGGACATAGACGTCAGGGTGGTCCTTGAGGACGGCGGCCAGGCCTGCCAGTTCTTGGCGGGAGTAGACCGCTCCGGTGGGGTTGGAGGGCGTGTTGAGGATGACCCACTTGGTGTGCTCCGTCAGTGCGCCTGCCAGTGCCTCGGGGGTTAGTTTGAAACCGGTGTCCTCACCACAGGAAACGATGACGGGGGTGCCTTCGTTGGCGAGCACCATGTCCGGGTAGGAGACCCAGTACGGCGCTGGAATGACAACTTCGTCGCCCGGATCGAGGGTGGCCATGAACGCGGTGAAGATGACCTGCTTGCCGCCTCCCCCGATGGTGATTTCGCCGGCGGTGTACTGCTGCCCTGTTTTGCGGTGCAGCGTCTGCAGGATGGCCTTTTGCAGTTCCGGCGTCCCGGTGACCGATGTGTACTTGGTTTCACCACGGTCGATGGCCGCGACGGCAGCGTCCTTGATGTGCTGGGGCGTGTCGAAGTCCGGCTCGCCGACCGTCAGGTCCAGGATCCGGCGGCCCTCGGCCTTGAGCTCCCGGACACGGGCCGCCGCGGCAACGCTGGGTGAGGATTTGATACGGGTTACGCGTGATGCGGGCACGAATTCAGGCATGGTGTCTTCCAGGCTTCCGGTACGGATGGGGGTGGTTCATTTGAGCCTAGGGAAGGAGCCGCCCCCTTGGATAAGACCTAAAGTGCGTGGACAGATAAGCAGCCCTTATGACGGAGCACCTAGAACTTTCGCCTATTGCTCCAAGTACTTTCGGTATTGCCCTGCCGGTTTGACCGGGGCGTAACCTGCAGGGTGGATAACGGGCCCAATGAAGGCACACCGCCGGCCCCCGCGACGCCTCCACGTCCGACGGGCTGCACCGCAGGAGGTTTATGCCTGCCGGCGGGAAGCCGCGCGGGCAGGCGAACACCAACGGAGACGAGGAGCAGAGGTGCCCGGCAGAAAAATTCACGATCGGATACCTCCGCGTTCAGCCAGGACCGGCACGGGCGCGGCCGGCGCGGCAGCGTACCGGTACCGCGGCGTCCCGAAGCCGGACCCCGCCACGGCCCGAGCCCAACAAGTCCTGGCCATGCTGGCCCAGCTGAGGACGACCCTCGCACTTCGGTCCAGCAGGGTACGTGCCCTCACCGCCGAGTTGGGTGATTGCCTTGCCCAGGCCGTGTGCGATGGCGTGAAGGTTGCCGCCGTCGCGAAGGCCGCCGGACAGCCTGCAGCAAGTATCCGGTCTGCCGCGCTGGCACGCGGCGAGCTGTACCCGTCCGGCCAAACCCGGAGCGGGCATCTTCACCTCATTGCGGGATTGGCTTCAGAGCTGGCGGCAGCAGAAGGCGCCCGGAACGACGCGGAAGAACAACGAACGCAGGTTCTGGCCCTGGCCAGGAAATCCCGGCTCCTTGACGACTACCAACTTGCCGGGGCAAGCGGGCTTAAGTCCGACGAAATCCGCAAAATGACCAGGGGCGTCGGCTTGCGTGTGGCCCAGCCGCAGTAATGGTCCCGCCTGATCCCCGGCCGGCGGGCCGGCGGGCCTTCCGCCCTCCCATCCCCGTTCCACGGCGAGCTTCCGTGTTGTCCAAGGTCTCCGGTCCTTCGACTCCAAGCCATAACAAATCGCTATGTAGGTACATAAAAGCCGACTTTGTGTGACCCATACCGCAAACGTTAACTTGATGTTTGAGGCCGGTCCGCAAAGCCGTAAACACGATTTGCGAGAGAGCTCACAGCAGGACCAACAGGACATTCCACTCAAGATCTCTTTCCGAGAGCCCAGGTTTAGCGGCAACCGGTGTTCACCCATCACCCACGGAGACGAAATGACAGAAACCACACTTCCCAGGAAGACCCCGGTCAAGGCCGCAATCGCGGCCTGGATCGGTACGACGTTGGAGTACTACGACTTCGCGGTGTACGGCACCTCGTCGGCGCTGGTTCTGAACGTGCTCTTCTTTTCACCCGAGCTGCCCCAGGGCCTCAGCGTACTGCTCGCCATGATCACCTTCGCGGTCGGCTACGCGGTGCGCCCCCTCGGCTCCCTCATCCTGGGGCCGCTGGGCGATCGTCGCGGCCGCAAGTTCGTCATGATGATCACGCTGTTCGGCATCGGCGGCTGCACCTTCCTGATCGGGTGCCTCCCCACATACGCCCAAATCGGGCCTCTTGCTCCAGTCCTGCTCGTGCTGATCCGCGTCATCCAGGGACTGTGCCTTTCCGGCGAGCAGCCCAGTGCCATCACCATGAGCCTGGAGCATGCTTCCGAAGGCCGGCGCGGGTTCCTCGCGAGCTTCACCACTTTGGGTTCCTCCTCGGGCACGCTGCTCACTCTGCTGGTCTTCATCCCGATCGCCGCCATGCCCTCGGAGCAGTTGCTGAGCTGGGGTTGGCGGCTGCCGTTCTGGGCCTCCGCCCTCGTAGTCGTCGCCGCCTACCTGATCCGCCGCCACATTGAGGAGCCGCCGGAGTTCGTAAAGGCCCAGGCCGCCAAGGTGAACGTTGCTCCCCTCCGGCACCTTCTGCGCTTCCACTGGCGTGCGGTGCTGCGGATCGTGTTTTGTGCCCTCATCGCGGGCACGAGCTACATGATGCAGACCTTCTCGGTGGCATTCGGTACCGCCGGCTACAAGCTGGATAAGCCGACCATGCTCCTGACGACCACAGTCTCGGCCGTGATCGCGCTCGGCATCACGCCCCTGGCAGGATTCCTTGTGGACAAGATCGGCCGCAAAACGATGTTCCTCATCGCAACGGGCGGCGTGGGCGTCACGATGGTCCCCTACCTGTGGTCAATCACGACCGGGAACTGGTCGCTGATCTTCCTGTTCGGCATCATCAACTACTCCCTCTTCTACTCAATGGTGAACGCGTCCTGGCCGTCATTCTTCGCGGAGATGTTCCCCGGCCGCCTGCGCGTCTCCGGACTCGCCCTTGGGACTCAGGTCGGCTTCGCCATCTCGGGCGTCATCGGCCCCGTTCTCTCGACAGCCCTCGCTGGCCCCGACCTGAAAGATTGGGTCGGACCGTCCATGGTCGCGCTCGGGTTCATGGTCCTGGCCGGAGCCTCAGCCCTGACCGCCAAGGAGACCAAAAAGTACACCCTCAAGGAGCTCGACGAGGTGCAGCAGAGCGAACGGGAAACGTCCGTCCTCACGGCCGCGGCCATGTCCCCAAGCTCAGCTGCCCGCGGCCTCGCTGGTTAGACCCAAAAGCGGGATGACGGGATATCTCCCTTGAGATGATCACGGACTCGCTGAACGTCCCACAACGTTGATTCAGTTGTGAACAAGTGAAGACCTCTTAATGACGGCACCAACAGCCAACCACTAAGAGGTCTTCCTGTCGCCAGGGCCGCTCCGGCTGGCTGCAGCACGCCAACCAAAACTTCAACGGCCGCGGCCACCGGCCCGAAGCACGACGGGATCCGCAAGCTGACCAGGGGCATCGCTGCACCGTAACGGCCCGGGCACCTGAGTCCGGTCCGGAAGACCCTGGCCCGCCGCCCCAATAAGTGCTGGGATAGTGCCGGCAACTGCTGGCGATGTGGAGGCGATGGGCATGGCACGGTTGAACGGGCGTATTGCGTTGGTGACCGGTGCCACCGGTGGGATCGGGCGGGCAGTGGCTGCCGGCCTTGCCCGCGAAGGCGCAACTGTCGTGGTGGTGGGCCGGACCGTGGCGCGTGCCCAGGCGGCGATGGCCGATATCCGGACCCGCGTTCCGGGCGCGGAGCTTGAGCCGCTGGCCTGCGACCTGTCACTGCAGTCTTCGATCCGCTCTGCCGTGGACGGGTTCCGCTCCCGTCATGGCAGCTTGCATGTGCTGGTGAACGCGGCCGGCGTGTTCCGCAAGGAACGCCTTGAAACTGCCGAAGGGCTGGAGCTCACCTTCGCCACCAACGTGATGTCCTACTACCTGGTCACCGGGCTCCTGCTGGACGATCTCAGGAAGGGTGCGTCCGCCGCCCTGCCGTCGCGCGTCATCAACATCGCGTCCAAGTACGGCAATGTCCGGATCCCGTTCGATGACCTGCAGACGGCGAAGGGGAAATACAGCTTCCTCCGTTCCACGCCGCCCACCATGCTGGGCCGGGTCCTCCTGACCCAGGAATTCGCCGCCAGGCTGCGTGGAACAGGGGTGGTGGTCAACGCCGTCCATCCCGGACTGGTGAAGAACACGGGGCTGTTGCAGGACGTGGGCGGCCCGTTCCGGTGGATCACGAACACCCTGGGAAAGTCGGCAGAGAAGGCTGCCGACACGCCGCTCTGGCTGGCAACCTCACCCGAGACGGCGGTGCTGACCGGCAAGCTGTGGGCAGGCCGGAAAGAGCTTCCCACCCCCGGCATGGGTTCTGACCCGGAGGCGCGGCGGCGGCTGTGGGACGCCTGTGCCGGCCTGGCGGGGACTGACTTCCGGTGAGCGTCGCCGTGCATGGCCGCCGCACGCGCCGCATGCCGGGGCAGCCCCGCATGCCGGGGCGGCGCCGGATGCCGGGGCACGGGAATTTGTTGCCCGCGTCCGGCGTTGTCGATCTGTCCAGAACAATCTGGACATCAGCAGCTGGACAGGAGAACACACCACATGTCAGTTGACTACGACGCTCCACGGGTCACGCCCGAGGAAGAGCCGAACGTCGCCCTGGAGGAGCTGAAGTCCGATAAGTCCGGCCGCCGGGAGGCAGCTCCCGACATGGACGAAACGGACCTGGCGGACAGCTTCGAGCTGCCCGGCGCGGACCTCTCCAACGAGGAACTCCTCATTCAGGTGGTCCCGGTGCAGGCAGACGAATTCACCTGTATGTCCTGCTTCCTGGTCCACCACCGCAGCCAGTTGGCGCGCGAGAAGGATGGCAAGAAGTACTGCAAGGAATGTGAGGGCTAGCAGGGGCACGACGGCCGGCAGCGTTCGGTTTCCAACCATTGGAATCTGCACTCGTGGCCGGAGCGATGGACAGCCATGATGTAGGTCACGCTCCGGCAAAGGCCGGCCGACTGGAAAGAAGGAAACCATGTCCCTCAGCGTTGAGGAAATGAACAAGCAGCTCCCGGCGGCCAACGTGCTGCCCGGAGAGGCAGTCCCGTATTACATGGCGTCGGGCGAGGGCGCGCGCTACGAAATCAACGGCCAGTTAGTAACGGTCATCGCCCGCGCCGCCGATACGGGCGGCATCTTCAGCGCGGCCTACATCTCCGGCGGAATGGGGGCCGAATCCCCCTTTGTCAGCCACAGCATCGAACACAAGACCCTCTACGTCTTCGACGGAATCCTGCACGTCTGGCTGCCCGGCGAGAGCAGGATCCTCACCCCCGGAGACTCGGTGGTCATCCCGCCGAACACCCCGCACGCCTACCGGATGGCAAGCCACTACACCCGGTTCCTGAACTGGATGACGCCCGGCGGCGGCGAAAAGTACTACGAGCGGGTGGGAACGCCCATTGATTCGCACGTCCCGCCGGTGCGCGCCGGACACAAGGCCAGCCTGCAGGAGCAGGCCGAGGTGGGCGCCGAGTTCGGCATCACCTTCCCCGACGTCCAGCGCGTGGCGCCGTCGTTCAAGAACGACGCCGGCCTCCCGCCTGCCCAGAGCCCCTACTTCCTGAGTGCCGGGGAGGGTGAGCGACTGGTCAGCTACCAGACCATGTTCACCTACCTGTCCCGGCCGGCCAACACCGGTTCGAGCTACTTCGCCGTGCACACCAAGGGCGCCAAGTCCCCCTACATCCCGCTGCACTTCCACTCACAGCACACGGAAAACTTCCTGTGCACCGAGGGCCGGATGTGGCTGTACGCCAACGGCCGGGAAATGCTGCTGACCAAGGGAGACTTTGTGCACGCCCCCGCGGGAACCATCCACTCGTTCGCGTTTGATGCCCACAACACCCAGATGGTGGGGTTCCTGACGCCGTCCGTGTTCAACGGGTTCTTCGAGTACTTCAACCAGCCCACCGAGGACTACATGTACACCGAGGGCGGCGAACCCTACATGGACCTGGAAGGTTTCGGCCGCGCCCAGGCCGAAATGGACCTGACCGTGGTGGGGCCGCCGCCCCAGCGCCGCGCGGCACTGGACATCCCCTAACCGCTGCTCCCAAGGCCAGGGCCCGGACTTCCGAAAGGAAATCCGGGCCCTGGCTTTGTCATCAATCCATTGCTCCGTAGCGGCCGTTCCGGACACTCAAAAACGGCAGTTACGGAGCAGCCGATGGGTATTGCCTGACCAGTTCGCGGCCGTAGTCGTTGCCGTTGGGGGTGCGGACCACGGTGTGCATGTGGAACGGGGCAGGTTCGTCGTTGCTGAGGAACACGCCGGTGTGGTGGTCCAGTTCCAGCACCACCACAGGGCTTTGCAGGCGGAAGTAGAAGGCTTCCTCCCCCTCCCAGCCGCCGATCCAGCTGAAGAACGATTCACCGTAGTGCTGCTGGATCTCCCGGCGCCGCGCGGCGCGGGGCCCGTCCGGCAGGTAGGCGATGAAGTCATCCACCACCGCGTCCAGCAGTTCCCGGGCCTCCGGGGGCATATCCCGCACGGGGATGCCCTCACAGGGGATCACCCGGTTATCCTGGAAGCACCCGCCAAGGTGCCGCTCGTCGCCCGGGTGGAGGCGGCCTTCGGGCATGGCCGCGTCCACCATCGACGCGTAGACGGTGGCGCCAGCCCGGAGCTGGGGGGGCAGCGCGCCCATCAGCTGCCGGGCCAGGGCGATGCGCTCCTTGAACACCTTCACGCCCCGGTGCGGGCCGGCGTCGATCATGTCCGGTTCGGCGCCCATGAACACTGGCGACACCACCAGCTGCGTCCCCGCCACCAGGCAGTTCAGCGCCGCGTGGTGGCCGAAGAGCTGCCACCCCCACGGTTCGGTCTCGGACGGTTCGCCGTAGAGGGCAAAGTTGTAGCTGAACTCGTTCATGAGCAGCGGCAGCTCCACCAGGTCGCCCAGGAACCCGTTGATGCGCATCAGGTTCCGCACCAGCTCAAACCCCTGCGGGCTCAGGCTTGCTTCCACCACGCCCAGGGCAGCGTCGCGGACCGGTGGTTCCAGCTCATCCAGGCGCAGCCCGGTATCGTGCTGCATGAATTCGGGGTTGGCCCAGCTTTGCCACTCGGGCGCATCCACGGCGTAGCTGAGCTTCCGCGCCTGGTCCGCAGTGACGGTGCCCAGCAGCTTGCGGGCCGCGGCCACCATCTCCGCGGCAGGCGCTTCCTCCCCGGGCCCGGCCGGTGCCAGCGGGTACAGGCCTTCCCGGCGCACGCCGTCGCTGGTGATGCCGGTGAAGGGCTGCGGGTACAGCTTCTGCCAGCCTTCGATCATGGGCCCGGCGAACGCGTCGGTCTTGGCAGCTTCTGCGTACTCGCGGGCGTTCAGGCCCCGGATGTCCGCCACGCGCGGGTGGTCCGGAGGAAACAGGTAATCACGGAATGACGGCGTCGACACGGTTACTCCTGGTGTTCTCAAGGGAAGTGGGCGACCATCCGGCCGCCACGGATAGGGCTGCGCCCGCGGCGGGGGCGGAATTTCCGCGCCAGGCCACGTGCTGGTCCGGGCGGACCAGCACGGCGTTGGCGCCCCACACGTGGGAAAGGGGCCTGCCGTCGTCGGAAGGTCCGACGACTGCGACGGTCACCGGAACGCCCGTTCGGGCGGCGGCCGCCAACACCGGCTGGGCGACTTCAGCCGCGGTCGCGCCTGCCGCGCCGGCGTCCACCAGCAAGGTGAATCCGGTGCCCAGATGGCTGTACAGGGAGGTGCCGTCCGCCAGCCATGCGTGCGGCAGCAGGGCGCCCGGGCTGGCGGAAGGTACGTAGCGGATGGGGTCTTCGGCCGGGACTGGCAGGCCGTCGGGAACCACGAGGGCCGACTCCGCGTACGAGTAGCCCAGGACCAGGCCCAGGGAGTCGAACTCGCTCTGCTTCACGGCGAGCGCGTCGTGGGCAGCCCGGCGCGCAGCGTCACCACGGGTCCCGGCAAGCGCCAGGTGCGGATCCGCAAAATGGTACGCCAGGGCCTTGCCGTTCTCCGCGGCGTCGCGGATGGTGCGGGCTGCCACGGGCCGGCGTTCTTCCCCGTAGCTGGGCAGGAGGCCGGGGCCTGCCCAGCCGTTGACGGCGGCGGCGAGCTTCCAGGCCAGGTTGGCGGCGTCGCCGATGCAGGTGTTGAAGCCGTGGCCGCCCCATGGCGGGTTGAGGTGGGCGGCGTCGCCCACCAGGAAGATGTTGCCGCGGCTGTACTCCGGGGCCAGCAGCATGCGGGCCGTCCAGGGGTCCGTGGCCACCACTTCGACGTCCACCTCAGTGCCTACCAGCGCCCGGACCATCGCGGCAGCATCGGCGGCGGTGACGGTCACGGCCGGATCCACGCCCTGGACAATCGCCCACCAGGTGTCGGTGCGGTCCATGGGCCCCACCATTCCCGAGGTCTCCGATCCCACCACCCAATACTGCACGGCAGGATCCAGCGAGACGGCGGAGGCCAGTGACCGTGAACGGAACAGGATGCTGATGTTGGACAGGGCTGCGGAGCCGCCCTCCAGGCGCATCCCCAGGCTGCGGCGCACCGCAGAGGATCCGCCGTCGGCGCCGATAACGTAGTTCGCGCGGATGGTGCGGCAGGTACCGGAAACATCGGCGATGACGACGGCGTACGGCGCCGTGGCTGCCACGCCTTCCGGATCAGCGGCATCTTCGGGAGCGGCGGCGTGGGAAAGTCCGGCGTGATGGCTGCCGGCTTCGTCTCCGCGGGCGCCCGGCCCCTGAACCTCCTGGACCTCCTGGACGGACCACCCGGTCACAAACGTGACCAGCGGGTTGTCCGCGACAGCCGCGCGGAGCACCTCTTCGAGGACCGGCTGCGGCACCTGCTGGCCGCACTCCGGCTGGGGCCCGTAGGTGCCGGGAACCAGCTGGAAGGCGTGCCGGAACCGGCGGAGTTCATGTGCGGAAGGCCCGGTGAGCGCGGTGCAGAAGATGACGTCCCGGGCGTAGTCCACCGGCAGCGGCGAAGCCTTCCGGAGCGCGTCGGCAAGGCCCAGCCGGCGCAGGTGCGTCATGGTGCGGGCATTGGTGGTCTTGGCCCGGGGCCGGGTGGGGTCCACGGCGGTCCGGGGATCGATGACGGTGCTGGGGACCCCGCGGGATGCCAGGTCCAGGGCCAGGAACAGCCCGCTGGGGCCGCCGCCGGAAACCAGGACCCGCGCCTCCTCCGGGATGTCCGCGGGGCCGGCGTTCTGGAACGTGCTCATCAGGCACGGCTCCGGAGGGAGGGATCGCCTACGGGCGTGGTCAGGGTGCCGAGCTTCTCGATCTCCACCTCGACGGTGTCACCGGGCTGCAGCAGCCACTGCGGGGTGCGGGCGTACCCCACGCCTTCCGGTGTTCCGGTGGCAATGACGTCGCCCGGGTGCAGGGTGAACGTTTGGCTGATGAGCGCGATGATGGCCGGGACGGAGAAGATCATGTCGCGGGTGTTGCCGTTTTGGGCTTCGATTCCGTTCACGCGCGTGCGCACCTGCAGCCCGTCCCGCAAGTCGCCCACCTCGTCGCGGCTGACCAGTGGACCAAGGGGTCCGCTGAAGTCGCCGTTCTTGCCCAGGGTCCACTGCGACGTCAGTTTCTGGGCCCTGCGGGAGGTGATGTCGTTGAAGGTGGAGTAACCAAAGACGGCGCCGGCAGCTGTTACCTCATCCGCGGACTCGACGCGCCGGCCGATGTAGGCGGCCACTTCGCCCTCCCAGTCCAGTCCCGACTCGCCGGCCGGGACGGGAACCGGGACGTTGCCCACGGACAGGGACGCCGTCCAGCGGGCAAACAGGGTGGGGTACGGCGGCAGTTCCTGGTCCTTGAAGCTGCCTTCCGCCACGTGCGCCTTGTAGTTCAGGCCCACGCAGATGACCCGTGCGGACGCCGGGACGAGCGGCACCTCGGTGACGGTGCCGCGCTCCAGCCAGGCGCCGGCGTCGGACGCGTCATGCTCTGCCGCGCCGGCAACCAACGATGCCGCTTTGTCCTGCCAGCCTTCCGCGTCGGTCCAGAAGCCGGCGACGGGTGCCAGCGGGAGGACGCGGGAACCGGCGAGCGCTGCTGCCCAGGGTTCGCCGTGGTGCGTGATGCCAATGAACTGCATGGAGGTGCCTTTCGGGTGTGTTCCGGGCGCATGGCGCACCGAAGGAAGTGGGGAAATCAGTGCTGCTTTGCCTGTCGGCAAAGGAAATCAATGGTGGCGGCGGTTGCCTGCCCGGCCGCCGAGCTGCCGCCGTCCGGCAGCTGCCACATGTGGTCCGCGTCTTCCAGCAGGAGAAGTTCGACGGCTGCACCGGCACCTTCCAGCGCTGCGGCGAGGCTGGTGGACTGCTCCACGGGGACGAACCGGTCCGCCGTTCCGTGGATCAGGAGGAAGGGAGGCACGCCTGGATGCACATAGGTGAGGGGGCTGGCCGCCCTGGCCTTGTCCGGGGCGTCGGCCGGCTGCGCTCCGATCAACAGCGCTTCACGGGAGCCGGGGTCATCGGCGCGGGCTATGGCATCCGTCCTGGCCTGTTCGCCCATGCGTTCCAGGTCCGTGGGCGGGTACCAGGCCACGACGGCGGCAACCTGGTCCCTGCCGTCGCGGTCCAGGGTGCCGGCGTCCAGGCTGCCGGCCGGTTGGGAGGATCCGCCAGTCAGGCCGAGGAGCGCGGCCAGGTGGCCGCCTGCCGAATCGCCCCAGGCGTAGATCCGGCGCGGATCCACGCCATAGTGGGCAGCGTGGGCGCGGAGCCAGCGGACCGCCGCCCTGGCGTCCAGCAGCTGGGCAGGGAAGGTGGCAACGTCCGTCAGGCGGTAGTCGGCGGAGGCCACCACGAACCCGGCGTCCACCAGCTGTTCGATGGGGCTGAGGCCGAAACCGTCCACCCCGGGCCCCAGCGAGGAGCGCTCACCCATCCGCCAGCCGCCCCCGTGGAAGTGGATCACGGCAGGGCGTCCGTCCTGGTCCGGGCCCTCCCCGGGAGTACCGGGAAGGTAGAGGTCCAGCAGCAGCGGGACTGCGTTTTGGGGCCGGGCGAACTCGATCCCCCGTTGGATCCGCAGTACCGTCATCGTTGACTCCATGTATGCCGCGCCGTTTCTGTCCTGTGTGCCTTTGAGCGGGCCAATCCCGGGCTCCGCGTTCATGGACTCAACTCTGGGCCATGGACGGCTCCGGACGCGCCGCCGGTTTCACTGAATGAAACCCCTTCGGCTGCACCTTCCTTCTGTTCGAGCAGCGCCTTCTGTTCAAGGAGCGCCGTCTGTTCAAGGAGCGCCGTCCCAGGACTTGAACCTGACGCGGCGTCAGGTCCTACCGTTGGCGGTATGGAACATCTGGATGAACCGCGCTGGAGCATTGGCGAACTGGCCGCGGCCACGGGGGTCACTGTCAGGGCGCTGCACCACTACGACAGCATCGGGCTGCTCCAGGCAAGCGCCCGGACCGCGGCAGGCCACCGCCGCTATACAGGCCAGGACCTCAGGCGCCTCTACAGCATCCGGGCCCTGCGGAGCCTGGGGGTGCCGCTGGGCGGGATCGCCGCCGTGCTGGACCGGTCGGGTGGCAGTCCGGAGTCCATGCGGGATCTCCTGCAGCGCCAACTGGACGCACTGGACGGGCAGGCTCTCCAGCTCGGGCAGCTCCAGCGGACCATCAGGGACCTGCTGGGCCGCATCAACCAGGGGGACGCCGCCCCTGCTTATTTCATGACCGTTTTGGAAAGGATGACGATGTTCGAGAACTACTTCACCGAGGACCAGCGCCGGGAGCTCGAGGAACAGCGCAAACGGCTGGGCCCGGAAGCCACTGAGGAATCCCGGACCGAATGGGCCGGGATGGTCAAGGAGGGCCTGCGCCAGGTGGACGCCGGTGTCCCTGCCAACAGCCCGGAGGCGAGGGAGCTGGTGCGCCGCTGGGATGAGCTGGGCTCCCGGTTCCACAGCAGCGAGGGCACCAAGGCGGCCGCCCGCGCCATGTGGAGCGACAACAGCGCCGAACTCAGCAAGGACCTGCCGTGGACGGTGCAGCAGATGCAGGCACTGGTGGCTCACCTGCAGGAAGCCCGTGAGGCGGGATAACCCGCTGACCAGGCCCCTCAGCTGACCGGGACCTCAGCTAACCCAGCCCCTCAGCTGACCAGGACCTGGGTGGCGGATTCCTTCAGCTTGCCGTTGGCCCACTTCATCTGGCGGATCGTCTGGGGATGGCACTTTTCGGCCAGGGCCAGCAGGTCCTTGTCCTTCATTCCCTGGGCAGCCTGGGCCAGCAGCTCCCAGTCGGCCGAGACCCCACACGCCATCAGGTACAGCTCCCGGAGGTCCCGCAGCAGCAGCATCCCGGTTTCCGGACGCCGGCCCACCATCTCACTGCCCTTCTCGCGAAGGGTCTCCATCAGCCCCGCTTCGCCGCGCGGCTCCGGGTCCAGGTCCTGGCCGTAGTTCCTGCCGATCTCCGCGATGTCCCGCACGTGCTGCTGGGACCAGCGCGCCAGGTCACGGGCCAGATGGTAGATCTCGTGGTCCACTTTGTGGCGCTCCGAGATGACCAGCAGGTGGTGTGCCAGGTCGTTCTCGGAGCGGTGCATTTCCTGAAGTACAAGCCCGAATTTCATCGTGCCCCTCCTGCCGTGCCGGTTTCTTCGTCAGCCAGGGCGGCGGCGGTCCCCTTGGTCCTGGCCTCTTCCGGGAAGTCGCCGACGGGAGCCGACGCCGTGGTGGTGGGCGCCAGGGACGGCCCGTCACCGCCGGAAACCCGGGTAATGCGCGCCGCCGCTGTCTTGAAGATGGGCTGCTTGGAGGCGGCGTCCCAGTCCGTGATGGTCAGCTCATTGGCCGCCCGGCCCGGGCCGTCCGGCCGGTGGCCGCCGTTGGTGTCCCAGTAGCCGTAGTGGAACGGCAGGAACAGCACCCCGTTCCGGATCCCGCTGATCCGCACCCTGGCACGGACTGAACCGCGGGGTGTCTCCACCTCTGCAAGGTCGCCCTCGGCAATCCCGTACGCGCCGGCGTCGTCCGCTGACAACTCCACCCAGACGTCCGGCGCGGCCGCCTGCAGCTCCGGCGCCCGGCCTGTCTTGGTGCGGGTGTGGAACTGGTAGAGCGTGCGGCCGGTGATGAGCTGGAGCGGGAAGTCCCGGCTGGGCAGCTCGTGCGGCGGCATGTACTCGGCGGCTTTGATGATGGCCTTGCCCTCCGGGTTGAGGGCCTTGTATTCGGACGGCTCCACGGGCGCCCCGGTGATCAGGTCGCGGCCGTACGTTTCGCAGTACTCCGGGTGGGCCCAGAACTTCCCGTCGGCATAGATGCGCTCCGTGCCGTCCGGGTTTTCCTCGTTGCACGGCCACTGGATGCCGGAGCCGCCGCGCAGCTTGTCATAGGTGATGCCGGTGTAGTCGCAGGGGCGGCCGCGGGTGCATTCCTTCCACGCTTCGAAGGCGGACTCTGGATCGTGCCACTTGATCAGCGGCTGCCCGTCCCTGTCCTGCAGGCCCATCCGGTGGGCGTAGTCGATGAAGATTTCCAGGTCGGGCCGGGCCTCACCGGGTGGGTCCACGGCCTTCTCCGACAGGTGGACGGTACGGTCCACGTTGGTGAAGGTGCCCGTCTTTTCGCCCCAGGTCGCAGCTGGAAGCACGACATCGGCCAGCTGGGCGGTCTCGGACAGGAAGATGTCCTGCACCACCAGGAACAGGCGGTCCTGTTCCAGGATGCTGCGGATCCGCTTCAGTTCGGGCAGCGAAACGGCGGGGTTGGTGCCGCTGACCCACAGCATCCGGATGGAGCCGTCCTCCGCGTACCGCATCATCTGCATGACGTGCGTTGGCGGTGAGTAGTGCGGGATGGACATGGGGTCGATGTTCCACACCCTGGCGAGGTCCTGGATGTGGGCGTCGTTGGACCAGTTGCGGAAGGCGGCCAGGTCGCCGTCGGCCCCGCATTCGCGGGTGTTCTCCGCGGTGGGCTGGCCGTTCATCTGCAGGATGCCGCAGCCTGGCTTGCCCAGCATGCCGCGGATGATGTTGATGTTGTTGACCTGGACAGCGGCGGCGGTGGCCTGGTTGGACTGGTAGAAACCCTGAAGCACCGTGGACAGCAGCCGCTCGGCGTGGCCGATGATACGGGCGGCTTCGGAGATCTGCTCCGCCGGGACGCCGCAGATCTCCGCCACCAGTGCGGGCGGGTAGTTCCTGACCTCTTTTTCGAGCTCCGGGAACCCCACCGTGTGGGCCTTGATGTACTCGTGGTCCACCCAGCCGTTGGCGATGATGTCGTGCAGGATCCCATTCATCAGGGCCACGTTGGTGCCCGGCCGTGGCGCCAGATGCAGGGTGGCCGCCTTGGCCACGGGGGTGAGGCGGGGATCCACGCAGATGATCTTGGGCGGGTTGGGTCCGGCCAGGCGGTCCAGCATCCTGGTCCAGAGGACGGTCTGGGTTTCCGCCACGTTGTGCCCGTAGAGGGCGATCACGTCCGCGTGGTCCACGTCCGTGTAGGAGCCGGGCTGGCCGTCGCAGCCGAATGATTCCTTCAGCGCCTCTCCGGCAGTGGCAGTGCACAGGCGGGTGTTTCCGTCCACGTGATTGGTGCCGATGCCGCCGTGCGCCAGGGTCCCCAAGGTGTAGTACTCCTCGGAAAAGAGCTGGCCCGTGGTGTAAAAGCCAATGGCGCTGGGGCCCTGTTCGGCCAGCAGCGCCTTGGAACGGTCCACCACGCGCTGCATGGCCGTGTCCCAGTCGGTTTCCACCAGCTTTCCGCCCTCGCGGATCAGGGGCGTGGTTAGCCGGTCGGCTGACGCGTTCGCCTGCCAGCCGTACAGGTCCTTCGGTCCCAGCCGGCCGTGGTTGACGCGGTCCACAGCCCGGCCGCGCACCCCGACAATGCGGTTGTCCTTGACCGCGATGTCCATGGCGTCGCCGTTGGAGTGCAGGAGGGACGCCGTCTGGACCCACCTGTCCACGTCCTCCGGGGCCACCCCTTCGGCCAGGTGGGTGTCCACCCTGACCGGCCACTCACCGCCACTGCCGTACGGTGTCCTTGTCCCCCATGGTTCAGCTATTCGGTCAATCCGAGCCATCTGTCCATCTCCTGTCCGGAACCGGCAGGCAACATCGGGAACGACGTTGTCCCTACCCGGTCCTGTACCCACGAAGTACGGATGGAAACAGGCCGGCTTCCGGGCCGTGGAGCGTGACGGCGCTGGTCAGGCCTGCTTTTCCTGCAGCGGGCGCCGGGCGAGCCAGGCAGCCACGATGGCGCCGGAAATGTTGTGCCACAGGGAGAAGACGGCGGACGGGAGCGCCGCCAGCGGGCTGAAGTGGGCGGTGGCCAGGGTCGCCGCCAGGCCGGAGTTCTGCATGCCCACCTCGAAGGCGAGGGCTCGGCGCGCCTTGTCGTCCAGGCGTCCGATTTTGCCGGCGAGGTAGCCCAGGCCCAGGCCAAAGCCGTTGTGCAGCACCACGGCAAGGAACACAATGGCGCCGGCCCCGATGATCTTGCCGGCGCTGCCGGCCACCACGATGGCCACGATCAGGGAGATCACGACGGCGGACGCCCACGGCAGTGCGGGCAGCACCTTTGCGACGAGCTTCTTGAGGAAGAGCCGGGCGAGCAGGCCTGCCACCACCGGCAGCAGCACGGTCTTGACGATGTCCAGGACCATGCCGGCGGCGTCGATCTGAAGGTAGGAACCGGCCAGGAACAGGACCAGCAGCGGGGTTACGATCGGGGCGATCAGGGTGGAGACGGATGCCACCGCCACCGAGAGGGCAACGTCGCCCTTGGCCAGGAACGCCATCACGTTGGAGGCCGTACCGGAGGGTGCGCATCCCACCAGGATGACGCCGACGGCCAGCTCGGGCTCGAGGTTGAGGGCGCCGGCGATCAGCCAGCCGGCCCCGGGCATGATGATGTAGTGGGCAACGATGCCCAGTGCCACCGCCCACGGACGCTTGGCCACGGCGGCGAAGTCCGGCGGAGTCAGGGTCAGGCCCATGCAGAACATGATGATGCCCAGCAGGTAGGGCACGCTGGGCGCCATGGGTTTGAAGACCCCGGGGAGCAGGAAGCCGATGACACCTGCGGCCACCACCAGGATGGGGAACATCGTCACCGCGATGCGGGCGATCTTGCTCTCCGCTTGCAGCGCAGGGTTGACGGGTGTCCCGTCCGGGGAATTATGGGATTTAGTTGCCTCAAGCATCCAACCATGCTGTCACCGGCTGGTATGGTTCCGCCAATTGATGACCGTGAACGGTAACAACGGCGGAACCATACGGGCCAGCGGGCACCTGCCCCGTTTTGGTGCTCAGAGCTGCTTGCGGAGCTCCATCTTGCGGATCTTGCCGCTGGCCGTGCGGGGCATGTCCGCCACCACCACCAGCGACTTGGGAATCTTGTACCGGGCCAGCCGGCCGTCCAGGAAGCTGCGCAGCTGCTCCTCCGTCAGCGATTCGCCCTCCCGCAGGGTCACGATGGCCTGGGGAACCTCGCCCCATTTGTCATCGCTAACCCCGATGACCGCCACGCTGCTGACAGCCCTGTGCTCCGCGATCACGGCTTCCACCTCGGCCGGGTAGATGTTTTCCCCGCCGGAGATGATCATGTCCTTGAGCCGGTCCGAGACGAACAGGAAGCCTTCCTGGTCCCGGTAGCCCATGTCCCCGGAGCGGAACCAGGCCCCGTCCGCGTAGCTGGCGGCGGTGGCCTCCGGCCGGTTCCAGTACTCCTTGATCACATTGGGGCCGGAGATCTGGATCTCCCCCACCCCGCCCGGGTCCACTGCACCGCCCATCGGGTCGGCGATCCGGACGTCCGTGAAGAAGTGCGGCAGGCCTGCCGAGCCCGCTTTGTCCCGGGACCTGTCGACTGGAAGCATGGTGGCGCCCGGCGCTGTTTCGGTCATGCCGTAGCAGCTGGTGAAGCCGATGCCGCGGTCCTCGTACGCATCCAGGACGCGGCGGGGGATGGCGGAGCCGCCGCAGGTGAGCTTGTCCAGGGAGCTGACGTCCGCCGCGGCCCATCCCGGATGCTCGCAGAGGAGCTGGAACGTGGTGGGCACGCCGTTAAGGGTGGTCACCTTGTGCTCCTGGATGAGTTCCAGGACCCTGGCGGGATCGAACTTCGCCTCAAGCACCACGGTGGCACCCTTCAGCAGCATCGGCAGCAGGCCCATGTCCAGCGACGCCACATGGAACAGCGGCGAGATCATCAGCGCCACATCGTTTCGGTTCAGGTCCATGTCCACGATGGTGTTGATGCAGTTCCACGTGATGTTCCCGTGGGTCAGCAGGGCACCCTTGGGCTTGCCCGTGGTGCCGGAGGTGTAGAGGATCATCGCCGCGTCATCGTGCCCCACCGGCACGTCGGCGGGATCCGGTGCCGCAGCCTGCAGCGCCTCCTCGTAGGGTGCCACCTCACAGGGAACGACGGCGGCGGGTGAGGTGCCGGCGGAAGGTTCAGTCCCGCCGTCGGCCGCTACAACCAGCCGGTGGGTGACGCCCGTACCTTCCAGGGCAGCAGCGGCAGACGCCCCCAGGGCGCCGGCGTTGACCAGGAGCCGGGCCCCGGAATCCTGCAGCTGGAACTGCAGTTCCGGCGGAGCCAGCCGGGTGTTGAGCGGCACGAAGATGGCACCGAGCAGACCGCAGGCAAAGAACGTTTCCACGAAGGAAGGGTGGTTCTCGCCCAGGTAGGCCACCCGGTCGCCCTTTGCCACTCCCCTGTCCCGGAGCGCGCTGGCCAGGCGGTCGGTCCTGTCGGCCAACTCTTCATAGCTCAGCGTGCGGGCTCCGGACAGGATGGCTGCCTTGGCGCCTGACTTCCGGCGGCGGCGGTGCAGCCAGGATCCAACTCCGTTGTTGTCCATGGTTCTCCTAACGGACCGTGGTGAGGTCGTTGTTCTTAGACTCGCGCGTCAGGGCGATGAAGACAATCGAGACGAGGGCCATGACGGACAGGAACACCACCACGGGAACGATGCTCTGGCCGGAGTCCTTGTAGAGCCCGGCCAGGATGCCGGGGGTGAAACCCGCCCCGATCAGGGTGGCCAGCTGGTAGCCGACCGCAGCGCCGGTGTAGCGGGACGTGGTGCCGAACTGTTCGGAGACGAAGGCTGCCAGCGGCCCGTACAGGGATGAGTGCAGGACCAGTGCCACGGTAAAGGCCACGAAGACAAGCCCGACGTTGCCGGAGCCCAGCATGCCGAACATGGGGAAAAGGTAGGCGATGAACAGGGCCAGTCCGGCAATCATCACGGGCCTGCGGCCAAAACGGTCGGACAGGCGGCCGCCCAGGAGGACGAAGATGATGGAGATGGCCGAGGCTCCGGCGAAGGCGTAAAGCACGCCCTGCTGCGGCGCCCCCTTGGACACGGCATACGTCACTGAGAACGTGGGCAGTACCACCTGCAGCCCGAACCCGGCGGCGCCGGCGAACATGATCATGATCAGGGCCTTGGGCCGGCGCAGCACCTCAAGCAGCGGGATCTTGCGCTTGGTGGTTGCCTGGGCCTCTTCCTTGGCCACGGCCTCGGCGAAGATGGGGCTCTCCGAGACCCGCAGGCGGACAAACATGCCCACGATCAGCAGCACGAAGGACAGCAGGAACGGCACCCGCCACCCCCAGGCCAGGAACGCGTCCTGCGGCAATGCCGAGAAGATGCCCATCACCACGGTGCCCAGCACGGCGCCGGTGGGGGCGCCGGCGTTGACGAAGGAGGCGGCGAAACCGCGCCGCCTGGGGTCGGCGTGCTCCAGGGCCATGAGCGCGGCACCGCCCCATTCACCGCCGACGGCGATGCCCTGGCAGACGCGCAGGAGCACCAGGATCACGGCGCCCCACGGCCCGATGACGCCGGCGCCGGGAATCAGGCCGATGAGGGTGGAGGCGATGCCCATCATGGCCATGGAGATGATCAGCATTCCCTTGCGGCCCACCTTGTCACCGAAGTGGCCGAAGATGATGCCGCCCAGCGGCCTGGCCAAGTACCCGGCGGCGAAGGTGGCGTAGGCCGCCACCACGCCCACCCATTCGTCCGTGCCGGCGAAGAAGACCTTGGGGAAAGCTACTGCTGCGGCCGTGGCGTACAGCAGGAAGTCGTAGAACTCGATGGTGCTGCCCAGATAGCTGGACAGGATGACCGTGCGCGCTTCCTTGCGCTTGGCGGCCGTGCCCGCGGGTGCGAGCGTGGTGTGTCCGGACATGGCTGTTCCTAGGGTTTGGGGAATGGGGTACGGAGGGAAGGGGATTTTGGGGTTGCCTGAAGAGGCGGCTCCGTGTGGTGCCGCCGTCGTGGTGAAGGGGTTACTGCTGGTAGCGCGGCCTACTTGTAGAAGCGGGCGAGGAATTCGGCGACGACGGCGGGGCGTTCCTGGCCTTCGATTTCGATGGTGGCGTTGACCTTGATCTGGGCGCCGCCCTTGACCTCGGTGACCTCGGCGATGGTGGCCTGCATGCGGACCTTGGAGCCGACCGTCACCGGGGAGGTGAAGCGGACTTTGTCCAGGCCGTAGTTGACCTTGGTGGTGACGCCGTCCACGTCGAACAGCTCGCCCCAGAACGGGATGATCAGCGACAGGGTGAGGAAGCCATGGGCGATGGGGGCGCCGAACGGGCCGTCCTTGGCGCGTTCGGGGTCGGTGTGGATCCACTGCTGGTCGTCGGTGGCGTCGGCGAAGAGGTTGATTTGTTCCTGGGTGATCTGGCGGTAGTCGGTGGTGCCGAGGTCCTTGCCGGACAGGGTGAGCAGGGTGTCGAAATCGACGACGAGATTGGGCATCGTTGCCTCCTGGGAGTTGTTTGTTGGGTGTGGAAGTTAGGTTCAGCGGGTGGGTGGTTCAGCGGGTGAAGGCGCTTTCGCCCGTGAGGGCGCGGCCGATGATGAGGGCGTTGATCTCGTGGGTGCCCTCGTAGGAGTAGACGGCTTCGGCGTCGGCGTGGAAGCGGGCCACATCCGTGGCCAGCGTGATGCCGTTGCCGCCCACCACCTCGCGGGCAAGGGCTACGGTGTCACGCATGAAAAGGGACGTCTGCATCTTTGCCAAAGCAGAGTCCTGGTCACGGTAGATGCCTTTGGCCTGCTGCTCGGTAAGCCGGACCACCAGGGACAGGGCGGAGGTGACGTTCCCCAGCATGCGGGCCAGTTTTTCCTGGACCAGCTGGAAGGAACCAAGGGTGCGTCCGAACTGCCGGCGTTCGTTGACGTAGGCCAGCGCGGCCTCGAACGCGCCGGCGGCGATGCCGGTGGCGATCCAGGCCACATCCGAGCGCATGGCCCGGAGCATTGCCGCGACGTCCCTGAAGGAGTTCACGTTCTGCAGGCGCATCGACTCAGGGACGCGGACACCGGTGAGGGTGATGTGGGCGTTCTGCATCATCCTGAGCGACGTCTTTCCGTGGATCTTTTCCAGCGTGATTCCGTCCGCGGCGCGGTCCAGGAGGAAGGCCTTGACCTGCCCGTCCGCGGCGTCCCGGGCAAACACGGCCAGGACGTCCGCGGTGGCTGCGCCCCCGATCCAGCGCTTGGCGCCGTCAAGGACCCAGCTGCCGTCAGCCTGCCGCCGGGCGGTGGTGGACAGTCCGCCGGCGATGTCCGAACCGGACCCGGGTTCGGTCAGCGAGAAGACGCCCTTGAGCGAGAAGTCGATGACCCTGGGCATCCATTCGGCCTGCTGTTCCGCCGAGGCACCCACGCGGATGGCCGTCCGGAACAGGCCGGCCTGGGCGGTATACCAGGTGGCCAGGGACGCGTCGGTGCGGGCAAGTTCAAAGATCCGGAAGCCCTGGTAGATGCCCCGTGCGGGTCCGTCCGCCGTGAGCCCGGCCGGTTCCATCAGGTCCAGGTCGATCAGCGGCCGCGCCAGCTGTTCGGGAAACTCGCCGCGTTCCCAGTACTCGGCCAGGAGCGGCCTGGCTTCCGCGTCCAGGAATGACCGCAGCCGGGACATGACCTGGCGCTCCTCGAGCGTGAGCAGGGACTCGGCGTCGTACCAATCCGCTGCTTCGTAAAGCCGGGCACCCAGGGCGGCATCCGCCGTCGTCAGCGTGCCCATGTCAGCCGCCCAGCCCGAGCAGGCGGACCGCGTTGTCCTTGAGGATCTTGGGCCGGACCTCGTCCTTCAGCGGGAGGTCGGCGAACGCTCCCAGCCATTTCTGCGGGGTGATCAGCGGGAAGTCGGTGCCAAACAGCACCTTGTCCTGAAGGTAGGAGTTGGAGGCCTTGACCAGCGACTCCGGGAAGTACTTGGGCGACCAGCCGGAGAGGTCGATGAAGACGTTGGCCTTGTGCGTGGCGATGGAGTTTGCCTCGTCCTGCCACGGCACCGACGGGTGGGCCATGATGATCTGCAGGCCC
The DNA here is from genome assembly GCF_019977275.1 of Arthrobacter sp. StoSoilB19. Lineage (NCBI taxonomy): Bacteria > Bacillati > Actinomycetota > Actinomycetes > Micrococcales > Micrococcaceae > Arthrobacter > Arthrobacter sp. StoSoilB19. Next base: position 359,877 of record NZ_AP024650.1, on the reverse strand, counting down.
GGGAAATCGGCGGCCACGGCGTCCAGCAGCAACGGGTTGGAGTAAGCGAGCTTGATGCCATACCCGCCGGGCAGGCCCGCTCCCATGCCGTTTTGGCCGGTATGGAAGATGGCGGGCAGGCCCAGTTCCTGGAGCGTCCCCCACAGGGGGTAGAAGCGCTCGTTCGAGGGGTCGAAGCCCTGGAGGGACGGATGGAACTTGAAGCCGCGGGCACCGAGCTCCACCGCCTGGTGCTTGGCCCCGGCGATGGCGTCCTCACCCGTGCGCGGGTCGACACTGCCGAACGGAATCAGTACGTCGTTGTTCCGGGCGGCGCCGGCGATGAGTTCGGGGATGCTGTTGGGCTCATGCTTGAGCTGGGTGCGGGCGTCCACGGTGAAGACGACGGCGGCCATGTTCAGTCCGCGGTAGACCTCGGCGATGCGGTCCAGGGACGGGGTGCGGTCTTCAGCCTTGAAGTACTTGGCCGATGCTTCGGTCAATGCCTCAGGCAGCGACCCGTGCCCGCAGCTGTCCACCTCGAGGTGTACGTGCATGTCGATCGCCTCGAGTTTGGCGGGGTCGACGCCCAGTTCGTAACGGTCTGCCATGATCAGCGCGCCTGGACCGGTTCGGGCTGCAGTTCTGCAGGCAGCAGCAGGAATTCCTCGCCGTAGCCCTGCAGCGTGTCCCGGTTGAACAGCTGGCCGACGTTGTCCAGCAGGGCCTCATAGGTCCAGCCGCCGTCGCGGTATTCCGTGGTGGCCGCTTCCGGGTGGGTCCAGACCTGCAGACGGTCACCGCCGGCGCCGATGGCCTGGCCGGTGATGTTGGCTGCCTCGTCGGAGGCGAGGAAGGCAACCAGTCCGGAGACGTCGTCGGCCGTTCCAAAGCCGAGGTCATGGCGGAAGAATGACGGCATGGCCTCGCCACGCTCGTCCGCCTCCACTGCCTTCTGGAAGTACGGCACGGTCTTGGTCATGGCGGTGGCGGCCACCGGAATGACGCTGTTGACCGTCACGCCCGCCTTCTTCATTTCCAGCGCCCAGGTGCGGACCATGCCCACGATCCCGGCCTTCGCCGCAGCATAGTTGGTCTGGCCGAAGTTGCCGCGCTGGCCCGTGGGGGAACCGATGGTGATGATGCGGCCCTGCACGTTGTTTTCCTTGAAGTAGCCAAACGCCTCCCGGACGCAGGTGAAGGTGCCCTTGAGGTGCACGTTGATGACCAGGTCGAAGTCCTCGTCAGTCATCTTCAGCAGGGACTTGTCCCGCAGGATCCCGGCGTTGGTGACCAGGATGTCCAGCCGCCCGAACGCGTCGACGGCGCCGGCCACCAGGGCCTTGGCCGCGTCCGTGGTTCCCACCGGAACCACCACAGCGGTGGCCCGGCCTCCGTCGGCCTCGATCCGGGCCACAGCCTGCGCGGCGGTTTCAGCGTTGACGTCATTGATAACGACGGCGGCACCCTGGCGGGCCAGTTCCCTTGCGTAGGCGAGGCCGAGGCCCTGCCCGCTCCCGGTGACGATTGCAACTTTGCCGTTCAAGCTCATGGCCTGCTCCTTCGCATGCGCCGGCCGAAGCCGTTGGGCTGGTCCCACTGCGGTGTGAGATCCTTGTTGGATTCAATGAAATTACGGATCATTGAAAAAGTCAACGATTGTTTTTTACCAGTACCGGAGTTGTGATGGCCACCTTGGGCACAGACGTTCAGACCCCGCGCCTTGCGGCAGCCAGGATCGGCAGTGACGTGGGACTGCTGCTGGCGAAGCTGCATGCCGCAGGCTCGGTCCTGAACAACAAGGCACTGGCCGACTTCGGCCTGCGGGAGCGCTCCTTCTCGGTCCTGACACTGGCGTGCAGCGGGCTGGAGCCGACGCAGCGGGAGCTTGCCGACTTCCTCAGCCTGGACCCGAGCCAGGTGGTCACGCTGGTGGACGACCTGGAACGCCGCGGACTGGTGGAGCGGGCGCAGGGGAAGCAGGACCGGCGCGCCAAGATCATCGTCTCCACTGCCGAGGGGCGGAAGATGCACGCGAAGGCCCGCACCGCCATGGACGCGGCCGAGCTGAACCAGCTGGCCGGGCTTTCCGACGGGGAGTCGCAGGAATTGAAGCGGCTGCTGCGCAAGGCGCTGTGGGGCGCGGCGGAGTAGGCAGCTGCCTGGATTTCTGTAATTCTCATCGTCCCGCTGTGGCTACCACGACCCCGACGTTTCTTCGACGAGGTTTCGGACGACTCAGAATCCCCTGACGCCTCCCGTCAAACGCCGGGTCCCCACGGCAGAGCCGCCTAGTCACCGCCTATGCAGTACACGTCATCCGAGCGTCCGCTGAAGGATCCTCCAAAGGGCACCCAGCGCGCTTTTGGAACCAAGAAATCGGGTTGGCCAGGCCCGCCTTACCACCGGCAGTATTTTGGTGACGAAGAAGGTTGGTTTCACCGTTCTAGCTGGTCAGGCTCAAAGGAGTTGCAGAGATGGATGATCGTCAGAAGCTGGCTGTTCCCGATCTGGTTGGGCAGCCTGTGCACATTGCCCAAGAGATGGCGGCGAACATTGGGTTTGGTCTCGCGTCCGGGGACCCTGACGGGCCGGGGCTCCGTTCGCGTACGTGGCCAGGGCTGTTCTGGGTGACTTCCCAAGATCCGTCTGCCGGGTCGTTCCTTGAGCGGGGGAGCCAAATTAGGATTACTTTCGTTCAGGACGGTCAAGCCCGAAGCGACGTGCCGGAGGAGACGGGCGGGCCGACCCCCTCACTTAAGAGTCATGCGGAGGCTGAGAAGGACGAGTGAGCGATGTTCGGTGAGGGATCGTCCACCGGACTCCTGGAAATACATTGACTAACCGCAAGATCATTGCAATCTGTTCCTAGAGAGGATCAGAAGACAAGGTTCTTCTTCCCGGCAAACGGATTCATCTCAATCGGCCGACAACTCTGCATGCCATAATCGGCGGATGACTGACCTTGGGGGAACAAGAGGCTATTACGCGAGTTTCGATCGGCGAGAGTGGGAGCGGCTAGAGACGCCCCAGGGCCGCATTGAGTTTGAACTCACCACTCACTTTCTAGCGAAGACAATGCCGGAATCGGGGCGTGTACTGGATATTGGCGGGGGCCCTGGCCGCTACAGCCGCTGGCTATGCGACATGGGCTATCAAGCCACATTGGCAGACCTTTCGCCTAACCTCCTCGACATAGCGCGGGCGGAGTTCGGTGAAGATCGGATCCGGGAAATCGTTGAGGCGGATGTCCGCGATCTTTCCCGTTGGTCGGACAACACCTTTGATTCGACAATCGCTCTGGGCCCGTTCTATCACCTAACCTCTGCAGCCGACCGGCGGAAGGCTCTTGAGGAGCTCATGCGCGTCACCATGCCCGGGGGAACAATCGCCGTTGCTCTAATGTCCAAGTACGCCCTGCTACGCCGGACCCTCTCTATCCGGGATGAACGACACAGAATGGCCGAAGCGTCCTTCGTGGAAGCACTACTCAGCCGCGGCACCTACGACAATCCCATTCCTGGCCGCTTCACCGAAGGATACGGTGTGGAACCATCCAAGGCCGCAAAGTCCTTCGAGGAAGCAGGGCTGATAACAGAGATCGTCGCGTCCACCCATGGGTTCGCCACAGGGTTGGAAGACCAAATCGAAAACCTCAGAAGCGAAGACCCCGACGCCTACGTTTCGACACTCGAAGTCTTGAAGGCCACCGCAACGGACCCCAGCCTCCTCGGGACTGCGGGACATCTTCTCTATATCGGAAGAAATGCTCCTCGCTAGATCTCCGTTGTCGGAAAATCCAACTTGATGTCCATGAGCACCTCGCCGACCTTCTCACAATCGGGAAAGCGGTTGGAGGCGCCCGTTAGCCGGTCCTCCACCGACCGCCATTCAAGGCCCAATAGCCCGCGTCAAAATTCCCGGCGTTCAAGGGTTCCCAGATTCCCGTAAGACCCGCCCGCAAAACTGCCCGGTGGAGGTGCGGCGGATTCAAGTGGTCGACGCAACAACGGGCTACTTTCGGGCTCTATCGCCCTGTGGTTGAAGTCTACGAGAGTACGAAGGGAGCTGTAGAACGGCCTCCTGGATAGGCTGCGCAAAGAGGTTATCCCTTATTAGAAAGATCGCCTGTAAATTCGGTACCGGGACGTCCAAAGAACACGTCCTTCCGCAATGAAGGGGGCGTTGTCGTGGGCGCTGATGGTTTCAAGGGAAAACCAATCGTGGAGATAACTGAGCACTGGCGATCCCCCTTGGGCGCCAAGGCCGCCATCGAAGCCATTGCGAGATCATGCGCTAAGTCACGCGCGAAGGTTGAAATCGATGGCGGTGCAGTACGTATCCATGCTGGTTCTAGTTGGGTTTATAGGATCCTCGGTAACCTCCTTTCGAGTGAGAAAGTCCTTCCAGTTGCCCTGGAGATTACGGCGACAGCAATCGATGACGGGTGCAAGCTTCAGGCACGCGCTTTTGACACTTTCGGGTGGCGTTTGACGGACCGAACGTTCTTCGGCGCAGAACAGTCTTTTAGGAACCGCCTTGAAGATCTACTGAAGAATGCTGCCACTGCAGCCCACGTTGTGAACCGGAGGATAGGGGCAGACTGACGGGACGCGGGAGAGGCGTCACCAGTCGGCAGCTGGAGGCTCTTGGCGTGGGAGCCTATCCGTCCTTCGAGAATTGAAAGATTGCTGCCGGAGTGAGGTAGCCGAGGCTTTTGCGTGGCCTGCTGTTCAGCTCTACGCAGACCTGTTTGACGTGGTCCTCTGAATGGACGGAGAGATCCGTACCCTTTGGGAAGTATTGGCGCGCGAGGCCATTAAAGTTCTCATTCGCGCCGCGTTGCCAGGGGCTGGACCGCTCCGCGAAGTAGATCCGCAGTCCGGTAGCGGCCGCTAATTCCTGATGACGGGCCATTTCCACGCCTTGATCCCAGGTCAGTGTCTGCTTCAGGTGAGCCGGCAAGGCTGAGAAGGCAGCGATGATCGCTTGGTTGGTCTGCGCTGCGGTGTGTCCGTGCGGGAGGTTGATGATGATTCCGTAGTGGGTCTTTCGTTCCCGTAAGGTGACCATAGCGGATGCGGAACCAACCCCCACGATGAGGTCACCTTCCCAGTGGCCGGCCTCTTCTTTGGTCTCGACCTCGGGCGGTCTTTCACTAATCATGGTCATGTTCTTCACGACCGATCCGTGGCCGGATCCTGTCCGCCACCGGTGCTTACGGATCTTTCGCCCTGTGCGCAGCCGTGGCTTGCCAGCCGTTCTTAGCCCGCCATGGTCGCCGAACAATAGTGCCTGGTAGATTGTCTCCGGGCAGAGCCTCAGGCCAGGTTCAGCGGGAAATTCCAGCGCCAACCACCCGCAGATCTGCTCCGGGGACCAGTGGCTGGTTAGCTTTGTTTGCACCATTGCGTGCAGGCGTGGATTAGCGTGCAATTTCCGCTCCCTCGGCCGACGTCGCTGGCTGCGCGCTTCGTGATCGGCGATATGGGGCAAGTAGCGCCCACGGGGATCACGGTGCCGGTCAAGCTCCCGTTTGATGGTCGAGGCATGCCTCCCCAGATCCCTCCCAATTTGCCGTAGAGAACATCCCATGCGGAGCAGGTCCGCCATTTGAAGCCTTTCGCGCAGGCACAAGTACCTGCCCGATGGTGGTTTGAGGCTGGCCCGTGGCTGTTGCGCTCTCTGGTTCCGAAGCCTTGTCCCGATAACCCTGCTCATGCCCAACATCCTGCAGGCGGCAGCATTGGAAGCACCGGAGCTCACCAACTCCCAATATCGTGTCTCCCGTAACGCGCGTCGCTTTTGTGCTGGAGACAAAGGAGCTGCAACCCTCTCGGCGACGATTCTCGCGGTCCGGATTGCGTCCCGCTCGGCTTTCAGCAGGCGTGCTTTTTCGGCTTCCAGTTCTTTTCTCCGTTGGGCTTCCCATCTAACGGTTGTCCCCGGGGACAGTCGTAACGCATCGACAACCTCTGCCAGCGGAAGTCCACTTCGCAGAGCGATGAAACGACGGTAGACCCACCGGTACCCTGTCGTGTGCTTTACGCCTGCCGATGTTGCAGCAGCCAATACGCTCATGCCGGTGGAGTATGAGGACCAGAACGCTTCCTCAACAGCTGGGTCGACTTGGAAGTGATGGCGCCCGGAGCTTCTCAGGAAGCGTTCGTTCCATTTCTCGGCATTGCGTGAGGTGAATCCCAGTTCGACCTGGGCTGCTGCGTGGTTGAGGCCTTTGCTGCGGAATCGGAGGTACTCATCACGCAGCCACCGGTAACCGGTCTCCTTACCTATCCCGGTCACCCGTACTGATTGTCTGAAACTCTTGCCTTCCTTGATGAGAGCAAGAAACCTGACACCGGTGGGCGAATCGAACTGTTGACACATCGAAGGAACTCCCTGGTTTGGGGTGTTGCTTCGATCAACAGAACCCGGGGTGCCCTATACGCTACACACAAAGTTGCCTCGAAACCCTAGGGTTTCGAGGGACCGCACAAAGGCTGGAGCCCCGCACCACACGGCTACGAGTAAAGGCTGAAGGCCGCCGGAACCTATGAGACCCGGGCGCCAGAGCCCCGCACGCAAGTCACGGCCGCGAGCACACGAACATGACCGTCCGGATGCGCCGCTCGGCGAGGTTGGCCACCTGGTTGGCTGCCATCTGTGCGAAGCTGTCGCCAAGGAAGGTCGCGAAGGTCACCGGTGCTGGCCCTTCCCGCTGGATTTTGGCACGCATGTGCTGGAACCAGGAAAGGCTTTCGTCCGAGGAGTCGACCTCCGAGATGACGTCGAAACCTGCCGAAGGGAGGAGACGGCGCATGTCCTCCAGGGTCGCGGGAAAGCTCGTTGAGGGGTCAGCGGCCCACGGCACCGGGTAATGCACCTCCCCGCCTTCACCCTGCAGCACGTCGTAAACCACCAACCTGCCGGCCGGCCGCAGGACCCGGAAGGCCTCGGCATACAGCGCGTGCTTGTCCGGGATGTTCATCGCCACATGCACTGTCATCGCAGCATCCACAGACTCGTCCGGAAGGCCGGTGGCTGTGGCGTCCCCAACGTGGAAGCGGGTGCGGCCGGACAAGCCTGTCCACTCCGAAAGCGCCGTCGCTACCTGGCAGAACTCCGGTGTCAGGTCCACCCCTGTCACCGTGCACCCCGTCATCTCGGCGAGCGTCCGGGCGGGGCCGCCCAATCCGCTTCCGAGATCGAGCACTTGGGAATCTGCAGTAAGGCCGAGCGCTTCGATGATTTCCAGCGTCGCCCTGCGTCCACGGATATGGAATTCGTCGACAGCACCGAGGTCGGCCGGCCGCAGCGCCGAACGGTCCACGCCGGCCGCATCCAGGGCAGAACTGATGGCCGCCAAAAGCTGACCGGGGCCGGTATAAAAGGCCGAAACCTCATTCATGGCGCCATCCTCACACCGGGTGACGGCGGGGTCAACGGGAAGCCCTTGCCAGGTGGCGTGTTTAGTCCACACGCATCTGCCTGCCATCCCCGCCGGGGTGCATTCGGGAAACCGCTGTGGGGCGCGGAGCAGGAATGGAGCCCGGGGACGACAACCCTTCCGTAACGGCGTCAGCGGACGATGAAGACGGCGATCCTCACTGCGTCCTGGTACCGCTCGCCGGTACCGACGGCAACCACGTGGTTGAGCCACGACCATTCCCTGGACGCCGTGGAGAACCGGAGTGAACACCGGAAGTAGATGGCGGCCGGATCCACTGGTTCACCGCGGTTCAGCCGTGCGATATCGGCCGCTGAGCCGTGCCGGACGGCGCTGTTGTGCACGTGGATCAATGCCCCGTCCTCCGCCTCGACAACGTAGCGGGCATCAAGCTCGGTGAGTTCCGGGCTGTGCAGGGTCTGGAAATCCGCGCCGCCGGGCAGCACCGTGCCGCGGAGGGCGGGCCCCGTCATCGTTCCGCCGGTGATCGGTATGATCCTGCGGTGGCCGGTGGGGGCGGGCCCAACATCAATGGGTGTTTCCACCGTTACGTTCAGCTCCGTCAGGAACTCCAGGCGCGGCCGTAAAGGTGCGCTCACAGCAGGCCCACTGTCAGGCGGCTGGGGTGGGAGGCGCCCACATGGATGCGCTGGTTGGCGGTTACGGCAACTCCCGATTCGTAGGCCAGTTTGCCGGTGTTGAGGTTGCGGTCCCAGCGCGGGTGGCAGCTCGACGTGACCTGGACGCGCAGGCGCTCCCCCGGGGCGAGAGTCAGAGCCGTCTCCCAAAGGCTGATGGTGTACTCGTAGACCTGGCCTGGCTCGATGGGAGACGGCGGATGCCCTTCCTCGAAGAGCCCGGTACCGGCGTACGCGTCGCGCCAGGACGCCCGGACGATCCCGTCGGCAATCCCCAGGGAAACCCCGTCCGCTGACACCCTGCAAAGCCGGACCACCCAGTCCGTGTCCACGGCACTGGAAGATGCAAACAAGGTGGCGGTGACGGCACCGAAGATGGTGGTGGTTTCGGTGAAGGGCTCCGTGGTGAAGACGGCGACGTCGGTGCGCGCCTCGACGGCGTCCTGCCGCGCCGGACCCGCGGGAAAGGCGCCGGCGAGCATGGTGGCCCCGCCCGTAGTGGGCACGGGATCCAGGGGGTCGTAGGCGTACTCAACGTTTCCGTCCACACCCGCCTGGTCCAGCAGGTCCCCCTCGGCGGAAAGGAACCACGACCTCTGCCCGGCGGGAACCGGCAGTTCATCAAAGCCGCGCCAGCGGTTCTCGCCCAGGAAATACAGCAGCACCTTGGGGACCGCGGCGATGGCCGCTCCGTCCTCCTTGAGGACGGCGTCGAACCAGGCCGTGTGGAGGGACGACAGATCTCCGCGGCCATCGACGATGCCGGAGGACGCGGCTGCGCCGAAGTGGATGTCCGGGTACCCGCCCGTGAGGTTGGTGTGTGTCCAGGGGCCAAGGATGAGGCGGGGTTCAATGCCGGGGAAGGTCTTGCTGAGGACCGCCTGGCGGCGGTACTGGTCCAGCGTGTTCGGGGCGAAGATATCGAACCAGCCGCCGATGTGCAGCGTTGGCAGCGGCACCGCCGCATCGGAAGCGGCATCCCACAACCGGCAGAAATCACTCCCCGGCCCCTCCCCCGCGGACGGGGTGACCTCGTTGCGAAGGAAGGTGCCCAGCCTGGGTTCCAGGTCCCGCAGCGGGAGGACTCCGTAGCAGGAACCATCGGCAAATCCAGTGTCCAGGGCAAGCCATTCCTGGAGCTCCTTCGCGCGCCGCTCGGGATCGTCAGCATGTTCCCGCATCAGTTCATTCAGGGAAATCGAGGCGTGCCCCCAGGCCAGGCGGCTGCCCAGCTCATGGGCACCGCCCCTGTACAGCGCACCGTTGTTGGCGTTGCCGCCCGCCGAGACCCCCGGCGCCAGGGCCTTGAGCCCGGCCGGAGCGTACCGGGCGGCACGCCACTGGGTTTCCGCGAAGTAGGACCGGCCCCACATGCCCACCCTGCCGTTGGACCACGGAAGGCGCGCGGCCCACTCCACTGTTGTGGCGCCGTCGGACGCTTCATTGACCGAAGGCTCAAACCTGCCGTCCGAGCCGAACCTGCCGCGGCAGTCCTGCATCACCACCACGTACCCGGCCGCCGCAACGGTCAGCGGATTGAAGTACGCCGAGTTGACCGCCAGGTCCCGCCCGTAGGGCGTGCGCGTGAGCAGCACCGGGAAGGTTTCATCCGGCGCGTCCGGCCGGTAGACGGTGGACCGGAGGATGGTTCCGTCGGTCATGGTTGCTTCAACATCGCCGTCGACGACGACAAGGTAGCGCACGTGGGTGCCTTTCGTTTGGGTGGGGGTGCTAGGCCGCGGAGGCGGGTTGCTTGCCGAGGTCTTCGGTCCGGGTCCGGTAGGTCTCCTTGACCCACACGGCGGTCACGACGGCGGAGACGAGGCAGCAGGCGGCCGTGAAAAAGGCAACGGGCAGCCACCCGTCAGGGCCGGGCTGGACGATGGCGGCGGCAATGGCGGGAGCAAAGCCGGTGACGACGAGCCCCAGCTGGGAGGCAGTGGCAGCTCCGGTGTAGCGGATCCTGGTTTCGAACATTTCCGCGGTCATGGATGGGCCAAGCGGGTTGACCATGCCGTAGCCGACGGTCATGAAGAGGATGGCCGTGGCAAAGATCAGCGGGATGGAGCCGGCGCTGATCGACCAGAAGAACGCGAACACCGACGCCGCGCAGACGATGTTGCCGGTGATGAACACCGGTTTACGTCCGATCCGGTCGGCCAGGATGCCTGCGTACGGCTGGACGACGATGCCCAGGGCCGCGGTGACGATAGTGACGGTGAGCATGACGGCCGCGGGGACTCCGAGCTTGCCGGCGTAGGCAAGACCGAAGGCCGCGAACACCGAGGAAACGACGCTCCAGAGACCGAACAGGATCACCTTGAGGATGGTGGCCCAATGGTCGCGCAGGACCACCTTGATGGGCAGTTCCTGGGCGCCCGCAGATTCCTTGGCGGCCTCGAACACTTCCGATTCCGGGAGGCGGAGCCTGATGTACAGGCCCACCACGACAACCAGGATGCTGGCAAGGAACGGCAGGCGCCATCCCCATGCGAGCAAATCGTCCTGCGGCAGCAGCGATACCGCAAGGAACGCGAGCGACGCCAGCATGATGCCGGCCACCGCTCCCGTGTTGACCCAGCTGGCGTAGAAGGCCCTCCTGTGGGTAGGGGCGTGTTCCATGGTCATGGTCACGGCACCCACGGACTCGCCGGCGGCCGAAGCCCCCTGCAGTGCGCGCAGGAGTACCAGCAGGATCGGGGCGGCGGCGCCGATCACCGACACGGGCGGAAGGCAGCCGATCAGGAACGTGGCGACTCCCATGAGGACCAGGGTCAGGACCAGCATCTGGCGGCGGCCTATGCGGTCACCAAAGTGGCCAATCACGCCGGCGGCCAGGGGCCGCACCACGTAGCCGATGCCGATCGTGGCCATGGAAAGGACCATGCCCAGGGATGGGTCGATGCCGGGAAAGAAGATTTTGTTGAATATCAACGCCGAAGCAGAGCCGTAGATGAAGAAGTCGTAGTACTCGAGGGTGCTGCCAATGAAGCTTGCGGCAGCGGCACGGCGGGCGTTGGCGTTGCCCTTGGAAGCTGTGGCGGGGACGGAAACGGTGTCCGGTGACAACGGCGTCAGCGGACCGGGACCTGCGGTCATTGCGGATCTCCTGGAAAGTTTTGAAGCAGGGCCTGACTCGCTCCTGCGGCGGGAAAAGCTACCGGCGCGGGGGGTGGGCCGGATCACTTGGATAGATATTATGCGCTTATCGCAACGGCCGTCAAGAAAACTGCAAGGTTCAATTTGCCGTTCCCTCTCCTCCTGAGAAGATGGACCGTGACCAGCAACCTCCACGTCCACTCCGGCGACCCCGCCGCACACCGCGTTGCCGCCGAGCAGGTCAATTTCCCGCGGCCGTTGAAGGGATCCGCTTCCCAGCACCTGGTGGTGACGATGATGGCGGACTATTGGCGGGAGTACACCGGATGGCTGCCCTCACGACTGATCGTGGCCCTGGCGGGAGCACTGGGCGTCAGCGCGTCGGCCGCCTCTACGGCGCTGAGCCGCCTGGCCGGACGCGGGGTGCTGGAACAGTCGAGCGCGGGACGAACGTCCCGTTACCGCTTCACGCCGGAAGCCCAGGCCCGCCTCGACGTGGGTGTGGGCCAGGTCAGTGGTTTCGGTTCCGAGGACCGCCGGTGGGACAGAATGTGGACTGTCATGGCCTTCACCGTTCCCGAGAGTTCCAGGGAGGTGCGTGACCTGCTCCGCAGCCGGCTCAAGTGGCTTGGTTTCGCTCCGCTGTACGGCGCGGTCTGGGTTTCCGCGTGGGACACGGTGCAGGATCTGGAGGACTCCTGCCGGCATCTGGGCGTGGACAACTATGCCATCTTCCGCACGCCTGAGGAGGAACTACGCGGCCGGCCGTTGATCGAGGCCTGGGACCTGGACGAACTCCGCGGGCAGTACGCACCCTTTATCGATGCCTACCGTGGGAAGGCCCAGACACTTGACGCCCAGCGCCTGAGCGGGGAGGAGGCCTTCCGGCTGAGGACCGAGGTGATGGATGCGTGGCGCGCTTTCCCCTGGGAGGACCCGGGCTTGCCTCCGGACCTGTTGCCCCACGATTTTCCACTGTTCGAGGCGCGCCGGATTTTCGTCACCCTCTACAACTCACTGATGGAGAGGGCTGCCTCCTACGCGGAGGAGACGGTAGCCCGGCTCGCCCCCGAACTCGCCGGGGAGAGCCGGGCCTTCCGGCTCAAGGGTTAGGGCGCCCCCGCAAGCAGCGGCTTGCAGGTCGTGGCCAGCCTCACGCGTCGTGGCGGTCCTTACCAGTCGTGGCGGTCTTACCAGTCGTGGACGGTGCCGTCGACGAGGCGGTTGTAGGGCAGGTAGGCCTGCTGGTAGGGGTAGGCCGCGGCGGCTTCTTCGTTGAATTCGACGCCGATGCCCGGTTTGTCGCCCGGGTGCAGGTACCCATCCACGAACGTCATGGACTGCTCGAAGACCTCGTTGGTCTTGGCCGAGTGCTGCATGTACTCCTGGATCCCGTAGTTATGGATCGCCAACCCCACGTGCAGCTGCGCCGCGAAGCCCACCGGGGAAATATCGGTCGGACCGTGGAAACCGGACTTGATCTGGTACTGCGCCGCGAAATCCATCACCTTCTTCAACGGACTGATCCCACCGAAATGCGTGGACGCCGCCCGCACATAATCAATCAACTGCTCCTTGATCAGCGTCTGGAAGTCAAACACCGTATTGAAGATCTCCCCGATCGCCAACGGCGTGGTGGTGTGCTGCCGCACCAGGCGCAGCCCCTCCTGGTTCTCCGCCGGCGTGCAGTCCTCCAGCCAGAACAAGTCATACGGCTCCAGCGCCTTGCCCAGCTTCGCCGCCTGGATCGGCGTCATCCGGTGATGCCCGTCATGCAGCAACGGGATCTCCGGGCCGAACTCGTTCCGCACCGCCTCGAAGACCGTGGGCAGGTGCCGCAGATACGCCCGGGTATCCCAGTCCTCCTCCTGCGGGAACGCACCCCGCCCGGCCGGCTCATAGTCATACCGCTCCCCCGACGCCTGCGCCTGCGCCGCCACCCCATACACGGCCTTGATCCCCGGGATCGCCGTCTGGATCCGGATCGACTTGTACCCCAACTCCAGATGCTCCCGCACCGAATCAAACAACGACTCAATATCCGCACCCGAAGCATGCCCATACGCCCGCAACCCGTTCCGCGACGCACCACCGAGCAACTGGTACACCGGCAACCCGGCCACCTTGCCCTTGATATCCCACAACGCCATATCCACCGCAGCGATCGCCGCCATCGTCACCGGACCCCGCCGCCAATACGCACTCCGGTACAGGAACTGCCACGTATCCTCAATCCGGTGCGGATCCTTGCCAATGAGCAACTGCGCCACATGTTCCTTCAGGTAGGCGGCCACAGCCAGCTCGCGGCCGTTCAGGGTGGCATCACCAATCCCGGTCACACCATCCTCAGTCGTGATCCGGAGGGTCACGAAGTTCCGGGTGGGGCTGGTCACAAACACTTCCGCGGCAATAATCTTCACAGCTGGCTTTCGGGTAGGGGCTTTGGGTTGATGGGAATTTCCCGTTGGGGTGGGACAAAGGTGTCAGCGCTGGGTGCTGCCCCGGGCTGCGTCGAGCAGCGCAAGTTCTTCGCGGCGGGGCAGGCCCTCCCAGTCACCGCGGGTGCTGACGGCGAAAGCACCGGCGAGGATGCCGCGCTTGAGTCGGCCGGCGACGTCTTCGCCGTCGAGCAGGGCGGAAAGGTAACCGGCGGTGAACGCGTCCCCGGCCCCCACAGTGTCCACGCACGTCACCGGGATGGCCGGAGCTTCAAGAAGGCCGTCGGCTGTATGGACCGCGGCCCCCGCGGCGCCGCGCTTCACCACCACCTCGCTGACCCCCAGCTCCAACAGGTGCACGGCCGCACGGGCCTCATCGGCCGGGGACGTGGCCTCCCCGCTCCCATCCCGCGGGACGGCAACGAGGTCGAGTTCGTCGTCGGACGCTATGACGATGGTGGCGTGCCGGGCCAGGGGGCCGAGCACGGCTCCCGCCTGGTCCCGGGACCAAAGCTTGCTCCGGTAGTTCACGTCCAGGGAGACCACCACGCCTTCAGCCGCTGCCCGTTCCGCGGCGTACTCCACCGCGTCCCGCGCTTCTGGACTGAGTGCCGGGGTGATGCCGGTCAGGTGGAGGATCCGTGTTCCGCCATCCAGGGCCGCAGCAACCTGGCCGCGGGAGATGGTGGCTCCCGCCGATCCGGCGCGGTAGTAGAAAGCCCGGCTGAGGTCGGCGGTGCGCTGCTCCAGGAACATCACCCCGGTGCTCCGGTCCGCATGCACGGTGTGGTTCAGCTGGACGCCTTCGCCGCGCAGTTGCTTCACGATGAACTCGCCGTGCGGGTCCGCGCCCACTGCCCCGGCCCAGGCAGCGCTGTGGCCAAGCCGTGCGACGCCGATGGCAACGTTCGATTCTGCCCCCGCCACCTGCATGTTCAGGGTGCCGCCGTTCGCCAGGGGGCCGCCGGCGCGGAGTGAGACCATGGACTCGCCGAAGGTCAGCAGGCAAACGCTCATGAAGGGGTCCCGGTTCCGGCACGGGCAGCAAATTCGGCCGCAAGGGCCACGAAGCTGCGGGCACGTTCCCGCATTTCCGTGAGGTCGCCGCCGGAGGCTGCGCTGCCGAACAGCGGACCGCCCAGGCCGACGGCGATCGCCCCGGCTTCCCAGTACCCGGCCGCCTCGCCGAGGCCCACGCCGCCCACGGCGATGAAGGGGATGTCCGGGAAGGGATCGCGGACTGCCTTCAGGTAGCCGGGCCCGCCGATCGATGCCGGGAAAAGCTTGATGGCGGTGGCACCGCGTTCCATCGCCTCATAGGCCTCGGTGGGGGTCAGCGCGCCGGCCAGGACCGGGATGCCGGCACTGGCCGCCTCGCTGATGGAGGGGGCAAGGGAGGGGGTGACGATGAACTGGCCGCCGGCAGCGGTGACGTGTTCGACGTCGGCCTCGCTCAGGACGGTGCCGGCGCCCACCAGGCAGCCGGCCGGCGCAGCCGCGCGGACCTCGCGGATTGCCTCCAGCGCGTTGGGCGTGGTGAGGGCGATCTCCACGTACCGGAAGCCTACCTCCATGGCGGCCAGCGCCGCCTTGGCGGCAGCACCGCCGTCGTTCCCGCGGACAATGCCGACAAGCCGCGACTGCCGGATGCCGGCCAGCAGGCCGGCGGAGGTGACGGCTGGATTTTGGGATGTCATGGGATTCACCATTCTGCGAAGGATCCGTCGGGGTGGCGCCACACAGGTCCGCGCCAGGCATGGCCGCGCTTGTCCGCTGCCCGCACCACGGCCTCGTCGATTTCGACGCCCAGTCCGGGCCCGGTGAGACGCTCGATGTGGCCGTTTACGAACTTGAACGGCGTCTTGTCCACCACGTAGTCCAGGACTTCGGCGCCCTGGTTGTAGTGGATGCCGATGCTTTGTTCCTGGATGAGGAAGTTGGGCGTGGCGAAGCCCACCTGGAGGCAGGCGGCCAGCGCCAGCGGTCCCAGCGGGCAGTGCGGTGCCAGCTGGACTTCGTAGACCTCGGCCAGGGCCGCGATCTTCCGGACCTCGGTGATGCCGCCGGCATGGGAGAGGTCCGGCTGGGCCACCGCGATGCCCGCCTGCAGCGCCGGCAGGAACTCCTGCCGGCTGTACAGCCGCTCCCCCGTGGACACCGGGGTGGTGGTGGACGCGGTGAATTCCCGGAGCAGGTGGGTGTTTTCCGGCACCACGGGCTCTTCGAGGAAGAAGGGCCGGAAGGGTTCCAGCAAGGGGGCCACCCGCCTGGCGTTGGCCAGGCTGAACCGGCCGTGGAAGTCAACGGCGACGTCCCGGTGGTCGCCCAGGACCTGCCGGGCCGCGGCAACACGGCGGATGACGCCGTCGATCTCTGCCACCGACGCCACCGGGCTCATCCGTCCGCTGGCGTTCATTTTGACGGCAGTGAGGCCCACGTCCAGCTGGGCGCTGATCTGGTCCGCCACCTCGTTCGGCTCGTCGCCGCCCACCCAGCCGTACATCCGGATGCGGTCGCGGACGTGGCCGCCCAGCAGCTGGTGCACCGGAGTGTTGAAGTGCTTGCCCGCGATGTCCCACAGCGCCTGGTCCAGGCCGGAGACGGCACTGGCAAGGATGGGTCCGCCCCGGTAGAAGGACCCCTTGGTCATCACCTGCCAGTGGTCTTCGATCCGGAGGGCGTCCCGTCCGATGAGCAGCTCCGAGAGTTGCCCGACGGCGGCGCGCACCGTCTCGCTGCGTCCCTCGCAGGTGGCCTCGCCCCACCCCACGATGCCGCTTTCGGTCTCGACCCGGACAAAGAGCCAGCGGGGTGGAACAAGGAATGTTTCGATCCGGCTGATGACGGTCACGCCGCGGTCCTAACCCTTGGTGGCGCCGGCGGTCAGGCCGGAGACGATGTACTTCTGCGTGAAGAGCGCAATGATCATGATGGGGATGGTGACAACAGTCGCCGCGGCCATCAGCCCGCCCCAGTCGATGCTGGCGTAGGAGACGAAGTCGAAGATCGCCACCGGCAGGGTCTTGGTCTTGGAGCCGGAGAGCACCAGCGCGAACATGAAGTTGTTCCAGGAGAAGATAAAGGACAGGATGCCGGCTGTGGCGATGCCGGACACCGCCAGCGGAAGCGTGATCAGCCGGAACGCACCGATCGGCGTAAGCCCGTCCACTTCGGCTGATTCCTCCAGCTCCAGGGGCAGCGAGTCGAAGTAGCTCATCATGATGTACACGATCAGCGGGAGGGCCACGAACATGTGGCTGAGGATCAGCACCTCGAACTTCCCCACCATCCGCAGGTTGGAGAAGACGTAGTACCAAGGCACCAGGAGTGAGACGCCGGGAATGACCCGGGCCATCAGGACCACCAGCGCCGAGCGGTGCATGGTGAACCGGCTCATGGCGTAGGCAGCCGGGACGCCGAGGACGATTGACAGCGCGGTGGAGACGAAGGCAACCCAGAAGCTGTTGAAGATGAACACGAAGTAGTTGTTGCGCTGCAGCACGTTGGCGTAGTTCTCGATGGTGGGCGAGAACAGGAACGCCTTGCCGGTGTCGTAGATATCCACGTTGGTCTTCAGCGATGCCAGCAGCATCCAGAAGAGCGGCGCAAGCAGGAACAGCACCACAAGGATGAGGGCGACGACCCGGAACACCTTGTAGGCGCGCGTGGCCAGGGGCTTGCGGCGGCGCGGGGGCCGGCGGTCCGCGGCGGTGGCGGCGGAATCTGTCATGACGGTCATTTGCTTACCGCTTTCTTGCGCATGGTGAGCAGCCACATGGAGCCGATGATGATCATGAAGAACAGGATCAGCACCGCCGAGGAAAGCCCGTACTGGTTGTAGTCGAAGCTGAGTCCGTAGGCGTAGACGTTCAGCGTCTCCACTTCGTGGAACGAGCCGCCGCCCTTGCCCTTGGTGGCGTAAAGGATGTCGAAGGTCTTCAGCGCATCGATGCCGCGCAGCAGGATGGCCACGATCACGGTGGGCATCATGAGGGGCAGCGTGATGTAGAAGAACCGCTGGAAGGCGTTGGCGCCGTCCACGCGGGCGGCCTCGTCCGGTTCGTCGGACAGCGAGGTCAGCCCGGCCAGCAGGATCAGGACCACCATGGGGGTCCACTGCCACACGTCCATGAAGATGGTGGTGCCCAGGGCGGTGTCCTGGCCGGACAGCCACGGCTGGGGCGGAATGCCCACCATGCCCAGGAGCTGGTTGACGAAGCCGATGTTGGGATCGAAGATCAGCCGCCACATCATGCCCACCGCTACGGGCGTGGCCACGAGCGGCAGCAGGATGGCCACCCGGACCCACTTTTCACCCCGGAAGGGCCGCCACAGAAGCAGCGCCACGCCCATGCCCAGCACCACTTCGAAGGCCAGGGCGACGCCGGTGAAGGAAAGGGTGCGGCCCACGGCGGGCCAGAAACGCTCGGTATCGCTGAGGACCGTGATGTAGTTCTGCAGCCCGATGAACTCCGTTGCGGCCCGCACGGATCCCTGGGAGTCGGTGAGGCTGAGGTACACGGTCCAGGCCAGCGGAAAGATGATCAGGACGCCGACGAAGATCATTGCCGGTGCCGCGAAGAGCCACTTTCGGTGCCGGTTGGCCCAGGCGGAAAAGTTCCCCCCGGCACCGGCGGGGCCACCGGGCCGGCGGGTGCGGGCGCTGCGGGGAGGGTTCAATACAGACATGGTTCACCTAAGGAGTTTGGGGGTGAAGTGGGCCGCGCCGGGACGGCCATGGGCCGTCCCGGCGGGATGTTGGTGCGCGATAGGCGCCCGGTGTCCTACTTCTTTTCGCTGTCCAGGAAGGTCTGGAAAGCAGTCTGGGCGTCGTTTGCCGCTGCGGCGGCGTCCCCGCCGGTGATGGTGGCGACAATCGGGGCGCCCACGATTTCGCGTGCCTTGCCTACGGTGACAACCTCGGGCCGGTCGTGGCCCACGCCGTTCTTGGCGCTGGCGGAGATCGCGTCGGCAAGGTCCTTCGGGTAGGTGGAGGTTCCGTCAGGGTTGGACCAGACGGAGGTGCGCGGGCCCGGGACGCCGGCCTTCTGGGCTGCCAGGGTGCGTTCCTTGCTGGTTGCCCACTGGATGAACTTCCAGGCGTTGTCCTGGTTGCTGGAGTTCTGGTTCACGCCCAGCGCCCAGGAGGGGATGTTGTACGGCTTGGAACCGGCGGGACCGGCAGGCAGCGCAGCGAATCCAACCTTGTCCGCAACCTTGGACTTGGCGGGGTCGGTGGCGTTCTTGTAGAGCGAATCTGCCTCCGTGTAGAAGGCGGCACCGCCCTGGGTGAAGATGGCCATCGCCTCCGGCCAGCTCATGTCCGTGCTGACGTTGGCGGGACCGTAGTTGCGGATCAGGCCGCCGTAGTAGGCGTAGGCCTTCTTGGCGGCGTCGGTGTTGACAGTGGCCTTGCCGCTGGAGTCCATGAAGTCGCCGCCAAAGCTGTACAGGAAGCTGGAGAACTGGGTCACCGCGGCGGACTTGCCGGTGCGGGCCACGAAGCCTGCGGTGTCAGGGGAGGACGCCTTGATGGCCTTGGCCGCCGCTTCCAGTTCCTCCATGGTCTTGGGGACCTGGAGGCCTGCGGCCTGCAGCAGGTCCTTGCGGTAGTACAGGACTTCGCGCTCGGTGATGATCGGAACACCAACCACCTTGCCGTCAACGGTGGTGGCCTTGACCGGGCCCTCCTGGTAATCCTTCCAGTCCCAGCCCGAGTCCGATGAGACGTTCTTGGTCAGGTCCGCAAGGTAAGCGTTCTTGGCAAAAGCCTTGCCTTCCTGCAGCGGGCGGTACATCATCACGTCGATCTCGTCGCTGCCTGCGTTGAGCTTGACGTTGTACTGGTCGGAGAGCTGGTCCTCGCCGAGCTGGGTCAGCTCCACCTTGAGCCCGCTGGACTTCTCGAATTCCGGAATCGCGGCCTTGATGCCCTCGGTCCACACGTGGTTGGCCAGGGTGACACGGACGGTGCCGGACTGCTTGGCCTGGTCGCTGCCGCCTCCGCCGCCGCTGCAGGCGGTCAGCCCCAGCGACATCGCTGCGGCAATTGCCGCGTACTTCACAATTGAATGCCGCTTCATTACGACTTCCTTTGCCTTCAGGCCCGCAGCTTCGCGGGCGGGTGACAGACGCCTCGTTACGTCTGTTGTGTTCAGCGAGCATAAACAAATAAGGCAGACATATACAAGACCTTGCCATGCCCCCATATGATTTATTCATGACCATCCCAAAGGCGGCGTTGTCCCCAGACCTGCATTCATCGCTGGTCGAGAACCTGGGGCTCGCCATTGCCGAGGGAACGCTGGCCCCGAATTCGATCCTGCGCTTGGATGAGCTGGAGGCGCAGCACAAGGTGTCCCGCTCCGTGATCCGGGAGGCCACCCGTGTCCTGTCGTCGATGGGCATGCTGGAATCGCGCCGCCGACTGGGAACGGTGGTTCAGCCGGAAGCCAGCTGGAACCTCTATGACCCCCAGGTGATCCGGTGGCGGCTGGCCTCGGCCAAGCGGCTGGAGCAGTTGCGGTCCCTGAATGAACTGCGCGGCGCCATTGAGCCGCAGGCCGCCCGGCTCGCGGCCGAGCGCGCTTCACTCGACCAGGCCAGCGACCTTGTTTCCATGGCAGCCCGGCTTTGGGCCGCCGGGCAGCGGGGAGACCAGGAGGATTTCCTGCGCCTGGACATCGAATTCCATGCCGCTGTCCTCAACGCCTCCGGCAACCTGATGTTTTCGCAGCTGCATAAACTCGTGGCGGAAGTGCTGGCGGGGCGGACCCAGCACGGCCTGATGCCCCATCTTCCGGACCATGAGGCACTGCAGATGCACGTGGATGTGGCCAGCGCCATCCAGCGGGGCCAGGCAGCCGCCGCGCATGCCGCCATGAGCCGAATTGTGGAGCAGTCCACCGAGGAGATGGGTGACATCTGGTCCAGCAGCCATGCTTCCGTCAACGACGGCGCGGCCAACCCCGGGTAAGCCAGGTGCCGGCAGCACCAGCGGACGCCGGAAGCGTTACGCCCGCCGGACTGCCAGCAGCTCACCCGCCAGGAAATCCAGGGCCGCCTGCCCTTCCGGCAGGCCGGCGGTGTGGTTGAGGTGGCCGTGGACCGCGCCCTGGGCGAGGAAGCAGGACACCGGAACCCCTGCGCGTTCCAGCTCAGCAGCAAACAGCTCTGTGGAGCCGCGGGCGTCGTCGTACTCGCAGGCGAGCAAGGCCGTGGGCGGCAGTCCGGCAGGGTCCGCGTAGCCGGGCATCGCATAGGACGATGCCATGCTGACGGGGCCGCCCACGTAGTTCTCGGCCGTCCGGATGCAGTCCTCCACGGTGAACCGCAGGTGCCGGGGCAGCCCGGCCATGACCCGCTGATCCAGTCCCCCGGCCGGCGGCGGGAGTTCCGCGTGCAGGAAGGGGTAGGCCAGCAGGAGCTTGGCGGGCAGCGGCTTTCCGGCGTCAATCAGGTAGAGCGCGGCGCCCACCGCCAGGTTGCCACCGGCACCGGCACCGCCCAGGCAGAGCAGGTCCGGATCCAGCCCCAGGCTTTCGGCGTTCTTCCGGGCCCAAAACCAGCCGGCCAGGGCGTCGTCGTGCGGGATGGGGAAGGACACGCCGTCGCGGGCCAGCCGGTAGTCCACGGACAGCACCGGCGTGCCCTGGTTCGCGAACACCCGCGCCAGGTAATCCGACTCCGGGCTATCCACGCTGCCGCTGACGAATCCGCCGCCGTGCAGCCACACGAGGGCGGGGCTGTCCGCGCCGGCTGGTTCCCCGTAGATCCGGATGGCCACCGGCCCGTGCCGGCCGTCGGCCGTCACGGCGCGGATGGGGACGTCCGGCCCGGGTGAGCGCAGGGCGTCCGGGTTAAGGAACTGCGGTCCTTCCGGGCTGGCCAGGTACTCAGCGAAACCGGCGGCGGCCTCCCCCTGT
The DNA here is from genome assembly GCF_019977275.1 of Arthrobacter sp. StoSoilB19. NCBI lineage: Bacteria > Bacillati > Actinomycetota > Actinomycetes > Micrococcales > Micrococcaceae > Arthrobacter > Arthrobacter sp. StoSoilB19. Next base: position 338,351 of record NZ_AP024650.1, on the reverse strand, counting down.
GGGCCGGCCGGGGTGGCGTCGGGGGAAGCCACGTCTGGTTTTGTGCGGGGTGTCATGGTGTTCCCAACTTCCGTGAGAAGTAGTCAACGGCTGTGGCCAGGATGGTATCCAGCTGGTCCTCGGCGCCGAAGAAGCAGTGGTCGCCGCCCGTGATGGTCATGACGTCATGTTCCACGCCGGCGCCAGCGAGCGCGGCGGCCAGAAGCTCGGTCTGCGAGTGCGGGACCAGTCCATCCGAATCGCCGTGGACCAGGAGGAACGGGGCGGCATCCGCCGATACGTAGATGACGGGGCTGGCCGCGGCCAGCAGTTTCGGGTCGTCCGACCCGCCCACCAGCATCTGCTCGGGCTGCAGCGACATTCCCGGCGGGACAGCGGCAGTCAAGGAAGGGGGAAAGAGCCCGTCCGGGGTGACTATTGGCGGGATGTCCACCAGCGAAGACACGCCGTAGAAGTCGACGACGGCGCTGACGCTGCTTGGGTGCCCCTGCGCACCGAGACCGCCCTCCAGGTCTTCGCGCTTGCCGGTGAGTCCCAGGAGCGCTACCAGGTGTCCGCCTGCTGATTCGCCCCAGGCGCCAAACCTGTCCGGGTCGATGTTGAGGTCCCCGGCGAACTCCCGGAGGTAGCGGACCGCGGCTTTGAGGTCGTGGAGCTGTGCCGGGAACGGTGCTTCCAGCGAGTGCCGGTAGTCTGCCGTGGCGCAGGCGATGCCTGCCTCGTTGAGCAGCCGGAACACGGAATCGGGGGCGAAGGTGGGCGGCAGTTCGCGGCGGTCGCCCAGCTGGAACGCTCCGCCGTGCACCCAGAGGACCATCGGCGTGGTCCCAAAGGCCTTGCGGGGCAGCCAGATGTCCATCTTCAGCGGCCGGAATCCGATGGCCCGGGCGTAGGTGACTTCACGGTGCACGGAGGATACGTCCGAGACCTGCCCCGCCGTGCCCGGGGCATCGAAGACAGGGAACGGCGGAACCTTCCTGCCTCCGGGACGGGAGGTGTCGGAACGGGATATGTCAGAACGCGACATGTCGGAAGGGGACAGGTCGAGTACCCCGGTAGCGTCATCCACTGTCATAGTGTGCTCCTCATCAGCGCAGGTTGTGCAGTGCCCCGGCCGGTGGCGGCAGGGAAAGTGTGGTGTCCCGGCCCGACGACGGCGGCCGGCGCGCCGGGGAGCCGCACCTCCGCGGTGGTGCCGGAGGGAATCGTGGCTGTGAGCGTCAGCACGCCGCCGTCCATTGCTCCTTCCGCCGCAGTCCAGGCCACCTGGATCAGGCCCCGTGGCCCCATGTGTGAGGTGGAGGCGGATGCCAGGCCGGCGCCGGGGCGGGGCTCAATGATGATGCGCTCCCAGCCTGCGCTTCCGGGCGCCTGCCGCAGGCCGGCGGTGTAGCGGTGCAGGAAGGAGACCACGGCACCCTTGCTGTAGTGGTTGAGCGACTGGTGCGGCGTGCCGTTGGCATCGATGCCGTTCCACAACTCCCACACGGTGGTGGCGCCGCGGTCCACCATGGTCAGCCAGGACGGTTCCGAGTCCTGCATCAGGAGTTCATAGGCCAGGTCCAGTTGTCCGTTGTCCGCCAGGACCGGGAGCAGGTAGGGCGTGGCCAGGAAGCCGGTGCCCAGGTGGGTGCCGGCGTTCCGGATCAGGGCGGCCAGCTGCGAGGTGACCGTGGGGCGGTGTTCGGGGCTGACAAGGTCGAAGGCCAGGGCGCGGACGCAGTTGGCCTGCGTGGCTTGGATTACGCTGCCCGAAAAATCAAGGTATTCCGTCTCCCACGCGTCCCGGATCAGGTGTGAAAGTTCCGCGAGCTCGGCGGCCTCTGTATCCAGGCCCAGGACAGCAGCGATTCGTGCCATCACGTCCGTGGTGTGCCGGTAGTAGGCCGTGGCCACGATCCCGTGGTCGGCGCTGCGGGCGGCGAACAGGTCAGGTTCGGGGCCGTCCGGTTCCATCCATTCACCAAAGTGGAAGCCGGTGTCCCACAGGTACCGCTCGTGCGGCGCGGGCGCTGCGCTTGCGGCGGCGCGCGCGGCGTGCCGCTCCGTTTCGGCGGTAGCCTGCACAAAGTGAAGCCACCGCTGCATGGCCTCCCAGTTTTCGGCGAGGATCCTGGCGTCCCCTGACGCCAGGTAGACCTCCCAGGGCACCATCACCACCGCATCGCCCCAGCCGGCGGACCCGTTGGTGAAGCCCATGAACTCCGCCGAGGTGGCCGCGGGCCCGGGGGACGGCGAGATGTTGGTGATGACGCCGTTGTCCCATTGGTCTGCACGGACGTCGCGCAGCCACTTGCGGGAGAAGCCTGTGACGTCGAAAAGGTATGCGGCAGTGGGGACAAACAGCTGCCAGTCCCCGGTCCAGCCGGCTTTCTCGCGCTGCGGGCAGTCGGTGGGGACCTCGCAGGAGTTACCCAGGAAGCTCCATTCCACGATGTCATGCAGTGCGTTCAGGCGCGCATCGCTGCAGCTGAAGGTGCCAGTACGTTCCAGGTCCGTCCGCACCAGGCAGCCGGTGATGTCTCCCGGCTGGAGGCCCGCGGCGAGGCCCTGGACCGAGACGTACCGGAAGCCGTGGGTGGTGTGCCGGGGTTCGAAGACTTCCCCGGGGGCACCCGAGGCGGTGACGGTGTCCACCTGGCCTGCGTCCCGGAAGGCTCCCGGCGCCCGGAAGTCGAGGGGGCGCAGATGGTCCCGGTTGACGTCACCGTCCGCTCCGAGCGCTTCGCCGTATTCCAGGGTGACGGTTTCGCCCGGTGCGCCGAGCCGGGTGAGCCGGACCCAGCCGTGGATGTTCTGGCCAAAGTCCACCACCTGGCTGCCGTTGGCCAGCCGCGTGATGGACGCCGGAACAAGTTCCTGCGCCACCCGGGTGGGCGGCGCAAGGGGTCCGGCCAGTGCGGTGAAACTGCCGGGACGGACGACTGCGGAACACGGCCGGGGTGCGCGGGCAACCGGGGCGCCGTTGCCCGCCTTAGGTGCGCTGCCGCCGTCGGCCTTCCTGAAGTCCACGCCCTGGCCCGCCATAAGGTCGGCACGGAGGATCTCCGTGGCGGACACCAGCCACGAGCTGTCGGTGCCGATGACCTGCCTGCCGGCCCGTGACTCCAGTTCGAGCTGCGCCAGGAAGGCCGTGTGCGTTCCGTACATGTCGGCGTCGCGCGTGTATCCGAACGTGCCGCGGTACCAGCCGTCGGTGAGGACGGCTCGCACGGTGTTGCTGCCTTCACGGATCAGGGCGGTGACGTCGTGGGCCTGGACCTGGAGCGTGGTGTTGTAGCTGGTGGAGCCTGGGGTGAGTTGCTGGTCGCCCACGCGGTGGCCGTTGATGAATAGCTCATAGATGCCGTGCGCGGTGGCGTAGGCGCGGGCCTTGTGCGGGGCCGCCGGCAGGAAGAAGGTTTTGGTGAGGGCATAGCCGGGCCGGTCTTCTGGCGCCGGAACTTGGGGCTCGTCTGGCCCGATCCACTGCGCCGTCCAGTCCTCGGCATGCATCAGCCCCAGCTCCACCGGCATCGGACGGGACCAGCCGCTCGGTGTTTCGGTGCCTTTTTCGTCCCTGTCCCAGGTGCGGACGCGCCACTCGAACCGGTCCCGCGAGCGCAGCGCCGGCCCGCCGTACGGGATGCCGCTGCAGGCGGCCGACTCGACCTTCCCCGTGTCCCAGCCGTTGCTTGCGGTGATGCGGTATGCCGCCTGGCCTGTGGTTCCGGCGGGCGGCGTCCAGCTGAGGCTGGGCTCCCGGATGGTCAGGCCCATCGCTTCCAACAGGTGCTCGGCCCGAAGCCGGGTGGGGGCGGTCATGCGGCAGGGCTCCTGGGGTGCGGGTGCTGGGAGTTCCAGCTTGGTTGGCGTGCTCCTATCCCCCACACAGCATTTTCATTGGTCGAAATAGTATTGTGGGGCAGCTCACCAATGCATCAGCGCTAGGAACCACCGCCATGACTGTCATTCCGGACCCGGACACCCCGCCTGCCCGCGGAAAGCGGCCCAAACAGGGCGAACCCGTCATCGACCGCGCGCTGAGCCTGCTCGCCGTCTTCTCCGACCGGCGGCGGGCACTGACGCTCTCGGAACTCGCCCGGTATGCGGACATGCCCGCGCCCACCGCACTGCGGCTGATCGCTCGGCTGGTGGCATGGGGTGCGCTTGAAAGACTCGACGACGGCCGGTATGTCGTGGGGGTCAGGCTGTGGGAAGTGGCGTCGCTGTCGCCCCGCGGTCACGGGGTGCGGGAAATTGCCCTTCCCTACCTGGAAGACCTGTTCGAAGTCACCCGGCACCACGTGCTGCTGGCGGTGCGGGACAACGAGCAGGCGGTGCTGATCGAGCGGCTGTCCGCGAAGGATGCCACGGAGGTGGCGTACCGCGTGGGTGGCCGGGCGCCCCTGCGGTCCACGGCGATCGGGCTGGTGCTGCTGGCGGGCGCGGACCAGCAGTTCCAGGAGACCATCCTGAAGCGGCCGCCGGAAAACGAGCCCGGAGTGCCGGAGTTGCCGGAGGGCCAGCTGCGCAGGACCCTTTCGGATGTGCGGCGCACCGGGATTGCGATGATCCGCCGTACCGTCCCGTCCCGGACCGTCTCCGTGGCGTCCCCCATCTTCGACGCCCAGGGCTCCGTGGTGGCGTCACTGTCCATCGTGGTCCCGGACGGGTCCACTCCCCCGAACGTACTGGCCCCCGCTGTCCGCGCGGCCGCCCGCGCCGTCTCCAGGAACCTGGGGCACCAGGCTGCCGTCAGCGCCGGCACCCGGACGCACTCGCAGGGGTAGCGGCCCTACGCGGCCGAGGCCGGGGTCGCGGGGCAACGTCACACAGGTGGCTCACAGAATCCGCCTACCGGATGCATAGTGCGGTGGCTTCTGATGGGTTCATGACCACTTCGCACAACCGCAATGAGCTCCCCGAAAACGCGCACCAGCCGCACCCGGATCACGACCGCGGCCTTGATCGACCTGTCGACGCTGATGAGCCGCCGCTCCCTCGGCATGTTCCTCGGTGCCGGCGGCGCCGCCGTCGCACTCGCTGCCTGCAGCCCCAACGGATCAACCACGGCTGCGCCGTCAGCCACGGACGCAACCGCCACGGCGGCTTCCACCGAATCCGCATCGGCTTCGGCTACGGCATCGTCCTCCGCCACGTCGACACCCACCATTACCCGGGCCATTGCCGAGTGCGGCGTGGAGATTCCCCAGGAAACCGCCGGACCGTACCCGGGCGACGGCTCCAACGGACCCAACGTCCTGGAAGCCTCCGGCGTGGTGCGGCAGGACATCACCTCCAGCTTCGGCACCGCGTCCGCTAAAGCGGTGGGCGTCCCGTTGACCTTCACCCTCACCCTGCTGGACAACGCCAACGGCTGCACACCGCTGGCGGGCGCGGCGGTCTACGCCTGGCATTGCGACCGCGACGGCAAGTACTCGATGTACGACTCGAGCCTGAAAAACGAAAACTACCTGCGCGGCGTCCAGGAGGCAGACGCCAACGGCCAGGTCACCTTCACGTCCATCTTCCCGGGTGCCTACGCCGGACGGTGGCCGCACATCCACTTCGAAGTGTTCGAATCCATGAACAACGCCACCGCCGCCGGCCAGGTGCTCACCGTCTCGCAGATTGCCCTGACCAAAGCGGCCTGTGACGACGTCTACGCAACTCCTGGTTACGAAAAGAGCATCACCAACATGACCCGGACCACGCTGCAGTCAGACAACGTGTTCGGCGACGACGGCGGCATCTACCAGCTGGCCACCATGACCGGATCCGCGGCGACGGTCTATGCGGCGGCGTCTAACGTGACCATCTAGGCGTACTCGCCCTTGATCACGAAGTACGAGCCGCGGATGGTGCCCGCCAGCTTCGACTTTTGGCGGGCGAACTTGAAGCTGGACGCCAGCTCTTCCGGAACGTCCATGCCGTCCGAGAGCTTGAATCCGACCGCCCGCTTGCCCCCTTCCTCAATGCCGTACATGACGTTGATGGACAGCCCTGACTCGTAGAACACGTAGGCCATTCGCAGCCCGTCCACTTCGAAGGAGGACACCTCAAGGGGTTTGGAGGCAATCACCAGGTTGCGCTCGGCGGACAGGATGTTGTTCACATAGTCCAGCACTTCCGGCGCTTCCCCGGCAGGGACCACCGTGAAGTCGTGGTCGTATTTATTCTTGTAGTAGCGGGCCTCGTTGGCGCGGAGCCCGGCCAACGCCTCCGCTACCGGTGACGATTCCAGACCGGCGGTGGACACGTTCTTGAAATCCACGGTGTACGGCATGAGTCCTCCCTGGGAATGATCTTTTGCCACATCGTTGCAGATCAGCGCCTCCGCTGCACCTCATCGAAGGACGCGGATGCTGTTCCCGTCGATTTCCACGCCAGTGATCCTGACCCTTTCGTTGGGTGTGTCGTTCGGCCCGTGAAAGACCAGATAGTCACGCCCGCCGGATGTGCGGAGGACCATTCCATGCCCGCCATTGCTGGACCACACAGGGTCCGCCTGCTGGATCCAGGGCCCCTTGATGGTTCCGCTTTTCGACTCGGCGATGCCCATTGCATACCCGGCCTCGCCGTGGCTTGACCACAGCATCAGCAAAGACCCTTCCGGCGAACGGACAACAAACGGTCCATCGGTGAACAGGGGATCTGCGGCAAGGTTCAGGTCCTTTGGGGGTTCCACCCCCTCCGGGAACCGCAGCGGCCGGGTCCAGGCCGCCGCGGATGCCTTGAACAGGAGAGCAGGCTCACCGACTGCCGTGCGCAGGTCCGGCGCCAGGCGGACGGCACGCATCTCGCCGTCAGTGATCCCTGGTGCATCAGCGGTTCCCTCCGTCCCCCGGCTGTAGACGAGCCAGCGGGTGGAATCCTCGTCGATATACAGCGTCCCGTCGAGGCACGGTTCGGCCGCCGGCGTCACGGCTCCGTCACTCCAGGGCTGGTAGGGGCCCGTGGCCAGATCCGAGGCAAGAACCGCGACGCCCCGGGGGCGGTTGCCCGTTGACGTCGCAAAGGTGCCGAACATGAAGAACCGTCCGTCAAGGGCGTACACCTCCGGAGCCCAGAACTGCGCGTCCGCCCAAAAATCCGCTGGCGGCCGGAAGGCCGCAAAGGGGCCTTCCCAGTGTTCAAGGTCATTGCTGGTATAGCAGTCAAAGCCGGTGGCGGGGCCACTCCACACGTTCCTGTCGCTGGTTCCGAACAGGACAAACTCCCCCGGAACCGGTTCCAGGATGAAAGGGTCCCGCATCCGGATTTGATCGAGGCGCAGGAGCCGAACCGTCTCCTGTCTGCCCATCAGCGGCTTGCCTCGTAATCGGGCATGGGGGCAACGCGCCCTTCGAAAGAGTGGGTGCCGCCCTCAACGGTGCGCTGCGCACCGTCGGGAAGGACGACGTCGGCCGCCACCCCGTCAGGGACGGTCGCCTCGAGGCGGAACGCACCGCCGTCGAGCGTCCATTCAACCCGGACCTCACCGTGCGGAGTCTTCAGGGAGGTCCTGGCCCAGTCGATTCCTTGGCCCGGCTGCGGGGCGATGAGGACGCGCGCGTAGCCCGGTTCCAGCGGTCGGATGCCGCCGATGGCTTTGTGCATCCAGTCGGCAACGGCGCCCAGGGCGTAGTGGTTGAAGCTGGTCATTTCGCCGGGGTTGATGGTGCCGTCGGGGAGCATGGAGTCCCAGCGTTCCCAGACCGTGGTGGCTCCCATCGTCACGGGGTACAGCCAGGACGGGCAGCCCTTCTCCAGCAGCAGCCGGTAGGCCTCGTCCATGTGGCCGGTGTCCGTCAGCGCGTGCGTGATGAACGGGGTGCCCGCGAATCCGGTGGACACGCGGTAGCCGTTGTCCCGGACCAGCTCGGCCAGGCGGGTCCCGGCGAACTCCCGCAGCTCCGGGGTGGCCAGGATGTCGAAGGCGATAGCCAGCGCGTAGACCGTGGTGCAGTCGCTGCGGATGGTGCCGTCGGCAGCGACGTAGTTCTCGGCGAAGGCGGTACGCACCCGGGCGGCGAGCGCCTCGAAGTGGGCCTCGTCGTCGTGCCTGCCCAGCAGCCCGGCAGCCTGGGCGGTTAGGCGCGCGGTGCGGTACATGCAGGCGGTGGCCACCACGCCGGTGTCTGCCTTGGCCGCCCATGGCTGGTCCGGCGCGGCGTCGGGGTCCAGCCAGTCGCCGAACTGGAAGCCGGAGTCCCACAGGCCGGTGGGCGAGAGCAGCCCCTCCACCCGGCGGGTGTGCGAGGCCATCGACTCGTACTGGTTCCGCAGCACGCTGAGGTCCCCGTAGGCCTCCCAGAGTGCCCATGGCACCCACACGGAGGCTTCACTCCACAGGGCGGACGATTCCGGAGCCGGGAATTCGGGCGGCTGCGGGCAGAATTTCAGGGCATCGGGCACGGTGATGGGCACCAGACCGTTCGCGGCCTTCTGCTCGGCGGCCAGGTCCAGCAGCCAGTCCTGCAGGAACCCTTTGACGTCGTACAGGTAGGCAGCAGTGGGGGCGAAGACCGCGATGTCGCCGGTCCAGCCCAGCCGCTCGTCGCGCTGCGGGCAGTCGGTGGGCAGGTCCAGGAAGTTCCCGCGGAGGCCCCAGACGATGTTGCGGTGCAGCTGGTTGACGAGTTCGTTGGAACATTCGAAGGTGCCGGTGCGCTCGAGGTCGGAGTGGACCACCACGGCTTCCAAGTCACCATCGGTGAGGTCGCCCGGCCAGCCGGTGATCTCGGCGTAGCGGAAGCCGTGGAAGGTCTTGGTGGGTTCAAAGTCGTCTTTCCCGCCGGAGAGGATGAACGTGTCCGTGGCTTTGGCTGACCGCAGGGGCCGGACGCCGAGTTCGCCGTCTTCCAGGACCTCGGCGTGCCGCACGGTAATGGCCTGCCCGGCCTCGCCCCGCACCGTGAAGCGGAGCCAGCCCACCAGGTTCTGGCCGAAGTCCACCAGCGTCCGGCCGGTGGGTGAGGTGCGGATTTCCACGGGATGCACGACGCCGGCACGCACCACGGGCGGGCCCACCGGCTCAGCCAGCCGGCCGCCGTCGAACGCCAGCCCACGCACACCCGTCCAGTCAGCACCGGGTACAAAGCCGGGCTCCGCCCAGCCCTTTTGCAGGCGGCGGGCGTCGATGGTCTGGCCGTCGTAGAGGTCGTTGAAGGTGGTGGCGGAGGGGCCTGCCTGCCAGGAGGTGTCAGAGGCGACCGACTGGACGTGTCCGTCGTCGAACTCGATGTCCAGCTGGCCGAGGAACCCCAGCTCACTGCCGTACAGGTTGGACATCCCGTGCCAGGCCAGCCGTCCGCGGTACCAGCCGTTGCCCAGTTCCACCCCCAGCACGCTGGTTGGCGCCAGCAGGGAGGTGACGTCGTAGCTGCGGTAGCGCAGCCGCCATTCGTAGGAACTCCAGCCGGGGCCCAGGACGTCTGGCCCCACCGGAGTGCCGTTGATGGATGCCTCGTAGACGCCGAGGGCGGTGGCCCGGAGTGTCCCCTTCACCACGCCGCCGTGGCCCTCGTCGAGCGTAAATTCCTTGCGGAGCAGGGGGGCGCCGTCAAAGTCCTGTTGGGGCGTGATCATGGCGGCGTGCCAGGGCGTGGAGGTCATGGAAGGAGGGTTCCGTTCTGGTGGAAGCTGGTCAAAAGCAGGTGGAAGAAGTGCCGGTCAGGCGTAGTGGCAGGCCACATCCGCCGCACCCACACGCCGCAGGGCCGGCCGTTCGGTGGCGCACAGGTCAGTGGCCAGGGGGCAGCGGAGCCGGAAGGGGCATCCGCCGGGCCCGGGGACCGCGGCCGCCCCGGTGCGGACGCCAAGCGATTCGCGGGCTTCGCGGCGTTCGGCCTGTTCCGCCGGCCGGGGCACCGGGGACGCTGCCACGAGGGCCTGGGTGAAGGGGTGCCTGGGGTTCCCGGTGACGGCCGCGGCAGGTCCGCTTTCCATGACCTGCCCGCGGTAGAGCACCACCACGCGCTGGGCCAGGAACTGGACCACGGCGATGTCATGGGCGATGAACAGGTAGCTCAGGCCCCGCTCGTCGCGGAGGTCGGCCAGGAGGTTGAGCACCTGCGCCTGGGTGGAGAGGTCAAGGGCGCTGACGGCTTCGTCGCAGACCACCAGTTGGGGATCGCAGATGAGGGCACGCGCCACTGAAATGCGCTGGCGCTGGCCGCCGGAGAACTGGCTGGGGTAGCGGTCCACGGCGTCCCGCGGCAGGCCCACGCGTTCGAGCATGTCCCCGGCCTTGGCGCGTGCCTCTGCCGCTGAAACCCCTCGCAGGCGCAGCGGTTCGGCCAGGGACGTGCCGATGGTGTTCCGCGGGTTCAGCGATGAGTTGGGGTCCTGGAAGACGGCACGCAGTTCCCCGCCCAGGGCCCGGCGCTCCTTGGCGCTGGCGGAGGTGATGTCCTTGCCCTGGTAGGTGATGGTGCCGCCGGAGACCTTTTGCAGGCCCAGGATTGCCTTGCCAATGGTGGACTTTCCGGATCCGGACTCCCCCACCAGTCCCACAGTCTCCCCGGGTGCGATGCTGAAGCTGACATGGTCGACGGCGGCCGGTGCGGCGGCTGCCTTCCGGCCCCGTCCAAAGCGGACCACCAGGTCCTTGATCTCAAGCATGGGGGTGGCGGCGGAGGAAGCCGCGGAATCTTGGCGCTCGGTCACTGCGGTGCTCATGCCGGGTCCTTTTCAACGATCGGGTTTTGCTTGGGGGTGACCTCCAAAACGCGGGAGGCGGGCACGTCCGTGGCCAGCCAGTCCATGCCTTCGACGGCCAGCTGGTCCGCTTTGACACACCGCACCAGCCCTTCGCCGGCGCCGGAGCGCAGCAGCTGCACGGGTTCCATGCAGGCTGAGCCGGCGAACTGGCAGCGGGCCGCGAACCGGCAGCCGGTGGGCCAGTCCTTGGGCTGCGGCACCTGTCCGCTGATGGTGGCGAGACGTTCCGGCATGTCGTCTGCGTGGTTGGCGTGCGGGTCTGCGGCCAGGAGCGCCAGGGTGTAAGGGTGGCGGGGGTGGTCCAGGACGGCCTGGGTTGTGCCGTTCTCCACCACCTGGCCGGCGTACATGACGGCCACCTGGTCGCAGATGTCCGCCACCACACCAAGGTCGTGGGTCACCATCACCACGGACATGCCTGTGTCCTTCACCAGGGTCCGGAGCAGGGACAGGATTTCGGCCTGCACCGTGACGTCCAGGGCCGTGGTGGGCTCGTCCGCCACCAGCAGCTTCGGCTGCCCGGCCAGTGCCAGGGCAATCGCCACGCGCTGGGCCATGCCGCCGCTGATCTGGTGCGGATAGGTCTTCAGGATCCGCGCCGCGTCCACGATGCCCACCTTTTCCAGCAGGGTCTGCGCCTCCTGGCGGGCCTCGGTCCTGCCCATGCCGCGGAGCCGGCGGATGGTCGCGGTGAGCTGGTACCCCACGGTGAACATCGGGTCCAGGGCGCGCATGGGTTCCTGGCTGATCAGCGCGATCTCCCGGCCGCGCACTGCTTCCATGTCCCTCTCCGCCACCGCTGCCAGGTTTCTTCCGTTCCAGAGGATCTGGCCGCCGGTGACACTTACGCCCGAGGGCAGCAGGCCCAACAAGGACAGCGCGGTCATGGTCTTGCCACAGCCGGACTCCCCCACCAAACCCAGGACGGTGCCGGGCTGGACGTCGAACGAGACATCGGTGACCAGGCGGACGCCGGTGCCTGTACCTGCACTGTCGACGCCGACGGACAGGTTACGGACGCTGAGCGTCTCCTTATCGGCAGAGGCGCCGTCCAATGCGGCCAAGTCCTCCGATCCGGGCGCCTCCGCCGCGATGGCGGCGACGGCCTTGGCGCGCTGCCGGCGTGCCGCGGCGGAGGGCAGGTGCGGTGCGGCCGCGTTGGGGGCCTTGCCCAGGGCATTGCCGATGGCATTGGCGGAGAGGACGGTGAGCGCCAGCACGGCACCGGTGGGCACCATCATCCAGGGGGCGTCATAGACGTGCTGTGAGGCGCCCTGGATCATGCCGCCCCAGCTGGGCTGCGGGATGGGCGGGCCGAAGCCGATGAACGCGAGGCCGGCCTGGATGAGCATGCCCACAGCGAAGATCAGCGCGGACTGGACCACGATGGTGTTCGCCAGGCCGGGCAGGACGTGCCGGAGGCTGATCCGCAGTGGGTTGACGCCGTCCACCTTGGCCGCATCCACGTAGAGCTGGGACTGCAGGGACTTGGCCTGGCCCAGGATCACGCGGTAGATGCCGGCGGACATCAGGATGCCCAGGATGGCCATAACCACGGGGATGTTGGTTCCCACCGCGCCGATGACGGCCAGGATGATCACGGTTCCCGGCAGGGACATCATGATCTCGGTAACCCTGCTGATCACGGCCTCCACGCGTTCGCCGGTGCCGGCAGCAAGCATGGCCAGGATGGTGCCGAGCCCGACGCCGACAATCACCGTGAGCATGGACGTCCCCAGGGTGCCGGCTGCGGCGGCGAAGATCCGGCTGAGGATGTCGCGGCCCAGTTCGTCCGTTCCCAGCCAGTGGGCGGCGATGGGGCCGGAGAGGACTGAGGTGAAATCCTGGTCCTCTGTCTTGAAGGGCAGCCACAGCGGCGCTGTCAGCGACGCGGTGACAAGCGCCGCAAGCCAGGCCAGGCCGGCCACGGCGCCCGGCGAAGTGAACAGCCCGTGCCGGGATACCTTGGTGATGGCCGCCCTGCCGGCGTTGCGCGCGGGGGCTGCTGCCGGCGTCGTACTTCCTGCCTGGTCCGCGTCCGCGGGGGCCGGGGTAACTGTTGGGATCATGAGGCACGCAACTTCGGGTCGAGGAACTTGGTGGCCAGCTCCAGCACCAGGTTGACGGCAACCACCACCACGGTGGCGATCACCACCACGCCCTGGACGGCGGGGGCATCATGGGTGCTGACGGAGGTCTGGACGGCCTGGCCCAGGCCGGGCATGGCGAACAGCTGCTCGGCGATGACGGAGCCGCCGAACAGGCCGATGAACTGCAGGGCGATGCCGGCCACGATGGGCAGGCTGGCGTAGCGCAGGGCATGGACGTAGAGGATCTTCCAGGTGGGGGTGGCCGTGGCGCGCAGCGTGCGGATGTGTTCCTGCTGCAGCGCCTCGAGCATGGACGCCCGGGTCTGGCGGGCTATGAAGGCAGCGCCGCCCACGGCGAGGGTGATCACCGGCAGCGCCAGGGACAGGGCCCAGTCCTGCGGTGAGGCCTCGAACGGCACGTAGCCGGTGGCCGGGAAGATGGAGGACTGGACGGCGAACAGGTACACGAAGAGGACGCCCACCCAGAACGCCGGCAGGGCGACCAGGAGTCCAACGAAGCCGCCGATCACCTGGTCCAGGAGGCCGCCGCGGACCGCTGCGGTGACGCCCAGGGCGATGCCCAGGACCGCGCTGAGGACGGTGGCGCCGGCGGCAAGCGAGGCTGTGACGGGGAGGCGGCCGGCGAGGTCGGCGCTGACGGAGCGGCCATCGATGAGCGAGACGCCCAGGTCGCCCTGGACGGCGGAACCAAGCCACGTGAAGAACTGTGTGAACAGCGGATCGTTCCAGCCCATCCTCTGGTTGACCTCGTCGATGGCTTCCTGGGAGGCGCCTGCGCCGAGGGAGACGGCTCCCGGGCTGCCGGGCATTGCGTGCACCAGCAGGAATGCCAGCACCGCAACCACCAGCACGGTGGCCAGCGCCATCAGCAGGCGCTTAGTGATGAATAGTGCCATGGTGACCTCCATCGGTCAGGCCCTGCCCGGCCGGGCCCTCCTGTTTGGGGAGGGCCCGGCGGGAAGGTGCGGGTATTAGCTGGCCGGCGTGTAGGACGAGAGGAGCGGGTAGGCGTTGGTGCCGGCGAACTTCACCTGGGCCACCTTCTTGGTGTTGTAGCCCTGGTTGGTCAGCGCCTCATACAGCGGGATCATCCAGCCTGACTCCACCAGGCGGGTGTTCAGCTTGGTGGCGGCTGCCTTGACGGCGGCGTCGTCTTTGGCCGCGGCCAGCTCGCCGGTAGCGGCGCTGAGCTTGTCATCGGTGGCCTTTTGCACGTTGGTGAAGCCGTTCAGGATGGCTCCGTACATCACGCCGACGGGGTTGTCCCAGTTCAGGGGAGCGTAGCCAAGGGGTGTGGTGGCGACGGCGGCGAACGCTTCGTCGGTGGAGGCTGCCATCTTGACTTTCATGGTGATGCCGACGGCGGCGAGGTCCTTCTGGACGGCCTGCAGGTCCGTCTGGGTCTGCGCGCTTGCGATGATGGTGAACTCGAAGCCGTTGGGGTATCCGGCCTCGGCCAGCAGGCTCTTGGCCTTGTCCGGGTTGTACGCGAATGTGGTTTCCAGGTCCTTGGTGAAGCCGGCCGAATCCTTGGGCAGGGCGTTCCATGCAGGGATGTCGCCCTTGTGCAGGGCATCCACCAGGGCCTGGCGGTTGATGGCGTACTGAATGGCCTGGCGGACCTTCTCCTGGGCGAACGCCGGTGCGGTCTTGCCGATCTTGTCGAAGGAGATCATGGTGTTCACAGTGCCGCCGATCTGGGAAACGCCAACGCCCTTGGACTTGGCGAAGTCCACCGTGGAGGACGTCAGCATGGCAACGTCGGCCTGGCCGGAGACCAGGGCGTTGGCGCGGGCCTGCGGGTCCTGGACCACGCTGAAGACCACCTTCTTGTAGGCGTACTTGGAGGCGTCCGCGCTCTTGTCGTTCTTCACCAGGACGTACTTGTTGCCCTTCACGGTGGAGGGGTCAAGGGTGTACGGTCCCGAGCCGTCAGGGGTTGCAGCGAGGCTGGAGGTGTCGGTGACGCCGTTCCTGCCCACGATCATGCCGGTGGTGGAGGCCAGGTTTTTCTCGAATCCGGGCTGCGGCTTGGCGAAGGTCAGGGCCACCTGGGTGGGGCTGACCACGTCCACGGAGGTGATTTCCTGGGCGCCGCCCTTCGCGACGGCGGAGTAGGCGCTCAGCGCGGGATCGGAGCGGCGGTCCAGGTTGGCCTTGACCAGGGCGGCATCCAGTTTGGAGCCGTCGGTGAACGTGACGTCGTCCTTGAGGTTCAGCGTCAGGACGGTGTTGTCCGCGTTGTAGCTGAAGTCCTTGGCCAGGCCCGGACCTGCGGAACCATCCGGCTGAAGGGTCATCAGGCTGTCGTAGAGGCCTTCGAAGAACTGGCGCTGGGCTGCGGAGACGCGCAGCGGGTCGAACCCGAAGGAGGCTGAGTCGCTGTCGATGGCCAGGGTGAGGCTGCTGGTATCAGCCTTTGCGGCGGCCTGGCTGGACCCGCCGCCGCAGGCGGCCAGGGAACCCATCAGCAGGGCACCGGCCAGAACGGCGGAGCTCGCACGGGCGGTGGAGTTCGGAAGTTTCATGTAGTGCGCCTTTGCATTCTGATGTGATGACGGAGGAACGGTTGTGGGGGCTGGCTGCTCGCCGGCTCCCTTCAAGAATCAGCCGGGACCACAGGCGCCAAACATGACAATGTCATTGATTGAAAAGGTATTGTGGCGGCGGTCACGCCGGGCGGAAGGATGGATGGAAGGCAACGAAGCCTCGGACGCCTGCACGCGTCCATCACGAAAGGAACCCCATGACCAACCCGTTCCCCCGCGACTTCCTTTGGGGCGTGGCCACCGCCGGCCACCAGGTGGAAGGCAACAACGTCAACAGCGATACCTGGTTCCTGGAGCACCTTCCCGGAACGATCTTCGCGGAGCCGTCCGGGGACGCCGTGGACCACTACCACCGCTACCGCGAGGACATCGCACTGATCGCCGGCCTCGGTTTTAACAGCTACCGGTTCTCCGTTGAATGGGCCCGGATCGAACCGGAGGAAGGCCAGTTCTCGGTGGCTGCGCTGGACCACTACAAGCGGGTGCTGGAAGCCTGCCACGAACATGGACTCACCCCGGTGGTCACGTTCCACCACTTCACGTCACCGCTGTGGCTCCTCCGGATCGGCGGCTGGGAGGGCAGCCGGACGCCCGAACTCTTCGCACGCTACTGCGACCGGGTCATGGCCCACCTGGGTGACCTGATCGGCGTCGCCTGCACCCTGAACGAGCCGAACCTCCCTTGGCTGCTGGAGTCATTCGGCATCGGCGGGGAAGCCCCGGAGAACCGCGGTTCGGTGCCCATCTGGGCGGCCGCCGCCCAGCGCCTGGGCGTGGATGCCAGCACTGTTGCCCCGTTCCAGTTCTGCTCCACGGAGGCGGGGTTCCAGGTCAAGGTGGCGGCGCACCGGGCCGCCACCAAGGCCATCAAAGCCCATCGCCCGGACCTCCAGGTGGGGTGGACCCTCGCAAACTCCGATATCCAGGCGCTGCCCGGTGGCGAAGGGATTGCAGACCGGGTGCGCCGGGACGTCAACGAACGCTTCCTCAAAGCCTCCCGGGGTGACGACTTCGTGGGCATCCAGACTTACGGGCGCACCGTGTACGGCCCCGATGGCCATGCCCCCGCACCGGAGGGCGTGCCCACCAACCAGATGGGCGAGGAAATCTATCCCCAGGCGCTGGAGGCCACCATCCGCGAGGCCCACAGGATCGCCGGCATCCCGGTGATCGTCACCGAGAACGGCCTGGCCACCGAGGATGACACGCAGCGGGTGGCGTACCTGCAGACGGCCGTCGACGGGGTTGCTTCCTGCCTTGCGGACGGCATCGATGTCCGCGGGTACATCGCCTGGACCGCGTTCGACAACTTCGAGTGGATCTTCGGCTACGGGCCCAAGTTTGGCCTGATCGCCGTGGACCGCTCCACGCAGGAGCGGACTCCCAAGGAGAGCGCGCGCTGGCTGGGGAACCTGGCCAGGGAGCACGCCGGGGCCGGGGCACCGCAACCCGCTTAAGCGTGGTTCATAGTGGCCCGGACTTCCCTGTGAAGTCCGGGCCATTCCTCTGCCGCAGGCCTTTTGCCCTTGTCTACGGCCGCCGGGCGTGCAGGTGCAGCTTCGCAAAGAAGTCCGCAACAACCAACCGGCTGTCCACACCCGTATAAGTCCGGCGGGACGGCCTCGCGGACGTTTCGGTGAACACCGAGGTGACGTCATCCAGCCCGGTGACCACCAGGGGTGCACTGTCTCCAAGGCACCACACCGGCCCGAATTTCACGAAGTCCGGCACCTCAAGACTGTTGAAGTGCTCCCACAGCCACTCGCCGGCCGGGCCGGCAACCCTGAAGGCATGATCGAGTTCCGCGACGGACGCCACCATCTGCCGGTACGTTTCGGCGGGGAACTGCCAGACTGCGAGCTCCTGGTTCGCCAGCACGAAGTCCGCAGCGGCGGGGTCCGTGAAGTAGTTGTACTCGTCGTCGTTCCGGGCGGCTCCGCCTACCCAGGCAAGCGTCAGCAACCGGGCGATGCCCGGCTCCAGCAGGAGCGCGTCCGCAACATTGGTGAGCGGACCGGCGCACACCAGAATCAAGGGCAGGTCATCCGCCGTCATTGCGGTTTCAATGATCGCGCTCGCCGCAGCGGAGCTCCGTGGCTGTCCGGTAAAAGGGCTGTCCGGTCCGGGATGCACCGCCGCCGGTTCGGGGCGCTCGAGCACCCGGAGCAGTTCCCCGGCCAGGCAGGCGCCCCGCTGGGATCTGCCCTCCGGCACCCCGAACATCGGATTCGTCAGGGAACTTGTGACGGCTGCGATCCTGTTTGCCGGGGACAGGGCATGGTGGGCCAGTCCAAGCAGGCCGTCGGGGTCACCGGCCCAGTCGTTGTCGACAATCACGCGGCACCGGGGTTCAATCCGAATCATGTCCATCCTGCAAGCCTTGCAGCGCAGGCAGCATCACACGACGACACTTTCCATTCACCGAAAGGTGGAAGGTCCGTCCTAATCTGCGGCAGGCTCGCGGATGACCAGTACCGGGCAGTGCGCATGGTGGATGGTCTGGTGGGATACAGAGCCGAGCAGCATGCCGGTAAATCCGCCATGGCCCCGGGAGCCGACGACAACCAGGTCGGCATCGCGGGAGGCGTCAATGAGTGCCGCTGCCGGGTTGCCTTCCACGACCCGTCCTGTGATCGTCACGCCCTGGTCCTTGATGCGCTCAAGCTCCGCCTCCAGGATCGCTTGGGCGTCCTTCTGGAAGATCTCGTAGTCCCAGGCGGTGCCCAGGGCATCGCTGACATAAGGAAAGCTCCAGGCGGTCAACGCCTGGACCTCACCCTTGCGCAGCCTGGACTCCTCGATGGCCCAGTCCATTGCCGACCGGGACTGGTCGGAACCGTCCACGCCCACCACGATCCTGAAGCTTCCGTTACCGGCCACGGCTTCCCTTTTCCTGTTGCGGTAGTGCCGGCGGGACTAGGCCTGACCCGCTGATGCACCGTGTGCCGGAACGGCCACCGTGGAGTGCTCAGGTTTGGCGGACTGGTGGGGATTCCCTGCTTCCTTGGCACAGTGCAGGCAGCAGTAGATGCCTGCTTGGCTTTCCACGGGGTGGCCCAGGATCCGGCAACCGCAGTGCTCACATGCGGGAGCCATCATGTGGATGGCGCATTCGAAGCTGTCGAACGTGCCTGTCTGGTTCCCCATATTGACGGTGAACATGCGGCCCTCGCTGCTGCCGCAGACATCACATGCGCCCATGGTCTCTGCCTCCTGTTGTGCTCGCCGGGTGTACTCGCCTGCTCCGGACACTCCAGTTGACTGCTTCCGGGAGTTGCCTGCCTAGGGGCAAAGGTCCCACGGCCTGCCTGGGTCAATTCCCCTTGTGGATTTTCCTGGATCATTTCCCATCCACGGTGCCGCCGGTTCCGAATCCCAACCGTAGGAGTGCAACCAAAGGCAAGGACGTGACGATGGATGCCGTGGACCAGCAGGCCCTGACCGGCGCTCTGATAAAGGAGTACCGGCTGGATCTGGCACAGTTGTGGCTGGAGTTCGTTGGGCTGGGCGGGGACGCCTCTGAACAGCTCATCCGGGACTACTGCGCAGGCGAAGCCGCCCTTTCAACGAAGGAACGCGACGCACTGGCGCAGGCTGTCAACGAACATTGCGCTTCCGAAGGCCTGCCGCTCCGTGCTCCGCTCAGCGGTTCCGCCCTTTCCACCCTGCAGCCGGAACACCGTGACCCGGAACGGAAGGATCCCTACTCGTCGAAGTAGGTGAAGGTGTCCGCGGCGCCGGCGACTGACGCGACGACGGCGGCCGCAACATCCCGGAGTTTCATGTTCCGCGTGCTGGACGCGTCCCGCAGCAGCTTGAAGGCCGCAGCCTGGCTGCACCGGTTCTGCGCCATGATGGCCCCGGTTGCCAGGTCGATCACGGTACGCGTCTGCATGGCGGCGCTCATGCCGTCCCTGGTCTCTTCCAGCTTCAGCATCCGCAGGGCAAGTGTCAGCCCCTTGGAGGCCTGCCGGACAAACGCTTCCGCGGCACCGATGCCATGGCTGCCAAAGACGAGGGGCTGTGAACAGTGGAACGTAATCACGCCCTGGGAATCGCCTTCCAGCAGCGCGGGGATACTCAATACCGAGCGGAAGCCCTGCTCCTGGACAGCGTGGACATACTCCGGCCAGCGGTCTTCGCGCCGGAGGTCGGAAACCAGCACTGTCTTTCCTGCCCGCATGGCCGTGGCGCCGGGACCATCGCCAAGCGTGGCCTCCAGCTGGCAGAGGAGTTGTGCACTGCGGTGGCTGCTGGCACATGCCGCGGGTTTTTTGGGCCGCAGCACCACGATTTCGCAGGAGCACACGTGCCCCTCCCCGCCAAGCCGGGCCGCCGCGTAGGCTGCAAGATCCTGGAGAAATGCCTCAACTTCAGGGTTCTGCAGGAAGGACTCCTGGAGATGCAGGGCAACGTCTGCAAAATCCTCGTCTTCAGGCACGCCGGCATGGAGCACGCGTCTTACCTCCCGGACATTGGTTAAAAGCCACACCTCTGTGGCCGCCCACTGCCGAACGGTGATGCCAGCCTACCTTCGCCCGTGTCGTAACCTGTCAACCATGACGCCCCTCTCCACTCCGGACGGATCCGTCCTGGGCAATTCACTTGAGACTGACGGGACCACCGTCCACCGGTTCCTTGGCATCCCCTACGCGGAGCCGCCGTCGGGAAGCAACCGATTCCGCCCGCCGGTACCGGTATCGCCATGGAGCGGGGTGCTTGATTGCACCGCACCTGGCCCCGCCGCGCCCCAGAATCCCGAGTCCCATGCCCCTCCCGGCACTACGCCGCGCACCTGGAGCGAAGAGGCTTGCCTCAACCTGAACATCTGGACGCCGGCAACGGAAGGCCCGGCCAGGCCCGTAATGGTATGGATCCATGGCGGCGCCTACCTCATGGGCGCCAACAGTGACGCAATGTACGACGGCGCCCGGCTGGCGGCTGCGGCGGGCGTGGTGCTGGTATCCATCAACTACCGCCTGGGCGCGCTGGGTTTCCTGCACCTGGCGGACCTGCTGGGGCCCGGTTACGGCGATTCGTCCAACCTCGCCCTGCTGGACCAGCTTGAGGCCCTGCGCTGGATCCGCCGCAACATCGGCGCTTTCGGCGGCGACCCGCACAACGTGACCATCTTCGGGGAGTCCGCAGGCGCCGCAGCCATCGGCACCCTGCTGGGCATGCCGGCGTCGGAAGGGCTCTTCCGCCGGGCCATCATGCAAAGCGGCACGGCCGAGCGCTGCCGCCGGCCGGAGGACTCGGCGCGGATCAGCGCCACATTCCTTGAGTTGTGTGGTCTGGATGCCTCCTCCGCCAACCAACTGCTGACCGTCCCTGTGGAGCGGCTGCTGGAAGCGCAGGCCGCCCTGGAACAGCGTGCTGCGGCGGAGTCCTTCGCGGTTCCATTGCCATTCCAGCCCACGGTGGGCACGCCGTCGCTTCCGTTGCCACCGCTGGAAAGTATCGGCAACGGGGTCAACTTCGGGGTGGACCTGCTGATCGGCACCAACCTGAACGAGGGCTCATTCGCCGTCGAGATGCGCCCGGACACGGGGTCGGACCCGGGCTACCCGGACCGTGCAGCCGCCGTGCTGTGCGGAGCGGGGGTGCCGCCGGCGCTTGCCCCCGGCTATACGGAGGCGCTCACCAGGGTGCTGGGCAGGGAACCGTCAGGCAAGGAACTCCTGGAAGCCGCCATCGCGGATTCCCTTTACCGCCAGCCCAGCAACCGGCTGCTGGACGCGAGGCAGGCGGCTGCCGCAGGCCGGTTGGCCCACGGAGCGACCGGTGAAGGAGCCGCCGGGAAGGACTTCGCCTACCTGTTCACATGGCGCAGCCCGGCCATGGGCGGGAAACTGGGTGCCTGCCACGCCCTGGACATCCCATTCGTCTTCCGGCACCTGGACGCGCCGGAGGCCGCCTTCCTCACACGGGGCAAGGCACCGGCGCCCCTCAGCGACGCCATGAGCCGGGCCTGGGCGGCCTTCGCCGGAACCGGGTCACCTGGCACGGAACGCCTTCCGTGGCCGGGAGTTGGAGGGCAGCGGCGCACCATGGTGCTCGACGGCGAGTCCCGGCTTGAAGCCGACCCCCGCCATGAGATCAGGGAGTTTTTCGAAGCCGTCAGGCTGCTGCCAGCGCGTTGAGGGTGTCCCGGATGCCGTTCAGCGCCGGATCCCGCAGCGACATGAAGGCGGGCTTCAGGAGGGGCTGGATGATCTTGGCCGGTCCCTTGATGCTGAACTCGGCCGTGTACTTCACCACCGAACCGGTCCCGTTGGGGGTGACGTCGATGGAATCGAAGGAAGTCACAGTTTTGTTCTCGCCGCGCAGCTTGATGTGGTTGTCGGTCAGCTCGATGACCTCGTAGACCAGGGTCTGGCGCTTCCCCCGGAACTCGGACTCGGCATGGTACTTGTGCCCCACGGCCACCGGCCCCGGGGTGGTTTTGTCCATGACGGGCGTGTTGGGGTCCCACTTGGGGGTGTTCTCGAACTCACTCATGAAGGCAAAGGCCTTCTCCGCGGACAGGTTGGTTTCCACACTTCCGGTGACTGTGATCATCACCCCAGTCTAGGAAGGGGGATCACGTAAGCCCAGCCCCCGCGCGGCGGGGGCTGGGGCAAAACCCCTGGAGCAAAATCCGCCGCCGCTAGCCGGCGACGCCCACGGAACAGTGCTGCAGCAGGCCGTTCACCACAGTGGCCAGCACGTGACCCTGCGCCAGCTCATCAGGGGCCGTTGACAGTGGATCAACGTCGAAAACGGTGAAATCAGCGCGCTTGCCCACCGTTACCGAGCCCGATACCGTCCGCTCCCCTGCAGCTTCGGCCGCGTGCGAGGTGTAGCCTTCCAGCGCCTGGCGTGCTGTGAGCGCCTGGCCCGGCACAATCGGCTGTTCATCCGGGTGGCCCGACCGCCGCCGAAGTTGCGCGTCTGCGAGGATCGGAAGGGGCGGAAAGGGGGCGACAGGCCAATCGGAGCCAAGCGCGAGCGTTACGCCTGCGGACCGGAGGTCAGCGGACCGCCATCCACGGTCCGCCCGTTCTTTTCCCAACCGCCTTGACCAGTTGTCCGTCTGGTCCGCGCGCGAATAGTGGGTGCAGTGGCTGGGCTGCATGCTGGCGATCAGGCCGGAACCGGCGAACCTTTGGATGAGTCCGTCCGGGACCGTTTCAAGGTGCTCGATCCGGTGCGGAGCCCGGGGCAGGTCCGCCGGAAGATCCTCGAACGCTGCCAGCACTGCCGCCACGCCGGCGTCACCGATGGCATGGGTTGCGGTGGGAATGCCCTGGCTTGCGAAGAACCTGATGGCCCGGTTGTACTCCTCCGGGCTTGGCCAAAAGGGTGCGACGGACTGGCCGTGGCTGTCGGGCTCAAAAAGCCAGGCCGTGCCGTTGTCCACCGTGCCGTCCACGAACAGCTTGATTCCGGCCACTTCCCACCGGGAGCCCCGAGCAGTCCTGACCTGCTCCACCAGCCGCCGCCAGTCGGCCTCCCCGCTTCCCGGCATGCACCATGGCGAAACCCGCACGCGCACCGGCAGGCCCCTGCCGCATCCGGCCAAATCGTTCTCAAGGGCGGCAAGGAGCTCCAGGGTTCCCTCCCCGCAGTCCATGACATGGATGCCTGTCAGGCCTGCCCGGGAGAACGAATCAAAGAGCTCACCCAGCCGGCGCTTCCGTTCCTGGAAAGTCTCCTGGGGCATATGTTTCAGGACCAGGTCCAAAGCCGCGGCTTCGAGCAGGAGACCGGTGGGGTTCCCCCTGCCGTCGCAGACCACTTCCGCTGCCTGGTCGAAGTGCCGTGGCCCGGTGATGCCGGCGGTCTCCAGCGCCGCCGTGCTCGCCAGGGCGGAATGGGCATCGAACAGCCGGATCACGGCCGGGCGGCCGGCCACGACGTCGTCGATCAGCTCCCGGTGCGGCGGCGCTGACCCGAAGGCATTTGGGTCGAGTCCCCAGCCGCGGACCCATTCGCCCGCCGGCGTTGCCGCCGCCTCTGCCCGCAGCAAGGCGCGCACGGCGGCAAGGTCCGTGATGCCGGAGAGGTCGCAGCCGCGTGTCATGTCCAGGCCCATGACGGGGTGGACGTGGCAGTCGACCAACCCCGGGGTAAGGACGGCGTCACCGAAATCGATGACCTCGGCCGGACCCCAGGACTGCGCGTCGCGCCGCGTTCCAACCGCCTGGATGTGCCCGTCCCGGACCGCTACAGCCTGGGGCGCAGGTCCATTGGGTGTCCCGTCCATGGTGTGGACTGTGCCGGCAAGGATAATCAGGTCAGGATTCATGTCATTCATGTGCTTCGAAGCTTCCAATGCGGTCAAAGGTGGCAGGACGACGGCGGCGCAGCCACCGGGCGGCCAGCAGGCCCCCGGCGAACACCACAGGCGTAACCAGGATCAGGATGGTGTTGGTCAGGGCGTCGGCCGCGGTAAGGAGTTCGATGTTCAGTGCGATGAGGAGGACGACGCCGAAGAGCAGGACCGCTGATACGAGGCTGAGCGGGGCGAGGAGTTTGTTGCGGGCAGCAGCAGGGTTCCGGCGGAGGTACAGGAATGCTGCCACGGACACCAGCCCCTGGAGGCCCACGATGCCGAAGATGCCCGGGGTGTTCACCCAGATCAGGAGCTGCTGGTACGGGTCCGCGTTCAGGATGGCGCAAACAGTGATGACCACCGCTGCCAACATGGTCTGCAGCTGCCCGGCACGGTGCGGTGACCTGAACCGGTGGTGCGTGCGGCCGAGGAACGCCGGCAGGACCCCGTCCCTGGCCAGCATGTAGACATAGCGGTTGATGGCGTTGTGGAACGCCAGTTGTGATGCGTAGACGCTGGTGACGATCAGGACGTACATGGCAGTTTCAGCCCAGGGTCCCACATACTGCCCTATGGTCTGGAAGAACATCCCGCCGGACAGTTCGCCCGCGGCTTCCACCACCTGGTCGTCGCCAAAGGCCTGGATGACGGCCCAGACGATGAAGGCATAGAACACGGACATGAAGCCCACCGCGATGTACATGGCGCGGGGAACGGACTGATCCGGGTTGCGGGCTTCGGAGCGGTACAACACCGTGGATTCAAAGCCCATGAAGGCGGCGAAGCAGATGCCCAGGATTGCCAGGACGCCAGGTCCAAAGGCCTGCCCGGCGCTGAAGGAGCCCAGGCTGATACCGTGTGCGCCACCGCTGCTGAGGATGCCCACGCCCATCACGCCGAGAATGCCCGTTTCCGCGACCAGGAGGACGCCGAGGACTTTGGCGCCCACGTCGATCCCCCGGTATCCCAGGAACCAGACAGCCGCGACGGCGATGAGGGCAATGGCGGGCCACGGAACCTCAAGCCCAAAGAGGACCTGCAGCATGTCATGCGTCTGGACGGCGAAGAGCCCGTAGACGCCGATCTGGAGGCAGTTGTAGGAGACGATCGCAAGGATGGCGGACGCCAGCCCCACGGTCTTTCCCAAAGAAATCGAGATGTAAGTGTAGAAGCCGCCGGAGGCTTTGACGTGGCGCGTCATCGCCATGAACCCGATGGCGAAGAGGGTCAGGACGATGCCCGCCAGGAGGTAACCGGCAGGGGCGCCGATGCCCGCTACTCCGATCGCCACCGGGGCTACGCCCGCCATCACTGTCAGGGGTGCCGCAGCCGAGATCACCAGGAAGGCTATGCCTCCGGTGCCCAGGGCATTGCGCTTGAGTGCGCCATCCACGGACGGCGCAATTGGTTTTGTTTTGGTCTCGGGCACAGCTCTGTCCTTTCCTTGAAGCCCACTTAAACGAAAGGCTTTCGTTTAGTATGGGACCAAGTGGTCCAGAGCACAATAGTTTTGCCGGCACGGGCGGATATGTGTCAGCCCGCTAGGCTGGAGCCGATGTCCAAGAGCTGCAGTCAGGAGAACCGATGGGCCGCCCGCCCCTCCCATTGATTTCCGTGGAGGCCCTCACGACGGCCGCACTTGAACTGGTGGACCAGAGCGGGGATTTCAGCTTTCCCAAACTCGCCAGGAAGATCGGCGTGAGTCAGTCCTCGATCTACAACCATGTCTCGGGACGGGACCAGATCCTGGAACTGCTCAGGCACCGCATCATCACCGAGGAGCCGTATCCGCCGGTGGACCATGAGGACTGGGAAGGTGCCCTGCGGATCCTGATCCGCGCCTACCGGGACGCCTTTGCCCGCCATCCGCGGCTGGCACCCCTGATGGTGCTCCAGTCCATTACCGACCCCGAGGTCATCGGGCTTTACGAGGACCTCGCGCTTGCCTTGGAGGCTGCCGGTTTCCGTGGCCGGGACGTGGTGTCGGCGATTTCCACGATTGACAGCTTTGCGTTGGGCGCGGCCCTGGATCTGGCCGCGCCGGACGTCGTCTGGGATCCGCCGGCGGAGGGCTATCCCACGCTCAAGCGCGCCGTCAGCCATGCCGGCCCTCCGGCGGAGCGCGGCAACCATGCGTTCGACTTCGGGCTCGACGTCATCATCGGAGGGCTCCGCGCGAAGCTGGACGGGTAAGCCCGCCCAGCTTCGCGCCAGCGCTAGCAGCCCTCAAAGTCGGTGAGGACCTTGACCTTCCCGGCGGAGGCCGACGTCGGATCGAACGTGTAGCCGATCCATTCCTTCGCAAGCCGCCGTGCGAGCTCGATGCCCACCACGCGCTGGCCCATGGTGAGCACCTGGCAGTCGTTGGACAGGATGGAGCGTTCCACGGAGAAGGAGTCGTGGGCAGCGGTGGCGCGGATGCCGTCCACTTTGTTCGCAGCGATCGCCACGCCGATTCCGGTGCCGCAGAAGAGGATGGCCCGGTCAGCGGCACC